>JAIXZR010000242.1 GCA_027489455.1 Rubrivivax sp. | reverse complement strand
GGCCGCGCCGGCCGTCGTCGCGCATGCGCCGGCGACCGCGACTGCGCCCCCGCCACCCCCACCGCCGCCTGCACCTGCCCCGGCCCCGGCGCCGGCACCCGCGCCTGCACCCGCGGCAGACGCCGAGCCCGGCATGCTGGACGGCCTGCTGGCCAACCCGATGCTGCTGCCTGGCGCCGGCGTGCTGGTGCTGCTGCTCGGCGGCCTGGGCCTTTACCGCTTGCGCGGCCGGCGCAAGCAGGCCGGCGAGACGTCGTTCCTGGAAAGCCGGCTGCAGCCCGATTCGTTCTTCGGCGCCAGCGGCGGCCAGCGCATCGACACGCGCGAAGCCGGCAACAGCACCAGCGGCAGTTCGTCGTCGATGAGCTATTCGCTGAGCCAGCTCGACGCCATCGGCGACGTGGATCCCGTGGCCGAGGCCGATGTCTACCTGGCTTACGGCCGCGACCTGCAGGCCGAGGAGATCCTGAAGGAAGCCATGCGTTCGGATCCCGACCGCATGGCGATCCGCACCAAGCTGCTCGAGGTCTATGCCAAGCGCCGCGACATCAAGGGCTTCGAACTGCTGGCCACGCAGCTTTTCAGCCTGACGGGCGGGCAGGGCGAGGACTGGGCCAAGGCGCAGACGCTGGGCCTGGGCATCGACCCCGAGAACCCGCTGTACCAGCCCGGTGGCACGCCCGACACGGTGCTGGGGGCGCGCGGTCAGGCGGTGGAGCCGCTGGGCGCGTCGACCGTGCCGTATGCCGCGCCGGCAGGCCCGCCGAGCTTCCAGCCTTCGGCCAGTGCCACGCTGGACAGCCGCCCGATGGATCTGTCGCTGGACCTGGATTCGAGCCCGGAGACCACCCAGCCGCAGCCAGGCCCGGCGCCCACGCGGCCCGGCATCGATGACCTTGATCTGCCCAGCCTGGCGCCCCCGCCGCCAGCACCTGCGCGGGCCGACGTCACGCCGGATCTGAGCCTGGATTTCGACACCGATTCCGGCGTGATCCGCAGCCAGACTGGCGGCGGCCTGGACTTCGATCTGGGCGAGCCCGCGCCGCGCGGCACGGCTGCGCAGGACGCTGCGCTGGACTTCGGCGATTTCGGCATCGAGCCCGATGCCCGGGTCGACGACCCCGAGTCCGACGCGCTGTCGCGCAAGCTCGAACTGGCAGAGGAATTCCGCCAGATCGGCGATCTCGAAGGCGCCCGGGACCTGCTCGAGGAAGTGCTGGCCAAGGCCGACGGCGCCCTGCGCGCCAAGGCACAAGGCATGCTCGACACCCTTTGATGGCCACCGCCCCCCGGCTGGCCCTGGGGGTGAGCTACCGCGGCGGCGGCTACCAGGGCTGGCAGTCGCAGCCCGGCGGCCGCACCGTGCAGGACACGCTGGAAGCGGCGCTGGCCGCCTTCATCGGCGGGCCGCACGAAGGCGGCCTGCGCACGGTCTGTGCCGGCCGCACCGACGCCGGCGTGCATGCGCTGCAGCAGGTGGTGCACATCGACCCGCCGGTCTGGCGCGACCCGTTTTCCTGGGTCCGCGGCACCAACGCCTTCCTGCCGCCGGACATCGCGCTGCAGTGGTGCCAGCCCGTGGCCCCGCACTTCCATGCGCGCAACAGCGCGCGTGCCCGCCGCTATCGGTTCCTGGTGCTGCAGTCACCGGTGCGCCCGGCGCTGGAAAGCGGCCAGTGCGGCTGGGTCTTCCGGCCGCTGGACGGCGATGCCATGCGCGCTGCGGCGGCGCTGCTGCTGGGCGAGCATGACTTCAGCGCCTTTCGCGCGGCTGGCTGTCAGTCGCCCACGCCGGTGAAGACGCTGCAGGCCATCGACATCGGCCAGCGCGGGGCCTACTGGCGCTTCGATTTCCAGGCCAATGCCTTCCTGCACCACATGGTGCGCAACCTCATGGGCTGCCTGCTGGCGGTGGGGCAGGGCCGGTATGCGCCCGGCTGGGTGGCCGAGGTGCTGGCTTCCCGCAGCCGCGCCGCCGCGGCGCCCACCTTCCCCGCCGACGGCCTGTACTTCCTGGGGCCGCAGTACGACGCCGAGCACGGCTTGCCGGATCGGGTGCCGGCAGGGGACTGGCTGCCCTGAGCCACTGCGCCCGCGCTGCCCCGGGGGCAAGCGCGGCGCGGCGCAGCAGGCATGATGTGGACCATGCGCCACCGTACCCGCATCAAGATCTGTGGCCTCACGCGTGAGGCCGATATCGACGCTGCCGTCGAGGCCGGCGCCGATGCGCTGGGTTTCGTGCTCTGGCCCGGCAGCGCGCGTCACGTCAGTGCCGACCGTGCCGGCATGCTGGCGCGGCGCTTGCCGCCCTTCGTCGCGCCGGTGCTGCTGTTCGTCAATGCCTCGCCGGATGAGTTGCAGGCCGGCCTGGCCGCCGTGCCGGGGGCACTGTTGCAGTTTCATGGCGACGAAACCCCCGCCCAGTGCCGGGCGGCGGGCCGGCCGTACCTGCGGGCGGCACGCATGGGGCCCGACGGCGGCGTGTCCCAGGGCGCGGAAAACCTCGATTTGCTAGACTTTGCCAGCCGTTTTGGCGATGCACAGGCCCTGCTGCTCGATGCCCACAGTCCGGGCTATGGCGGGGCGGGAAAGGTGTTCGATTGGTCACTGCTGCAAGGACATCGCGCAAGCGTGCGCCTTCCGCTCGTTTTGTCTGGTGGGTTGAATCCTGCCAACGTGATCGAAGGCATCGCGCGCGTGCGGCCCTGGGCCGTTGACGTGAGCTCCGGCGTGGAAGCGAGCAAGGGCGTCAAGGACGCCTCGCTGATGCGCCGGTTCTGCCAGGCCGTGCGGCAGGCCGACGAGGCCGACGAAGCCGCCGGTGCCTGAGCCCCGGATTCGATCGAGACACACCATGCTGAACTACGCCCAACCCGATGCCCGAGGGCACTTCGGACCCTACGGCGGCACCTTCGTCGCCGAAACCCTGATCCACGCCCTGCACGAGCTGGAAGCCACCTACGCCCAGTACCGGGACGACGCGGAGTTCCAGCGCGAGTTCCGCCACGAGCTCAAGCACTTCGTGGGCCGGCCCAGCCCCGTCTACCACGCGGCCCGCATCAGCCGCGAAGTGGGTGGCGCGCAGATCCACCTCAAGCGCGAGGACCTCAACCACACCGGCGCGCACAAGGTGAACAACACCATCGGCCAGGCGCTGCTGGCGCGGCGCATGGGCAAAAAGCGCGTGATTGCCGAGACCGGCGCCGGCCAGCACGGCGTCGCCACCGCCACCATCTGCGCCCGCTACGGCATGGAATGCGTGGTCTACATGGGCAGCGAAGACGTCAAGCGCCAGAGCCCCAACGTCTACCGCATGCACCTGCTGGGCGCCACCGTGGTGCCGGTGGAAAGTGGCAGCAAGACCTTGAAGGACGCGCTCAACGAAGCCCTGCGCGATTGGGTGACCAACGTCGAGAGCACCTTCTACATCATCGGCACCGTGGCCGGCCCGCACCCGTACCCGATGATGGTGCGCGATTTCCAGAGCGTCATCGGCGAGGAATGCCTGGTGCAGATGCCCGAGCAGATCGGCGGCCAGCCCGATGCCGTGATCGCTTGCGTGGGCGGCGGCAGCAACGCGATGGGCATCTTCTACCCCTACATCCGGCACGAAGGCACACGGCTGATCGGCGTCGAGGCCGCCGGTCTGGGCCTGGACAGCGGCAAGCATTCGGCCTCGCTGTCGGCCGGCAGCCCGGGCGTGCTGCACGGCAACCGCACCTACCTGCTGCAGGACGAGAACGGCCAGATCACCGAGACGCATTCGATCAGCGCCGGTCTGGACTACCCCGGCGTCGGCCCCGAGCACGCCTATCTCAAGGACATCGGCCGCGCCGAATACGTCGGCATCACCGACGACGAGGCGCTGAAGGCCTTCCACCACCTGTGCCGCACCGAAGGCATCATCCCGGCGCTGGAAAGCAGCCACGCCGTGGCCTATGCGATGAAGCTGGCCGCGACGATGCGGCCCGATCAGCACATCCTGGTGAATCTGTCCGGCCGCGGCGACAAGGACATCGGCACCGTGGCCGACCTGTCCGGGGCCGAGTTCTACTGCCGGCCCTCCTGCCGGGGCGAAGTCGCCAAGGGCGGTGCCCAGATCGTGCAGGTGATCAAGTGAGCCGCATCCAGGCCGTCCTCGAAACCCTGAAGGCTCAGCGCCGCACCGCGCTGATTCCTTACGTGACCTGCGGCGACCCGTTCGCCGATGCCACGCCGCAGATCATGCTGGCGCTGGCCGAAGGCGGCGCAGACATCATCGAGCTCGGCGTCCCCTTCAGCGACCCGATGGCCGATGGGCCCGTCATCCAGAAGGCCAGCGAGCGGGCCCTGGCGCGCGGCATCGGCGTGCCGCAGGTGCTGGCGGCGGTGCGCGATTTCCGCGCCCGCAACCAGCACACGCCGGTGGTGCTGATGGGCTATGCCAACCCGGTGGAGCGCTACGACCAGCGCCATGGCCAGCACAGCTTCATCCGCGACGCGGCAGCTGCTGGCGTGGACGGCGTGCTGGTGGTGGACTACCCGCCCGAGGAGTGCGAAGCCTTTGCCGCGCAGCTCAAGGCCGCGGGCCTGGACCTCATCTTCCTGCTGGCCCCCACCAGCACCGAGCAGCGCATGAAGGACGTGGGCCGCATCGCCAGCGGCTACGTCTACTATGTGTCGCTGAAGGGCGTCACGGGCGCCGGTCACCTGGACACTGCGGCGGTGGCCGAGATGCTGCCGCGCATCCGCCAGCACGTGCGCGTGCCGGTGGGCGTGGGTTTCGGCATCCGCGATGCGGCCACGGCACGGGCGCTGGCGGCCAGCAGCGACGCGGTCGTGATCGGCTCGCGGCTGATCCAGCTTCTGGAAACCGAGACGCGCGACAATGCACCCGCTGTGGCGCAGGCCTTCATGGCCGAGATCCGAACCGCACTGGACGCGAAGGAGTGAGCGATGAGCTGGCTTGAGAAACTGCTGCCCCCCAAGATGCAGCAAACCGACCCGGCCGAACGCCGGGCGGTGCCTGAAGGCCTGTGGATCAAGTGCCCCTCTTGCGAGACGGTGCTCTACAAGACCGATCTCGAGCAGAACCTGAACGTCTGCCCGAAGTGCGATCACCATCACCGCATCGGCGCGCGCGCGCGGCTGGATTCTTTCCTGGACCCGCAGGGCCGCTGGGAGATCGGCCAGGAAGTGATGCCCGTCGACCCGCTGAAGTTCAAGGACAGCAAGAAGTACCCGGCGCGGCTGAAGGCAGCGCTGGAAAGCACCGGCGAGACCGACGCCCTGGTGGTGGTGGGCGGCTTGGTGATGAGCGTGCCGCTGGTGGCCGCCTGCTTCGAGTTCGAATTCATGGGCGGCAGCATGGGCAGCGTGGTCGGCGAGCGCTTCGTGCGCGGCGTCGAAGCCGCGCTCGAGCAGAAGCTGCCTTTCGTCAGCTTTGCTGCCACAGGCGGCGCGCGCATGCAGGAAGGCCTGCTGAGCCTGCTGCAGATGGCCAAGACCAATGCTGCGCTGACGCGCCTGGCCAAGGCGAAGCTGCCCTACATCAGCGTGCTGACGGACCCGACGATGGGCGGCGTCTCCGCCAGTTTTGCCTTCGTCGGGGATGTCGTGATGGCCGAGCCCCGGGCGCTGATCGGCTTTGCCGGCCCGCGCGTGATCGAGAACACCGTGCG
>JAIXZR010000202.1 GCA_027489455.1 Rubrivivax sp. | reverse complement strand
GCGCTGTAGAACAGGCGGTTGAACAGGGCTTCCACCGCGTCTTCGGTCGGCGGCTCGCCGGGGCGCATCATGCGGTAGATGGCCACGCGCGCGGCCAGCTGGTCGGCGGTCTCGTCAGAGGCCAGCGTCTGGCTGATGTAGGCGCCCTGGTTCAGCTCGTTCGTGAACAGGCACTGGATTTCCTTGATGCCGGCCGTGCGCAGCTTCTTCAGCAGCGCTTCGGTCAGCTCGTCGTTGGCCTTGGCCACGATCTCGCCGGTGTCGGGGTCAACCTGGTTCTTCGCCAGCACGCGGCCGACCAGGAAGTCCTCAGGAACGCTGACGAAGCCGGTGCCCGCCTGTTCCAGCGTGCGCACATGGCGCGCGGTGATGCGCTTGTCCTTCTCGACGACGACGACGCCGTTCTTGTCGGTCAGGTCGAAGCGAGCGACCTCGCCCTTCAGGCGCTCGGGTACGAACTCCATCTGCGCACCCGTGTCCATCAGGCGGAAGGTGTCGTTGACGAAGAAGTGCGCGAGGATGCTTTCCGGGTTCAGGCCGATGGCCTTGAGCAGGATCGTCACCGGCATCTTGCGGCGGCGATCGACGCGGAAGTACAGGATGTCCTTCGGGTCGAACTCGAAGTCGAGCCAGCTGCCGCGGTACGGGATGATCCGGGCGCTGAACAGCAGCTTGCCGCTGCTGTGCGTCTTGCCCTTGTCGTGCTCGAAGAACACGCCCGGGCTGCGGTGCAGCTGGCTGACGATGACACGCTCGGTGCCATTGACGATGAAGGAGCCGTAGTCGGTCATCAGGGGCACTTCGCCCATGTAGACCTCTTGTTCCTTGATTTCCTTGACCGCCTTGGCCGGGTGCGATTCCCGGTCATAGATGATCATCTGCAGCTTCGCGCGCACGGCGGCGGCGAAAGTCAGGCCACGCTGCTGGCATTCGCGCACGTCGAACGGCGGCTTGGCGATGTTGTATTCGATGAACTTCATCTCGACAAACTGGTTGTGCGAGACGATCGGGAAAGCCGAGAGGAACGCAGCCTGCAAGCCCTCAGGCTTGCGCTTCTGCGGCGGGACATCCTTCTGCAGGAAGGCGACATAGCTGTCGCTCTGCATCGTGAGCAGGTAGGGAACGTTCAGGACACTCGCACGCTTGCCGAAGCTCTTGCGGATCCGCTTGCGCTCGGTGTAGGTGTAGGGGGTTGCTTGCGCCATTGATCTCTCTCCGTGTCGATGACACCCACCGGGCCCGGGCGGGTCTCGTCGGCGACTGGCTACTCGGCGTTGCACCGATGCTTGGTGGCAGGCCACTACCTGCCGCTGGCGGACAACCCCGGCGTTGCACCGGAGCCCGACCAAACCTGTTCTCTGCAGTCGGATCAGAAAACACTTGCCAACACGGCACGCCGCGCTGGCAGGTGCCCCCGCGGCGCCAAGGCGCCACAGGGACTGAACCGACTACTTGATCTCGGCCTTGGCGCCGGCTTCCACCAGCTTCTTCAGGGCGGCCTCGGCGTCAGCCTTCGGGATCGCTTCCTTCACGGCCTTCGGGGCGCCGTCGACCAGGTCCTTGGCTTCCTTCAGGCCCAGGCCCGTCAGTTCGCGCACGGCCTTGATGACGGACACCTTGTTGGCGCCGGCTTCGAGCAGCATCACGTTGAACTCGGTCTTCTCCTCGACGACGGCGGCAGCAGCACCGCCACCACCGGCTGCCGGGGCGGCCATCGAGGCGGCGGACACGCCGAACTTCTCTTCGATGGACTTGACCAGGTCGTTCAGTTCCATCACCGACATGCTGTCCAGGCTGGACAGGAATGCGTCTTTATCGAATGCCATTTTGATTTCCTAACTAATTCAAGGGTTCTGGAGGGCGATGCCAGTCAGGCATCAGGCCGCGGGGGCTTCGGCAGCGGCAGCTTCGGCCGGTGCTTCGGCGCCAGCGCCACACTTTTCGGCCAGTGCGGCCACCACGGCAGCCATGCGCTGCACCGGCGACTTCAGCAGGCCGGCGATCTGCGACAGCAGCACTTCACGGCTAGGAACGGCAGCCAGCGCTTTCACGCCGTCTGCATTCAAAGCCTTGCCGGCGTACGCGCCGCCTTTGATGATCAGCTTGTCGTTGGTCTTGGCAAAGTCGGCGATGACCTTGGCAGCAGCCACGGCGTCCTCCGAAAAACCATAGATCAGCGGGCCGACCATCTCACCCTGGGCCACCTCGAACGGCGTGCCAGCAACGGCGCGACGGGCCAGGGTGTTCTTCAGCACGTGAAGGTAAACACCCTTGGACCGCGCGTCGACGCGCAGCTTGTTCAGGTTTTCCACGGTGAGGCCGCGGTACTCGGCCAGTGCCAGCGTCTGCGAACGGGCTGCTTGCGCAGCAACGTCCGTGACCACGGCGGCCTTTTCATTGCGATTGAGACTCAAGGTCTTTTCCTCACACATAACGTGCCTCGAGTGCATTGCACCCTTGGCACACCCGAAATTCAGCGACCTTGCTGTTTATCGGAACCCCTGAACAGGAATCCTTTGCAGCGGGACCGCCATCTGCGCTGGCTGGATGAACGGCCCGAAAGGCCAGACATCTGATTAAGAAGAAGGTGTTCGGGTTCGACCCCGTGCACCCGCCTCGCCAGCGGTCTTGGATGACCCGGGGCATGGCCTCTCAGCCGCGCCCCAGCCCACCAAAATCTGTTTGTTGCCTTGCTTGAAGCCTTGCTTGTCGATCAGCCTGCGGCTTGCAGCGCGATGGACTGCGTGTCCACGCGCACGCCCACGCCCATCGTCGAAGACACCGCCACCTTGCGCAGGTACACACCCTTGCTCGAAGCCGGCTTGGACTTGTTCAGCGCTTCCAGCAGGGCACGCAGGTTGGCCACCAGCTTGTCGTCGTCGAAGGAACGACGGCCGATGGTGCCGTGGATGATGCCGGCCTTGTCGACGCGGAACTGCACCTGGCCGGCCTTGGCGTTCTTCACCGCGGTGGCCACATCAGGCGTGACGGTGCCCACCTTGGGGTTGGGCATCAGGCCGCGCGGGCCCAGGATCTGGCCCAGCGTACCGACGATGCGCATCGTGTCCGG
>JAIXZR010000062.1 GCA_027489455.1 Rubrivivax sp. | reverse complement strand
GTGCTGCTGCAGGCCGAGGTGCTGGAACTGAAGGCGCCTTCAGACGCTGCGGCCAAGGGCCTGGTGATCGAAGCGCGGCTGGACAAGGGCCGCGGCCCGGTGGCCACCGTGCTGGTGCAAAGCGGCACCCTGAAGAAGGGCGATGTGGTCCTGGCCGGCAGCAGCTACGGCCGCGTGCGGGCGATGATCGACGAGGACGGCCACGCCACCGAATCGGCAGGCCCGTCGATCCCGGTCGAGATTCAGGGCCTGACCGAAGTGCCGCAGGCCGGCGATGAGTTCATGGTGCTGGGCGATGAGCGCCGTGCGCGCGAGATCGCCACCTTCCGCCAGGGCAAGTACCGCGAAGTGACGCTGAACAAGCGCCAGGCCGCCAAGCTGGAAGGCATGTTCGAGAACATGGGCGAGGGCGCGGCGCAGACGCTGAGCCTGATCGTCAAGGCCGACGTGCAGGGCTCGCAGGAAGCCCTGGCGCAAAGCCTGCTGAAGCTGAGCACGCCGGAGGTGAAAGTGCAGATCGTGCACGCCGCCGTCGGTGGCATCAGCGAATCGGACATCAACCTGGCCATCGCCAGCAAGGCCATCATCATCGGCTTCAACACGCGGGCCGACGCCGGTGCGCGCAAGCTGGCCGAAGGCAACGGCGTGCAGCTGAAGTACTACAACATCATCTATGACGCCGTCGACGAGATCAAGGCGGCCATGGGTGGCATGCTGGCGCCTGAGCAGCGCGAGGAAGTCATCGGCACGGCAGAGATCCGCACGGTCTTCGTGGCCAGCAAGATCGGCACCGTGGCAGGCAGCATGATCACCGCCGGCCGCGTGCTGCGCGGTGCCAGGTTCCGCCTGCTGCGCGAGAACGTCGTCATCTACACCGGCGAGATCGAATCGGTGCGCCGCATGAAGGACGACGTGCGCGAAGTCAGCGAAGGCTTCGAGTGCGGCATCAAGCTGAAGAACTACAACGAGATCAAGGAAGGCGACCAGCTTGAGTTCTTCGAAGTGAAGGAAGTGGCCCGGACGCTGTGAAGTTGAGCCCCCAGGCTCCCTCCGGTCGCCACCCCCCGAGGGGGCGTTCATGCAGCGGACCGGCAGAGCCGGATCCGCGCATGCGGCTTGAAGAGCACGTCGGAGCCCCGCTGTCGCGGGGCTCCTCGTTTGAAGGAGCGCCCTGATGCGCCACAAGAAATCCACCGTCAACCGCAGCTTCCGCGTCGCCGACCAGATCCAGCGCGATCTGGCCGAGCTGATCCGCGAGCTGAAGGACCCGCGCGTTGGCATGGTCACGCTCAACGCCGTGGAGGTGACCCCCGACTACGCGCATGCCAAGGTCTATTTCAGCGTGCTGCTGGGCGACCCGGCCGAATGTGCTGAAGGCCTGAACGAAGCGGCCGGCTTCCTGCGCAACGGCCTCTTCAAGCGCCTGTCGATCCACACCGTGCCGACGCTGCACTTCCAGTACGACCAGACCACCGAGCGCGCCGCCGACCTGTCGGCGCTGATCACCCGCGCCAACGCCACGCGGGCGAAGGAAGACTGATGTCCGCCGCCGGCAAGCCGCGTCAACAGCGCCGTGCCCTGCACGGTGTGCTGCTGCTCGACAAGCCGATCGGCTTCACGAGCAACGACGCCCTGCAGAAGTGCAAGGGCCTGCTGCGCGCCGAAAAGGGCGGCCACACCGGCACGCTGGACCCGCTGGCCACCGGCCTGCTGCCGCTGTGCTTTGGCGCGGCCACCAAGTTCAGCCAGGTCAGCCTGGACGCTGACAAGGCCTACCGTGCCACGCTGCGTCTGGGCCAGCGAACCACCACGGGCGATGCCGAGGGCGAGATCGTCGAAGACACGCCCGTTGCCGTCGACCAGGCTGCCATCGAAGCCGCCTGCGCGCGCTTCACTGGCCCCATCGACCAGTTGCCGCCCATGCACTCGGCCCTGAAGCACGAGGGCAGGGCGCTCTACGACTATGCCCGCCAGGGCATCGAGATCGAACGGCCCACCCGGGCCGTGACGATTCATCGCATCGACATCGTCGAGTGGCACGCTGAACGTCTCGTGATCGACGTGCAGTGCAGCAAGGGCACCTACATCCGCACGCTGGCCGAAGACATCGGCGCGGCGCTGGGCTGCGGCGCTCATCTCTCGGCCTTGCAGCGCACGGCTGCCGGCCCCCTGCACCTGAGGGACGCAGTGACGCTCGAAGCCCTGCAGGCGATGAGCGAAGCCGAGCGCGAAGCCCGGCTGCTGCCCGCCGACGTGCTGCTGCAAGGCTGGCCCGAAGTTCGCTTGCCCGACGACGAGGCCGGGCGCTTCCTCACCGGGCTGCGGCGGCGTGTGCAACTGGCCGACGCGCCGCGGGTGCGGGTGTACCGCGTGGCCAATGCCGACCCCGACGACGGGCTGGCCTTCCTCGGCTCCGCCCACATCACCGCCGGCGAACTGATCGCCGACCGCCTGCTCAGCCCCCTCGAGGTGCAGGCCCGGACCCCAGCCACCAGGCTTCAAGAAACACCATGACCAAGCACATCCGAAACATCGCCATCATCGCCCACGTCGACCATGGCAAGACCACCCTGGTGGACCAGCTGCTGCGCCAGAGCGGCACCTTCCGCGAAAACGAGAAGGTCGCCGAACGCGCGATGGACAGCAACGACATCGAACGTG
>JAIXZR010000158.1 GCA_027489455.1 Rubrivivax sp. | reverse complement strand
GGCTGGGCCTTCAGCCTGGCCAGCCTGGACGAGATGGGCCGCGTGGGCCGCATCGAACAGCTGCAGGGCCAGGCGCCCGAATTCCACCCGCTGGCCGAGCTGGTGCCCAGCGGCAGCGGGCCGCTGCAGCCGCCGATGGTGACGATCCAGATCCTGGGCGGGCGCAAGGAAAAGATCCGCGCCGGCGACGTGCTGGGCGCGCTCACCAAGGACGCCGGCATCCCCGGCGCGCAGGTGGGCAAGATCAGCGTCAACGACTTCAGCACCTATGTCGCGGTGGCGCGCGACGTGGCGCAGCGGGCCGAGGCAGCGCTGAACCAGCGCCCGGTGAAGGGCAAGCGGGTGAAGGCCCGGGTGCTGGCCTGAAGCGCACGGCGCTATCCTGCAGCGCATCGCTTTTGGCCTTTCGCCTGGAGATCTTTCGCATGAAGTTCCGCACCCTTGTTCGCAGCCGTTTCGCTGCCGCCCTGCTGGCCCTGACAGGCACCCTGGCCAGCGCCCCCAGCTGGGCGCAGGAAGTGCTGCTGGCCGTGGACACGCGGCTGAACCGCGTGATGACGCTCAACCCGTTCTCGGGCGCCGTGCTGAACGCCAACTTCATCGTCGACAGCGGCCCCACGGGCCTGTTCGACCTGCAGACGCCGCGCGTGGCGATCCAGGTCAACAACGAAATCTGGCTGGCTGATCAGGGCCCGAACGTCAACGCGATCTTCCGCTTCGACCATGCCGGCGGCTTCATCGGCCGCATCGGCGGCAACACGCCCGGCGGCGGCCTGAGCAACATCCGCGGCATGCGCTTCATCGACGGCGTGGTCTACGCCGTGAACGCTGGCACCGACAACGGCGCACCCGGTCCGTCGATCGTGCGCATCTCGCCCCAGGGCAACATCCTGGGCTCGTTCTCGACGCTGGCCAGCGGCAGCGCGGTGGGCGCGTCGCCCTGGGACGTGGTGTCCTTCGGCGGCCAGCTGCTGGTGTCCGACGGCACCTCGCGCGCGCTGCAGCGCTACAACCTGGACGGCAGCTACGCCGGCGCCTTGACGGGCGCCTTCAACAACATCCCGCAGCAGATGCAGGTGCGCGCCAACGGCAACGTGCTGGCGGCGGCCAACGGCTCGCAGCCGCTGGCCAGCTTCGGGCTGTATGAATTCACCGGCACCGGCAGCCTCGTCACCAGCTGGACGGGCACGCCCAGCCTGGGCGTGCGCGGCGTCTACGAGCTGGGCAACGGCCAGTACCTGATCAGCGAAGCCGGCGGCGGCAGCGCCACGCGCGGCCTGGGCACCATCGACCCCACCGGACCGGCCAACACCAGCAACTTCAGCCTGATCCTGGGCCAGGTCAACGGCGGCTGGATCAGCCCGGCCATCCTGAGCCCGATCCCCGAGCCCGGCACCTGGCTGCTGATGGGCGCCGGCCTGGCGCTGCTGGCGGCGCGGCGCGCGGCTCAGTCGCGCGCCAGCTGAGCGCGCATCGCGCTGATCACGGTGCGGTAGTCGGGCTGGCCGAAGATCGCGCTGCCGGCCACGAAGGTGTCGGCGCCCGCGTCGGCCACGCGGCGGATGTTGTCGACCTTGATGCCGCCGTCCACTTCCAGCCGGATGTCGCGGCCGGTGGCATCGATCAACCGGCGGGCGCGCTCGATCTTGCGCAACGCGCTGTCGATGAAGCTCTGGCCGCCGAAGCCGGGGTTGACGCTCATGATCAGGACCAGGTCCACGCGCTCGATGACGCAGTCCAGCACGTCCAGCGGCGTGGCCGGGTTGAAGACCAGCCCGGCCTGCTTGCCTTCGGCCTGGATGAGCTGCAGCGTGCGGTCCACGTGCCGGCTGGCTTCGGGGTGGAAGCTCACCAGGTCCGCGCCGGCCTGGCAGAAAGCCAGCGCCAGCGCATCCACCGGCTCCACCATCAGGTGCACGTCGATGGGCACGCGGCTGTGCTTGCGCAGGGCCTGGCAGACCATCGGCCCGAACGTCAGGTTGGGCACGTAGTGGTTGTCCATCACATCGAAGTGGATCCAGTCGGCGCCGGCGTCGATGACATCCCGCACCTCCTCGCCCAGGCGGGCGAAGTCGGCCGAAAGGATGCTGGGGGCGATGCGGTACGTGCTCATCGCAGGATTCTAGGAGCCGCTGCCTACAATCCACCGATGAGCACTGCCAAGGCCAAGGCCCGCTTCGACTGCACGGTGAGCGTGCAGTACCTACCGGAGCAATCCCGCCCGCCCGAGGGGCCGTATGCCTTCGCCTACACCGTCAAGATCCGCAACAGCGGCGATGTCGCGGCCCAGCTGCTGGCGCGCCACTGGGTGGTGACGGACGCCGACGGCGCGGTGGACAACGTGCGCGGCCTGGCCGTGGTGGGGCACCAGCCGCTGCTCAAGCCCGGTGAAGAGTTCGAGTACACCAGTTGGACGCGCATCGCCACCGCCCACGGCCGCATGGAAGGCACCTTCTTCTGCATGACCGAAGACGCCTGGCCCTTCGACGCCGCGGTGGCCCCGTTCGAGCTGATCTTCCCCGGCCTGCTGCACTGAGGCCTGGCGCCGCGCCAGGGCGGCGCGGGAACCTGTCCTACACGCGGCGGGCAGCGTGGCTGACAGGCCTGCGGCGTGGCCCCGCAACCATAGGCCATGGACAAGCACTGGGACATCACCGCCCTCATCAACGCCGCTGATCCGGCGGCCCCGCAGCCCGAGCGCCACCTGTGGCTGGTGCGGCTGGCGCAGTGGCTGCGCCATGCCCCCGCCACCGGGCCGGGCAGCGAAGCCGCCGCCCACCCGCGCACGCCGCTGCCGGTGCTGCGGCTGCGCCATCTGCTGAACCTGCTGGACCGGCAGGACGCGCTGCGCGACCGTGTGCAGGCCCTGCTGCGCGCCTTCTGGCGCGAGATCGACGCAGTGGCGCTGTTCGCCGATTTCGGCTTCGGCGGGCGCACGTCCCTGGGCAGCGAGGTGCTGGCCCGACTGCAGCGCCGGCTGCTGCCCGGCACACCCGAGACCACGGACCTGGCAGCGCTGTTCACGTTGCTGTTCGAAGCCGACGACGCGGCCTGGATCGAGGCCATCGACGCCCCCACCCTGGCGCGCCTGGCGCCGCTGCTGGGTGCCGGGCTGCCAGACTGGCGGCGCGTGCTGCTGGACGCCATCGCCATCCTGGTGAGCGCAGTGCAGGCCTCGGGCACCACCCCGGCGCTGCGCCAGCGCATGGACCGGCCATCGCTGGAAAGCAGCCCCTTCCGCCAGCTCATGCGCAGCAGCGAAGCGCTGCGCACCGCCGTGCTGGAAGACCGCGCAGCCGAAACGCTGCGCGAAGCCGCCCTGCTGCGCGCCGTGCTCGCGGCCTGCCGCCAGGCGGCCGACAGCGTCACCCCGCACCTGGAGCAGTTCGGCATCTCGGTGGACATCGTCTACGAACTGGACCAGCTGCGCGGCCGCACGCTGCGCATCGAGCAATTGCTGGACTGCCTGCTGGCGCCCCTGCCCGAGGCCGATTTCCAGCGCCTGATGCTGGCTCTGCTGCAATCGCTGGGCGAAGCCACCGGCCTGCGCGCGCTGCTGCGGCAGCACTACTCGCTGCTGGCGCGCCAGGTGGCCGAGCGCAGCGCCGAAACCGGCGCGCACTACATCACACGCAACCGCAGCGAATGGCACGACATGCTGCGCCGTGCCGGTGGCGGTGGCGCGGTGATCGCGGGCACGACGTTCGCCAAGTTCGCGATCACGGCACTGGGGCTCAGCGCCTTCTGGGCCGGCTTCTGGGCGGGTGCGAACTACGCCATCAGCTTCGTGATCGTGATGCTGCTGCACTGGACAGTGGCCACCAAACAGCCGGCGATGACGGCACCCGCGCTGGCGGCCACGCTGCCGGCCGGCGGCGAGGCCACGCCGCAGGAGATCGAGGCTTTCGTCGACCGGGTGGCGCAGCTGATCCGGTCGCAGGTGGCCGGGATCGTCGGCAACGTCGCGGTCTGCGCGCCGCTGGTGCTGGTGCTGGCGCTGCTGCTGCAGGCCGCCACCGGCAGCCCGCCCATCAGCCGCGACGCCGCGCAGTACGTGCTGCACAGCCTGACGCTGCTGGGGCCGACGGCACTGTTCGCGGCCTTCACGGGCGTGCTGCTGTTCGCCAGCTCGCTGGTGGCCGGCTGGGCGGAAAACTGGTTCGTCTTCCACCGGCTGGACAGCGCCATCGCCTGGAACCCCCGCATCGTGGCGCGGCTGGGCCCGCACCGCGCGCAGCGCTGGGCGGCCTGGTGGCGGGCCAACATCTCAGGCCTGGCCGCCAATGTCAGCCTGGGCATGATGCTGGGCCTGGTGCCGGCGCTGCTGGGCTTCCTGGGCCTGGGGCTGGACGTGCGCCACGTCACCCTGGCCAGCGGGCAGCTGGCCGCCGCCGTGGGCACCCTGGGCTGGCAGACGCTGCTGACGGCAGGCTTCTGGTGGTGCGTGGCGGGCATCGCCGCCACCGGGGTGCTGAACGTCAGCGTCAGCTTCCTGCTGGCCTTCAAGGTGGCGCTGCGCTCGCGCAACGTGCGCGTGAAGGACCGCAGCCGCATCGGCGTGGCGCTGCGCCGCCGGCTCTGGCGTGATCCGCTGTGCTTCGTGCGGCCGCCGCCGGAGTTCGGCTGACGGTCAGGGCTTGTCAGGCGGCTCGGCGCGGGCATCGGCCGCGTCCTCGGGCGGCGGCTCGCGGCGCCGGCCCGAAAACATCGTCCACCACACGGCCAGCAGCAGCAGGGCCAGCGCTGCCAGCGCTTCGAGGATCAGCAGCCACATGGGCGCGCCGGGGTCTGGAGAGGGTCTGTCTTCATCGCGGCAGGCAGTGCGTTGAGCTCAATGCGCGGTGACGATCCGGCCACCGCCCTGGTTCTTGGCTTCGGCCCGCGCGGCGTGGGCGCGGTCCAGGGTCTGGGCCACGGTTTCGCCGGCATGGTGCTCGGCCAGCCCGGCGCTGATGGTGACGTGCACGACATTCGCGCCGTGCAGGATGCGCAGCGCGCTCAGCTTGTCGTGCAGCCGCTCCAGCCCGCCACGCGCCAGCGCGGCGCGCGTGTCCGGCATCATCAGCACGAACTCATCGCCGGCCTGGCGCGCCAGCACGTCGGAAACCCGCACCTGGCGCTGCGCCTCCTGCGCCAGCGCGCGCAGCACGGCGTCGCCGGTGCTGTGGCCGTGGGCGTCGTTCACGGCGCGCAGGTGGTCGATGTCGAGCACGGCCACACAGAAGGTCTGGCCCGATCGCACGCAGCGCTGGTGTTCCTGGCTGATCAGTTCTTCCAGGTGGCGGCGGTTGATCAGGCCGGTAAGCTCGTCGCGCGTGCTCTGCTCGCGCAGGCGCACCAGCGCCAGCGCCAGCTCGGCCCGGTGCTGGCGCGAGCGCTGGCGGATCAGCGACAGGCGCGCCGCCAGCATCGACACCGCCGGCATCATCGTGGCCACCAGCAGGAAGTGGCCCCACTCGATGGCTGGCGGGTAGCGCTGCGGCTGCGTCCAGGCGCAGGCCGCCATCACCGCCGCGAACAGCGCCACGGCATACAGGCTGACCCAGCGCATCTGCGCTGGCGTGGCGACGAACAGGCCGAACATCAGGATCGTCATCACCACCGGAAACACCGCCCCCCGGCCGGGGCCCAGCAGTGCGTAGGCGACGGCGCCGCTGGTGAGCGCGAACAGCATCTGTGGCACCGTCAGCGAAGGCTCGCGCCAGCGGCGCGAATAGCCGCTGCGGATCAGCGCGAAGAAGACAGCCATGCCCGCCAGCGTCACCGCCGACCACCACCACACGGCCTGCGCCGGCGCCTGCCCGATGGCCACGAAGTAGTGCATCGCCAGCACGCCCGCCGCCAGCAAGGCCATCGCCAGCAGCGCCTGCGAGAGGCGCTCGCGCTGGCGCGGGTCATGGGTGAGCAGGGCGTCGACCAGGGGTCGCATCAGCGTGGGGCGGCGTGGCGGAAGAGCGGGTTCAGGGCCGCGACGAGGCGACGGCAGGGCGGATGAAGCGTGGGCGCGAGGGTAGCGCAGTCGCTGCGCCCCGTTGCGCGCAGCCCCCCCGCGCTGCGGGGGCGCAGCTTCAGGTGCCGGGCCGCAGGTGCCCCAGCGGCAGTGCAGCGCCGGCCTTCACTTCGCCCAGCGAAAAGCTGGTGTGCAGGTCCTTCACGTTCGGCAGCTTGAACAGGGTCTGCATGGTCCAGCGCGAGAAGGCGTCCAGATCGGTGGCCAGCACCTGCAGCTCGAAGGTGCCGGCGCCGCTGATGTAGTGGCAGGCCACCACTTCGGGCAGAGCGCGGATGGCGTCTTCCAGCGCGCGGGTGGCATC
>JAIXZR010000196.1 GCA_027489455.1 Rubrivivax sp. | reverse complement strand
CGCTGCACCGATTCGGCCTTGCCGCGCGCCGCTTCGGTGTAGTGGTGCACGAAGCCGAAGGCGAACGCGCCGCCGCACACCGCCGGGTCGCCATAGGCCTGCGGTTCGGCCGTGGCTTCGCACACGAGATAGCGCTGGGGGTAGGCCTTGATCAGGTCCTGCAGCCGCTTGGTGAGCGCGCGGCTCTCGGGCTGGTCGTTCCAGTTCACCGCGTCGCCTTCCAGCAGGTGCGGCACGGCGTCCAGCCGAAAGCCGTCCAGCCCGCGGTTGAGCCAGAAGCGCAGGCTGTCCTCGTGGTAGCGCAGCACATCGGGGTGGCGGAAGTTGAAGTCGGGCATGTGCGGCCCGAAGGTGCCGAAGTAGAAGCCCCGCGCGCCCGGTGGCGGGGGTGGGATGTCCTTCGGGTCGCCAGGCCAGGTCCAGGGCCGGGTCTCGGTCAGGTACCAGGGGTTCTTGCCCCAGATGTCCCAGCCCTGCGGGGCTTCGTTGGCCCACACGTACCAGTTGTAGAAGGGGCTGACGGGGCCGCGCAGCGCGTCCACGAACATCGGGTGCTGGGCCGCGCTGTGGTTGATGACGTAATCCGTGATCACGCCAATGCCGCGGCGATGGGCTTCCCGGATCAAGGCATCGAAGTCGGCCAGCGTGCCGTATTCAGGGGCGATGTCGCGGAAGTCGGTGGTGGCGTAGCCGTGGTCGCCGTCGGCGTTCTTCGTGATCGGCATCAGCCACAGGCCGCGCACGCCCAGGCGCTGCAGGTAAGGCAGGCTGGCCTGCAGGCCGCGCAGGTCGCCGATGCCGTCGCCGTCGCTGTCGCGCCAGGCGCGCACGAAGATTTCCATGAACACGCCGTGCTGCCAGTGCGCGGGCAGCGGGCTCTTCAGCGCGGCAGGGCTCACCGGCACGGGGCGGATGTCGATGGCCGGCGCGGGGCGGGTGTCGATGGCCGGCGCGGGGCCGGCGGCCGCGGGGTCGAGACAGGCCAACAGCGCCAGCGCTGCCAGCGGGCGGTGGCACATCGAGGCAAGGCGTTGGTGGCGCATGCAGGTCTCCGGGGATGGGTGTAATTCAACTACAAACGCTGGGCTCGCGGTGTAGTTGAGCTTCAACGCTTGAGTAGCATCGCGGCATGAGAGCCCCATCCCCTGCCCTGCTGCTGGCCGCTGCCGGCCTGGCGCTGGTCTGCCACGCCCCCGCCCTGGCGCAGTCCATCGCCGCCCCGACCCTGGCCGATTGCGGTGCCGGCCATGCCCAGGTGCTGGCGCCGGTGCCCGAGGCCAGCCGGGGCATGGAGGCCCGCGCGCTGTGGCTGGACGCGACCCGGCTGCGCTGGCCCGGCGCCGAGGCTGGCGCGCGCACCCGGCTGCTGCACTCGGCCACGGGCCAGGTGCAGGCCGTGGCCGGGCAGGCGGCCACCGGCTGGGACGCCGCGCTGGTGCTGCAGCCCTTCACCCTGGGCCTGCCCGCGGCCACGCTGCAGCGGGCCGCCTGGTTCGGCCCCGGCCCGCAATGGGCCGTGCCCGAGCTGGACCGCCACCGCCTGCGCAGCCTGCACCAGGGCCAGCTGGTGCTGGTGCAGGAAGACGCCCAGGGCCAGGTGCTGCGCGCCACGGCCGTGCAGCACGCCGCGGCGCTGGACGCGCTGTACGCCGCCGCCAAGACGGCGCCGGCGCTGGGCATCGACGTTGCCCCGCCCGCGCGCCCTGCAGCCACCACCTTCCGCCTGTGGGCGCCCACGGCGCAGAACGTCGCGCTGTGCCTGCATGGCGACGGCGCGCCCGCCACCCCCGCCCGTGCGCTGCGCCCGCTGCAGCGCGACGCCGCCACCGGCATCTGGCAGGCCCGCGAGCGCGCCGACCTGAGCGGCCAGACCGCCACCTACCTGGTCGACGTGTTCGTGCGCGGCACGGGCCTGGTGCGCCAGCGCGTCACCGACCCGTATGCGCTGAGCCTGAACGCCGATTCGCAGCGCACCTGGATCGGCCGGCTCGACGCCCCCGCCACGCAGCCCCCCGGCTGGCTGCAGACGCCGCGCCCGAAGCCGCTGCGCGCCGCCACGGACATGGCGATCTACGAACTGCACGTGCGCGATTTCTCGTCGGCCGACGCCAGCGTGCGCGAGCCCTGGCGCGGCAAGTACCTGGCCTTCACCGAACCGGCCAGCGCCGGCATGCAGCACCTGCGCGCCCTGCAGCAGGCCGGCATCACCGACGTTCACCTGCTGCCCGTCTTCGACCTGGCCACCGTGCCGGAAACCGGCTGCCTGCTGCCCGACATCGCGGCCCTGAACGCCGCCGTGCAGGCCGAAGGCGGGGCCACCGAAGCGCCGCAAGCCTGGCTGGCCGCCAACGCCGCGCGCGACTGCTTCAACTGGGGCTACGACCCCTGGCACTTCAACGCGCCCGAAGGCAGCTTTGCCAGCGACGCGCACGACGGCGCGGTGCGCATCCGCGAACTGCGTGCCATGGTGCAGGCCCTGCACCGCGCCGGCCTGCGCGTGGGCATGGACGTGGTCTACAACCACACCACGGCATCCGGCCAGGCGCCGCAGTCGGTGCTGGACCGCATCGTGCCCGGCTACTACCAGCGCCTGAACACGCAAGGCGTGGTCGAGCGCAGCACCTGCTGCGACAACACCGCCACCGAGCACAAGATGATGGCGCGGCTGATGATCGACAGCGCCGTGCTCTGGGCGCGCG
>JAIXZR010000029.1 GCA_027489455.1 Rubrivivax sp. | reverse complement strand
CCGATCTTCGAGCTCACCAGCAACGGCTATGTCGATGTGGCGCTGCGCACCAACCCGTTCGCCTACACCTACATCTTCGACGGCACCTCGGGCCGGCTGGACCACGCGCTGAGTACGGCCACGCTGGCACCCAAGATCACCGCCGCCCGCGCCTGGCATATCAACTCCGACGAGCAGGTGTCCTACGACTACAACCAGGAGTTCAAGGCCCCGGCCACGACCTGCAACGGCCTGTGCCCGGCCGACCCGTACGCACCGGATCCCTTCCGCTCGTCGGACCACGACCCGGTGCTGGTCGGCCTGGACCTGTACAAGACCGTCGCACCGACCGTGCCGCGCGAGCTGCTGACCGGCACGCCGGGCGCCGACCGCTTCGTCTTCACCAGCGTGCTGCAGGGCGGCGGCTCGATCAGCGGCTTCCAGAGCCAGATCGACCAGCTGGTGCTGCGCGAGATCCTGCGCAGCCTGGGCCGCGCTGCCGTGAGCGACCCCTTCGGCCTGGGCTTCATCACCTGCGGCACGTCGCGCATGGGGGCCGTGATCGGCATCGACAGCGATGGCAGCGCCGGCGCCCAGCCCAGCCGCGCGCTGGTGCAGCTCAACGGCCAGACCTGCGGCGCCGTGATGATTCCGCAGAACTTCGTGCTGCGCTGATCGCGGGCTCCGCCACGCGCCTTTTGCAGCCCTATCCAGCACACCCCGGTCCTCACCACCATGCGTTTCTCCATCCCCCACCCCTTGCGCCAGGCGGCACTGGCGGCCTGCACGGCCGCGCTGCTGGCAGCACCGGCTGCCCAGGCCGCCGAGTTCAGCTTTGCCGGCCTGCTGGCCGACGGCCCGCTGGCCGGCACGCCTTTCAGCGGCGGCTTCACCGTCGACACCAGCACCGTGACGCCAGCCTTCATCGGCGAGCTGCCGCTGACGGCCTTCAGCCTGCAGCTGGGCAGCCAGACCTACACCCTGGCCACGGCTGACGTGGCGCCCACGGCGGCCTACGTGCTGGGCGAATTCGCCGGCCTGGCCTACATCGACAGCGGATCGGCCAACCTCGCGCTGCGGCCGGACATCGCCTTCATCCCCGGCTTCGACAGCTTCGCCGGCGCCTACCTGGCCTACGTGACGGCGCCCAACAGCGCCGGCGCCTCGGCCGGCTTCGGCAGCTACAGCGTGGCCGTGGTGCCCGAGCCCGCCAGCGTGGCCTTGATGCTGGCTGGCCTGGCCGCCGTGGGCGCGGCAGCGCGACGCCGCCGGGCAGACTGAAGGGCGGCGTTCACACCTGCCAGGTGCGCAGGCGCTGCAAGTCCAGCACGCGCACGCCGCCGTATTCCACGCGGATCGCTTCGGCGGCCTGCAGCGCGGTCAGCGCTTCATTCACGCGCTGGCGGCTCAGCCCCACGAGGTAGCCCAGTTCCTGCTGCGTGATGCGCAGCACCTCGCCCACGCCAGGGTAGAGCACGGGGTGGAACAGCGCCGCCAGGCTGCGCGCAACACGTGCGTCGGGCTGAGTCATGCGGTCGATCTCGCGCGCGGCGATGAACTGGCCCAGCCGTTCGTTGAGCTGGTTCATCACGAAGCGGTTGAAGCCGATGCTGCGGTCCAGCAGCCAGTGGAAGGTGGCGGCGGGGATGCCCGCCACCACGCTCTTGCGCAGCGCCTGGATGTTGTAGCGATAGCTCTCGCCCTTGAGCACCGTGCCTTCGCCGAACCAGCCCCCGGGCGGCACGCCAGTGAAGGTGATGGGGATGCCGCCGCCGCTGGTGGCGCTGTCGTTGCTCATCTTCAGCAAGCCGTCGATGACGCCGAACCAATAGGTCACCGGCTTGCCCACGCGGCACAGCAGTTCGCCCGGGGCGACGTCGACGACGCGCAGGTCGGCCACCACGCGCTCACGCTCGGGCGCGGCCAGGCGCGCGAGCCAGGGGATCAGATCCAGATCGGCGTCGCCAGCACCGCGGGCACGGGAAGCGCGCACGGCCTGCGCGCGGGCGGCGCTGGGGAAGAGGGCAGTCGGCATCGGGAAAGGCCTGACAGTGCGAACCCGGAGATTGTCGTCATAACGACAACCTGGCGTCAAAGTGCGTTCCAGAATCGCGACCGCTGCACAAGCTGATCGCTTCCTGGAGGCCCTGATCTTGTCGACGACCTTCCCCCGCCTGATGCTGGACCACGCGCAAGCCCGCCCGGCTGCCGCGGCCCTGCGCGAGAAGGTCTACGGCATCTGGCAAACCACCAC
Organism: Rubrivivax sp.; assembly: GCA_027489455.1. GTDB lineage: Bacteria > Pseudomonadota > Gammaproteobacteria > Burkholderiales > Burkholderiaceae_C > Rubrivivax. Next base: position 1,393 of record JAIXZR010000029.1, on the reverse strand, counting down.
CTGGGGCGCGCTGGCCGTGCTGGTGCGGCGGCTGGCCGGCGGCCTGGCGCAGGCGGGGCTGAAGCGCGGCGAGCACATCGTCATCGTCGGCGAGAACCGGCCTCGGCTGTACGCCACGATGCTGGCGGCGCAGGCCCTGGGCGCGGTGCCGGTGCCGCTCTACCAGGACGCAGCCGCGCAGGAATACGTCTTCCCGATCAACAACGCCGAAGTCGCCTTCGCCGTGGTCGAGGACCAGGAACAGGTCGACAAGCTGCTGGAGCTGCGCCCGGCCTGTCCAGGCCTGGCGCGCATCTGGTTCGACGACCCGCGCGGACTGCGGCACTACAGCGAGCCGGGCCTGGAGAGCGTGGACGCGCTGCTGCAGGCCGGCGATGCCCATCTGGCGGCGCACCCGGCGTCCTTCGACGAGGCCGTGGCCGCAGGCCGCCCCGAGGACGTGGCCGCGATGTTCTTCACCAGCGGCACCACTGGCAACCCCAAGGGCGTGGTGCACACCCACCACACCCTGCTGGACCGCGCGCAGGCCGGCCAGCGCTTCGACAAGCTCACCAGCGCCGAGGAAGTGCTGGCCTACATGCCACTGGCCTGGATCGGCCAGAACATCTTCAGCTACGCCCAATGGCTGGCCTGCGGGTATGTCGTCAACTGCCCCGAGAGCAACGCGACGGTGATGATCGACCTGAAGGAAATCGGGCCGACGTACTACTTCGCGCCACCGCGCGTGTTCGAGGGCCTGCTCACCAGCGTGATGATCCGCATGGAAGACGCCGGCCGCATCAAGCGCTGGCTGTTCCAGCGTTTCATGGACGTGGCGCGCCGCGTGGGCCCGGCCATCATGGACGGCAAGACCGTGGGCCTGACCGACAAGCTGGCCTATGCGCTGGGCAATGCCCTGGTCTACGGCCCGCTGCGCAACACGCTGGGCTTTTCGCGCGTGCGTGTGGCCTACACCGCGGGCGAGGCCATCGGCCCCGACCTGTTCACCTTCTATCGCAGCATCGGCATCAACCTGAAGCAGCTGTACGGCAGCACCGAAACCGCGGTCTTCGTCTGCCTGCAGCCCGATCACGAGGTGAAGGCCGACACCGTGGGCGTGCCCATCGATGGCGTCGAGATCCGCGTGGCCGCGAGCGGCGAGATCATGGTGAAGAGCCCGGGCCTGCTGAAGGCGTACTCCAAGAACCCGAAGGCCACGGCCGAGGTGCTGACGCCCGACGGCTGGTACCACACGGGCGACGCCGGCTTCCTGGACGCCACCGGCCACCTGAAGATCATCGACCGCGCCAAGGACGTGGGCAAGCTGGCCGGCGGGCCCAACGACGGTGCGATGTTCGCGCCCAAGTACGTGGAGAACAAGCTGAAGTTCTTCCCGCACATCAAGGAGGCGGTG
>JAIXZR010000034.1 GCA_027489455.1 Rubrivivax sp. | reverse complement strand
TTTCGCAGTCGACCAGAACAGCGACCTTGGAGTCCGACTCCCCTGAACTCGGATTCACTGCTTCCCCCTGGTCAGTTAGTTGATCTTGGAGCGCACGATTCTGCAGTGGAGTGGCAGAGGCCGAGATCGACGCCATTCGCGTGCCGGTCAACGATCGCGGCTTCGTTTCGATCGACGAACTCGTCGCCAGTGGTATCCCGGCCGATCACGTCTACCGGGCCATCGTCGAGCGGCAGGTGTACTACGACCTCGAAGGCGACAACCTCACTGATGCCCTCGCTGCAGTGGTCTACGCCAACAAGGCCACACGAGATGCCATGCGTCTCGTTCAAGCCCAACAGGCCGAGCCGCCTCCGCCTATCCCAGGGACCCTTCATCTTCGCTCGGGCGGAAAGCTGACGATCTACGGGCACGAGTACACGGTCGTGCTGGAGGGCGAGCGGGACGTGCGGCTCGTGGACCGGTTCAACAAAGAGGAAGTTCTTCCGCTGTCAACACTCCACAACATGAGAAAGAAGGGTGTGCTCCAGGGCGACGCCCTCCGCATCGATGGGAACCCGAATCTGCTCGCCGACTACTCTGCCGAGGAGATCGACAAGGCCCGAGCCAAAGTGGAAGCTGTAGAGACTGGTCGGTCGACCAAGTTCTCCAGCAGCAGCATCTCCCGATTCCGGGCTCAAACGGCCGGTGCCATGAGCCTGATCGACAAGATGATCCGGTTGATCGACCGAACGCGCGACCGTGGTAACCGTGAGCCTCGGCTGGCCAAGGAGAACCTCGAACTCATTCGAATCACACTGGAACGGGACTACAACACGCCAACCCAGCAGACAAAGAAGTCGGCGTACGCCAAGTACCTGGGCCGATGCCAAGGCATCTATGGGCTCCCGGAGGGTGAGCCCGCGAAGCCGCCTTTGGACGAGTCAGGCGCGCCAATCAAGCCTGTTTCGTACCAGACCTTCTGCAAGCACGCAGAACTGCATCACAGCGTGGCCGCCCGGGAGGGTCGCCGGGCGGCGTACCAACGGGACGCCATTCGTGCATCGCTCGACAACAGCTACCCGACGCACGGCACACGGCCGCACGAAGTGTGCGAGATGGATGACACCACTGCAGATCTCGCCGTGAAGGCTCCCAACGGAATGGACCTCGGCAAGGCAACGCTGAGCGTGATCGTCGACAGCCACACCACTCACCCGCGGGCCTTCGCGCTCCGCTTCGAGCCGCCCTCGTCGCGAACCGTGCTGTTCCTGCTTCGGGACTACGTGAAACGCAATCACCGGCTTCCGCGTGTGCTGGTGCTCGACAACGCAAAGCCGTACCACGGTCACGAGCTGGAGTACTTCTGCCGCCTGTTCGGTATCGAACTGCGCTTTCGGTCTCCTGGCATGCCGCGCGGCGCGGCCATGGTGGAGAGGACGTTCGGAAGCATCGAAGAGGAGGTGCTCTCCGAGATGAACGGCAATACGCGAATCATGAAGGAAGGCACTCGCCTGGTGACCAAAAGCGTGGATCCCTTCCGACGTGCTGAGTGGACTCTGCTCGCTGCCTATAAGGCGATCGAACGCTACCTGTTCGAGGTCCGGCCGAATCGCGTTCATCCGGCGCTGGGCGTCACCCCGAACGAGTTCGAAGCGCGAAGCAAGGAACTAACCGGTCATCGCGAGTTCCGCATGTTCACTCTCGACGAGAACATGATGCTGATGACCTGTCCGCATGCGAAGCGCGCGACGCGAAAAGTCGCCAGGGGCCGAGGCGTGAACGTCAACGGCATCTACTACCGGCATGTGGCGCTGGACAAGGTGCGACCTGGGCAATCTGTGGAAGTCCGCGTCGAGCCCTACAACGCCAGTGTCGTCTACGTGAACGTCGGAGACCGCTGGGTGGCTGCTACGGGCAACTCCAGCCGCTGGCTGGGCCAGCGCACCCACTACGAGGTGGAGTTCGCGCTGCGTGCTCAGGAGCAGATCATGAAACTCAACGCCAAGCGAGACGGCGTCAGTGTCAAGTCGCTCAAGTCCAAGCTCACGCCCCTGAGTCCCCAGGACTTCGACCCCCGCGTCGCCACGCAGCAGGTCGAACAGTGCGTCCTCGACCGCGTCATCGGCGTCACAACAGCCATGCCCGAGGTGCCTACCGCACTGCAGGAGCAAGAGGCAGCCAATGGCCTCATCGAGCAGCCGACGCCGTCCGTCGAGCCAGCGCAGCCGCGCCCGCAGCTCGCGCCGCCCAGTTCCACGCCTGCCGCCCAGCGCACGACTGCTCCAGCGAACGACGACGGTGTGCGCAGCGCGTTCGCCGCCCGCTTCAACGTCTCTCTCTAACCGAATCAGCCATCGAAATCCCCATGAACACTCAATCGACCCAGACCCTGACGACCCCCGAGGGCGTCACCAAAACCGCCGCTGCCTCTTGGATGGAGCTGCCCACCAACCCTGAACGGGACGCACGTCTTCAACAGCTCAAGGACCGAGACCAAGTTCTTTCGCTGTCGCGCGAAGACCGAATGCGCTGGTTTCAGCTGCAGCAGGTGTTTCACCCCGAGCTGGAGCGCGTCACGATGAACCTCGCGGAACTGCTGAGCCCGCACAACGACATCAAGATCATCTCGATCATCGGGCCAACGGGCATCGGCAAGACGACCCTTGCCGCCAGCATTCTCACCAAGCTCGTCGAAGAGTACGGAGCCGACCGGCAACCTCACGAGGTGCCTTTCGTCTACGTGCCCGCCCCTGCGAACGGCGATCGCTCCATGTCGTGGAAAGTGCTGTACCGACGAATCATGACCGCGGCGGGAACACCGCAACTGCAACTCACGAGGCCAGTCGAGGTGAAGGACGGTGAGATGCTCGCCATTCGGGCCAGCCGCACCGGCCTGGCACATCTGCGGGAGCAGCTCGAAGCGGTGATCAAGCACAGGAACGTTCGTGTTCTGGTCATCGACGAGGCGATGCACCTGCTTCGCTTCCGGGACAACGGCGCGATCATGGACACGCTGAAGAGTCTCGCGGACGTCCACGACACGAAGCTCGTGCTGATTGGGACGTACCAGATCGCGCCGCTGATGATCGAGTACGGCCAACTGGCGCGGCGCAGCACGATCCTCCACTACCGTCGCTACCTGCCGCCGCCACCGAACAAGGCCGCTTCCGCCAAGCTCAGCGAGACTGAGCAGGCTTTCAAGGACGCGGTCGTGCGCCTGCAGAACAAGTGGCCGTGCGCCCACGCTCCGACCCTGGAAGCTGTGTGGCTGGAGCTCATGCGCGCATCACTCGGTTCCATAGGCCTGCTCAAATCCCAACTGCTCCAGTGGGCGTGGCTTCAGATGCAGCGCGAGGGGGAAGTGCTGCAGGCCTCTGACGTTCTTCGCGCCATCAAGCCGCCCAAGCAACTGGCCATGATCGAGCGCGAGACCGCAGCAGGCGAAGCGGAACTGGCCGGCGCCTGCTATGGCGAAGCCGACTTCGGCAGCAAGGAAGTCCTCCAAGACCTCCTGGAGCGGGTGATGGGGCGCGGTCATGCTTGATCGCTCCTTCATCCGCGTCGACTGGCCTCAGGCCGAGACGACCCCGCTCTTCGGGATTCGCCCGCTGGGGGAGGGCACGGGTGACGCGGAGTCGCTGTTCAGCTACTTCCTGCGGGTCGCCCACGAGCACCGGCTGACACCAAGGAACCTGGTCGACGCCGTTCTTCGGGACGTGATCCCACTCGTCCCACCACTGCAAGGGTGGAGGATCGGCTGGGGATGGGACAAGGACGCCGGCCGCGACATGCTCTCTGGTGGGAGCGTCACGCAGAAGTGGGTTCGTGTGCTCGCGGCCGCAACGGGCCAAGCGGGCCTAGAAGCATCCACGCTGATCGCCCTGTCGGGGCATGTCAGCGGCGACCTCCTTGCGCCTGGGGCTCGCGTTTGCCTCCAATGCCTGGCGGAGGATTCGGCGAAGGGCACTCTGCCCTACGGTCGGCTGCTCTGGAGGCTGAAGGCGGTGACATGCTGCCCTGCCCATCGAAGCCACCTGGTGGAGCCTGCCTGCGGGCGCGGCGAAGCGCTGGTGCGAGCCCAATTCGGTCGGGTCAAGCTCGCCGGTGTCTGCAATCAGTGCGGCTCGGTCGGACACCGCTGCTTCGAAAGCCAGTCGACTGAAGCCACCTTCGAGGAGATCTGGCGGGCGAAGCAATGCCAGCGGATGATCGGCGCGCTGCCGCAGATCGCGGCTTCCGACCCCCGAGCGGTCCCTCAGTGCATCAAGCGGCACTGCGACCGGCCTGGCGCGCTGACCAGTCTGGCGCTGCGTTCCGGCGCCACGCTGTCGGTGCTTTCGCGGTGGATGAACAACCCGCACGCACGCCTCTCCTTCGATCAGCTGCTGGACATCTGCGGTGTCGAAGGCCTGGAACTGGCGACGCTGCTTCAAGGGCGACTCGAAGCGTCCCGTGAACCTGGGGGGCCGGTGGAGCCGGCTCGCGTCCGACGCAAGCTGGCTCCGGTCGATCACCAGGCGGTGAAGGCGGCACTTGAGGACGCCGTGAGATCCGGGGAGTCGGTCACCCAGGTCGCTGAACGGCTCCGCGTCGACATCGCTACCCTGGCCCGCCACAAGTCGCTTTACAAGCAGGTCCGCGAAGCAACCCGCCAGAAGCAGAACGCCGCCATGCAAGCGCGCCAAGATGAGGCTGTGCATGCTGCAGAGACTGCTGCCTTGCGCTTGGCCCGGCAGAACCGGCCGATCACGCACCGCAACGCGCGCAAGATCGGAATGGCGTCATACCCCAGCGAAACACCGGCGGCCATCCTGTCCATGATCAGGATCGGGCTCGGTGACCGGACTCTCGCCTACCCCCCGCTGGCCTATCGGATGGGTGAGCCGCTGCTCAAGAAGATCGAGGCCGCGGTGCAGAGGGTCAGCGCGGCGACCGGCGGCGGGCAAGAGCGCCTGCCACTGCAATACCGCTAGGAAAGTCGACGGCGGACGCCGTCGCTCAAAGACAAACGGCTGTTGGCCTTCGCCAACAGCCGTTGCTGTTTTGGGGCTTCAGATGCCGCCGTTCAACCATATGTCGGTTGAGCTTGCGGTAAGCCATCACCCGGAAGTAAAGCCAGCTTGTGGCCGACTCGACAGCATCTGCCCTGAGCGGCTTTGTGTCGATCTGGTGCGACCGGCAAGAATCGAACTTGCGACTAAGCCTTCGGAGGGCCCAATGATATCCACTTCACCACGGTCGCACGGCAACCGCGCATTCTAGCGCGCTGCGGCGCACTGGCCGCGGGCCCCGCGGGGTTACCCGGGGGCGCTGCCTATAATTCGGGCGTTCGATCACCGCAGCAGCAGCACCGAAGGCAGCACGAGAAGAAGCATGAGCAACGCCCACGACACCGACCACGATGCCCCGCACGAAGGCCCGATCAAGACCCCGAAGCAACTCGCGGTCGCGGTGGTTGCGTCGTTCGTCGTGCCCATCCTTTTCATCGTGCTGCTGGCCAATTACGTCAGTTTCGGCAACAAGCCGGCGGCGGGCAGCGATGCCCTGAGCGCCGAAGCCGTGGCGCGCCGCCTGCAGCCGATCGGGGCGATCGAGGTGCGCGATGCTTCCGCGCCGCGCCTGCTGCGTGCCGGTGACGTGGTCTATGCCGGCCAGTGCGCGGCCTGCCACACGTCCGGGGCCGCGGGCGCTCCCAAGCTGGGCGACACGGCGGCGTGGGCCCCGCGCATCGCCACAGGCTACGAAGCGCTGCTGAATTCGGCCCTGAAGGGCAAGGGCGCCATGGGCGCACAGGGCGGCGGCGAGTACAGCGACATCGAAATCGGCCGCGCCGTGGTGCACATGGTCAACCAGTCGGGCGGGAAGATGGCCGAGCCGGCCGCCCCGGCTGCATCTGCCGCCGCATCCGCCGCCGCACCGGCGCCGGCGGCAGCCGCACCGGCGCCGGCCGCCGCCGCCAGCGCGCCCAAGTAAGCCGGCCCGGGCCCGCGTGGCCCGCCCGCTGATCGAAAGCGGTCCGATTTCACGGCAGCAGCGCCGGCCTGCGCGGCATCCGCGCTGGGCGTGCCTACTTGGCATCCAGCCTGCGGCGTGGCGCGTAAGGGCAGAGGTGATCGCTTCCTACCCCTTCCGCCCGCCGGCATGCCGGTCTTCAGCCCGGCCGCGGGCGGAGCTGGTAGCCGAAACGCCCCGGCATCTGTGCAAAGGTCATCGGCTGCGGTGCCCAGGCGCCCGCTTCCACGGCCTGCGCCACCAGCCCGGTGTCCAGCGTGTGCACGATGCCGTGGCCGATGTCGGTGTGGGCGTAGACGCGGCCCTGTTCGTCCAGCCAGCTGCTCAGCAGGCGCGCGGCCTGCCCGGTGTGCGACAGCAGCGGCCAGCCCGGTGCATCCTGCACGCGCCACACCCAGGGCGCGGCTTCCAGATCCACGTAGACGCGCTGCGGCCCGTTCTGGAAGTACCAGGCGCCCTGCGCGTCGCTGGCGTAGTTGCGTTCGATGAAGGCGCGCAGCTTGTCGTGGTCGACGCGGCTGCCCTTGATCTGCGGGAAGGGCCCCGCGGCCTGCACGCGGTCGTCGCGCATGTACCAGTGGCCCCGCGCGTCCAGCGCCAGCCAGCCGTAGCAATCCGGCACCTGGGGCCACTTGCGCATGGCCTGCAGCACGATCTCGTCCATGCCGCGAGTGTCGCCTGCCCGGCCGGGCGCCGCAGCGGGCTAGCCGTGCGCTGCCAGCCAGCCTGCCACCGCCTGCGGCATGGCCGTGGTGCGGCCCGGGAAGCCGCCCTGCGGGAAGCCCACGTGCCCGCCCGTGGCCGGCTGCCACAGCGTGACGTGGCGGCCCACCTGCCCCGGGGCGGGCAGCCGGTGGCCGGGCACGAAGGGGTCGTTCAGCGTGTTCAGCACCAGGGCCGGCACCTGCACGCGCGCCAGGTGCGGCAGGGCCGATGCGCGCTGCCAGTAGTCGGGCGTGTCGCGAAAGCCGTGCAGCGGTGCGGTGAAGATGTTGTCGAACTCGTACAGCGTGCGCGCCGCCGCCAGCTTCTCGCGGTCGAACAGCCCCGGGTGCTGCTGCCACTTGGCCAGCGCCTTGGGCTTCATCGTGGCCAGGAACATGCGGGCATAGACCAGCCGGTTGAACCCGCGGTCGATGGCCTCCCCGGCCGCCGCCAGATCGATCGGCGAGCACACCGTGGCCAGCGCGCTGGCCGTGGCGGCAGCGCTGGCCCCGGCCTCCTGCGCCCAGCGCAGCAGCGCATTGCCGCCCAGCGAGATGCCCACGGCCAGCAGCGGGGCGGCGGTGCGTGCCCGCAGTCGCTGCAGGATCCAGCCGATCTCTTCGTAGTCGCCCGAGTGGTAGGCCCGTGGCGCCCGGTTCAGCTCGCCCGAGCAACCCCGGAAGTGCGGCACGCTGTAGCCCCAGCCGCGCTGCTGCGCGATGCTGGCGAAGGCCTGCGCGTACTGGCTGCCGGACGTGCCTTCCAGGCCGTGGAACAGCACCAGGTGCCGGCCCGGCGCCGCCGGCGTGCCGGCCCCGGCCGCAGGCCGGGCGTGGTCCACGTCGATGAAGTCGCCGTCGGGCGTGTCCCAGCGTTCGCGTTGCCATTGCGGCTGCATGCCGGGCAGGTGCGGCCGTGACAGCTTGGCGGCCCAGATCGTCTGCAGGTTGCCCCCTGGCAGCCAGGCCGGTGGCCGGTAGGCCTGGGCAAAGTCTGCCGCTACGGCAGCGGCTCGGGCGGGGCTGGCAGCCGCGGGGGGCAAGGGCGCCGCGGCCACTAGTGCAGGGTGGACGGCGTCTCGGCGCCGGGCACAGCCATCTCGGGCATGCCGGGGCTGGCGTGGTGCGCCACCAGCTGCCAGCCGCGCGGCCCCTGGACGAAGACATTGGTGGCCAGCACCCAGGCCGTCTGCTCGCCCTGGTCGGTGTGCACGCGGATGCGTTCGACCAGGTGGTGCACGGCCCCGCCCAGCCAGTGCAGGCGGTGCACCTGCTCGGGCTGGGCCGGCACGCCGCCGTTGCTGAACACGGCTTCGAAGCTGGCGCGGATCGCACCCAGGCCCACGACGCGCCCGCCGCCGGGGTGCACGCACATGACTTCGTCGTCGTCGGCCCAGACGGCCATCAGGGCTTCCAGGTCGCCGCGCTGCAGGGCTTCGTAGAAGCGGGCCTCCAGTTCGTCAGGCGTGTCGGCCGGGCCCAGGCCGGGCGGCACGGCGCGCGGCATCGCGCTGCCCCGTCAGGCCGCCGGCCGGCGGCGGGCGCGGGCCGCGGCCAGCCCGGCCAGGCCCAGCGCCCACAGCAGCACGGTGCCGGCTTCGGGCACGCTGCTCACCCACTGCAGCGCCTGCGTGTTGCCGGGGGCCGTGGCCAGGGTGGCGTCGATCCAGCTGCGATAGGCAGCCAGCGTGACGAAGGCCGACCCTTCGGGCGGCAGGCCGGTTTCGCCCAGCTGCGCCGACGACAGCCCCAGCAGCGGGCTGGTGGCATCGGTGACGTGGCCCAGGAACAGGCCGCCGCCGCTGTCGCCCGGCACCACGTAGCGCTGGGCGTCGAAGCTCAGCAGGTAGTTCACCGTCACCGGGCCTGCCGGGCCGCTGCCGTCCGGGTCCAGCTGTGTGGCGTACTCGCTCACGGTGCTGAAGGCGTAGGCGCGCGCCAGGCTGCTGTTGGCGGCGCTGGTGATGGTGACGTTCTGCGCCGGGAAGCTGCCATTGGCGTACAGGTCGCTGCTGACCGGCAGGTAGAAGCTGCTGCTGCCCGGGGCCAGGCGCAGCAGGACCAGATCGTTGGCGGGGAACACGCCGCTGCCGGGGGCGTCGTAGCGGGCGATCACGCTGCGTTCACCGAAGCCGTTGCTGAAGGCGATGGTGCCGCTGCTGATGGGAAAGAACGCCGCCGCCACGTGCTGGGCCGTCACCACCCAGTCGGGTGCCACCTGCACGCCAAAGAAGCCCACGGCCTGGAAGGCCGTGGTGGGCGTGCTGTTGGTGATGGCCTGCACGGGCAGGCTGGCCGCCAGGGCCAGGGCGGCGCCCAGGCTTGCGGCGGTTCGGGTGGGGAGCAGTCGCATGGCAGAACCTCCAGCTTGGATGCAGCGTCGGGCCGCGGTGGGTGGGCCGGCAGCTGTGGCCGTTTCGAACCCCTTGGATGGGCCGGCACCCGGCCGCTGGCGCATCGAGAACAATGGCCATGATTGTAGGGAGCCCCGCATGAAGACCGATGAACGCGACTGGCCCGAGCGCAGCCGCGAGCTGTCCAGCCTGCTGGCGCGCGCCGGCCTGGGCGACCGCGCAGCGTTCGCGCAGCTCTACGAGCGCACCAGCGGCCACCTGTTCGCGGTGGTGCTGCGCATCCAGCGCGACCGCGCGCAGGCCGAAGACCTGCTGCAGGACATCTACGTTTCGGTCTGGAAGGCGGCATCGTCGTTCGACGCCGCGCGCAGCCAGCCGCTGACCTGGCTGACGCATATCGCCCGCAACCGCGCCATCGACAGCCTGCGCCGCGCCGCCGCGCAGCCGCGCCTGGAAAGCACCACGCGCGATGACGACGACGAGCGCCCCGATGCCGTCGACAGCCTGGCCGATGAAGGCCCCGGCCCGCTGGAACTGCTGGGCCGCGCCGGCGAAGCGCGCGACCTGCAGCACTGTCTGGACCACCTGAGCCCGCCGCAGCGCCAGAGCGTGGCCCTGGCCTTCTACGACGGCCTGTCGCATGCCGAAGTGGCGGCCCACCTGAAGCAGCCGCTGGGCACCGTCAAGAGCTGGGTGCGGCGCGCGCTGCAGACGCTCAAGGGCTGCCTGGAACGCGCCGTCGGGCGCGACCATTCCGATCACCAGGAAGCCGTCTGACCATGGACTACGGACGCCCCTCCCTCGCCGACGCCCTGGCTGCGCAGTACGTGGCCGGCACCCTGCGCGGCCGCGCCCGCGCGCGCTTCGAAACCCTGCTGCCCAGCCACCCGGCACTGCAGCGCGCGGTGCGCGACTGGCAGGACCGGCTGATGCCGCTGACCACCGTGCTGCCGCCGCAGGCACCGCCGCCGGCCGTGTGGCAGGGCATCGAAGCCAAGCTCTGGCCGGCCGCGGCCGAGGATCGCGCGGCCACCCCCGCGCCCCGTGGCCGTGCTGCTGCCAGCGGCTGGCAGGCCGTGGCCTGGTGGCGCGCGCTGGCTGGCGTGGCCAGCATCGCCGCGCTCAGCCTGGCGGTGCTGCTGGCCAACCCGCCGCCGCCGCAGGCGCCCGTGGTGGTGGTGCTGCAGCCCACGGGCAAGGAAGCCGCTGTCACCGGCAACATCGTGGCCAGCTTCAGCGGCGACGGCCGCGCCGTCACCGCCGCTGCGCTGACGCCGGTGTCGGTGGCCGAAGACCGCGTGCTGCAGCTGTGGTGGGCCACGGCCGATGGCCCGCCCAATTCGCTGGGCCTCATCCGGCGCGACGGCGCCACCGTGCTGCCCAAGGATCTGCTGCCCGGCGGCCTGAAGGGCAGCCGCATCGACCACATGGCCGTGAGCGTCGAGCCCCCGGGCGGATCACCCACCGGCAAGCCCACGGGGCCGGTGATCTTCTACGGCAAGCTGCAGTAGCCGCCGTTGCCCGCATAGCATCGATCGATGCTGAAGGACGTTTCGCTTTCCGCCGTCGTCGCGGGCTTCGTGGCGGTGCTGGTGGGCTTCACCAGTTCCGTCGTCATCGTCTTCCAGGCCGCCGCGGCGCTGGGGGCCACGCCGGCGCAGACGACGTCCTGGGTCTGGGCGCTGGGCCTGGGCATGGGCATCACGAGCCTGGGCCTGAGCCTGCGCTACCGCATGCCGGTGCTCACCGCCTGGTCCACGCCCGGCGCGGCGCTGCTGGTGACGGCCGGTGCCGGCGTGGGCATGGCCGAAGCCGTGGGCGCCTTCATCGTCTGTGCCGTATTGATCACCCTGGCCGGTGCCACCGGCGCCTTCGCGCGGGTGATGGACCGCATCCCGCAGCCGCTGGCCGCGGCGCTGCTGGCCGGGGTGCTGGCGCGCTTCGCCTTCGATGCCTTTGCCGCGCTGCAGCGCGAGTTCGTCCTGGTGGGCGTGATGTTCCTGGCCTACTTGCTGGGCCGCCGGCTGTGGCCGCGCTATGCCGTGCCGGGCGTGCTGCTGGCCGGCGTGGTGGTGGCGGCGGCGCACGGGCAGCTGCAGTTTGCGGGCGTGCAGTGGCAATGGGCGCAGCCGGTGTTCACGATGCCGGCCTTCAGCCTGGCCGCCACCATCGGCATCGCGCTGCCGCTGTTCGTCGTCACCATGGCGTCGCAGAACCTGCCCGGTGTGGCGGCGCAGCGCGCGGCGGGCTATGAGGTGCCGGTCTCGCCGGCCATCGCCACCACCGGCGTGGCCACGCTGCTGCTGGCGCCCTTCGGCGGCTATGCGCTGAACCTGGCGGCCATCACCGCGGCCATCTGCATGGGCCGCGAGGCGCATGCCGACCCGGCGCGGCGCTGGGTCGCGGCCGCGGCGGCCGGCGTCTTCTACATCGTGCTGGGCCTGCTGGGCGGCGCGGTGGTGGGGCTGATTGCCGCGTTTCCAGCGGCGCTGGTGCTGGCCGTGGCCGGCTTTGCGCTGCTGGGCACGATCGGCAGCGGCCTGGCCACGGCGATGCGTGACGAAAGCGCGCGCGAAGCGGCGCTGGTGACCTTTCTCGTCACCGCCAGCGGGCTGACGCTGGCTGGCGTGGGCGCAGCCTTCTGGGGCGTGGTGGCCGGCGCGCTGACGCTGCTGGTGCAGCGCTGGCGCAGCGGCTGACCAGCGCGGCCTGTCTACTGCGGCCCGTCATCCGGCCCGAGCTGGAAGCCCAGCAGCGGCGACACATCCACCACGCCCGGCACCGCGCGCAGCTGCGCCAGGCGATCGGCCGGCGCGTGGCCGTTGATGACGCCGATCACGTCCAGCACGTCCGTCACCTGCAGGCCGGCCGCGCGCAGGGCCTGCGTGATCGGCGCCAGCGGTACGCCGCTGTCGCAGGTCACGGTCCAGGCGGGGTCGGGGGCGGTGGCGGGCATCGGCGTCTCCTGTGCCGGGCATTGTGGGCCGCGCGCAGGCTTCAGGGCGCCTGCACCAGGCCGCGGCCCACGCGGCTGGCCGGGTGCGGCAAGGCCCGCGCCGTGGCCAGCAGGCGGTTCCACAGCGCCTGCCCGCGCAGGCCGGGGCTGGTCTGCGCCCACAGCGCGGCGCAGCCGGCCAGGTGCGGCGTGGCCATGCTGGTGCCGCTCTTGAAGCCATAGCGCGTGGGCCGCGGCACCGATGAATAGATGTCGCGCCCGGGGGCGGCGATCTCGATCTTGCCGGCGCACGAGAAGGCCGATGGCGCCAGGTTGTTGTCCAGCGAAGCCACCGCCATGATGGTGGGCGAATTGGCCGGCGCCAGCGTGGGCGATGCCGGCCCGGCGTTGCCCGCCGCCGCCACGATCAGCAGCCCGCGCTGCAGCGCCGCGGCCCCGGCGTTGGTGTACGCCGCCTGCACCGGCGAGGCGCCGCCCAGCGACATCGAGATCACCTGGCAGTTGTTGGCGATCGCCCAGTTCATGCCCGCCAGCACGCTGCCGCCCACGCTGCTGCCGCTGTTGGACAGCACCTTGCCCACGTAGATGGTGCTGCGGAAGGCCACGCCATAGCGCGGCGTGTTGCCGGCCGGCGCCTGCGGGCCGCAGGCCGTGCCGATGCAGTGCGTGCCGTGGCTGTGCAGGTCCTGCACGGGCTGGCCCACGAAGCTGGCGCTGACGAAGGCGCGGCCGGCGAAATCGGGATGGCCCAGGTCCATGCCGGTGTCCAGCACGGCGACGTTGATGCCCTGGCCGGTGCGCAGGCTGGCTGGCACGCGGCAGGCGTTCAGGCCCCAGGTGTTGCCCAGCACCTGCACGTCGGTGTCGGCGCCGTCGGGGCGCACGGGCAGCTCGCCCAGGTCGCGGGCGATGGCCTCGGCCGCGCTCAGGAAGCCGCGCAGGTAGTCACCGCTGGCGCCGTCGGCAAAGACGAAGTATTCGGGCTCGATCACCTGCAGCGGGCTGCTGCCGCCCTGTTCGCTGCTGGCGCTGAAGGCGCTGGCGCCCAGCGCGTCGCCACCCACCAGGGCGACGTTGATTTCCGGGAACAGCACGGCGTCGGCGTCGCCGAGGGCGTCCATCTCGACGGCCTGGCCGCCGAAATCACGCGCATCGGCCATGCGCATGGCCTGGCCGCGCAAGGCCTTCACGCCGTCGTCCATCGCGCCTTCCTTGAAGGTGACGAGGTAGCGGCCGGTTTCCAGGCTGTCGCCGCCGCGCTCCTGCGCGGCCAGCAACAGGGCGTCGATGCTGCTGCCGGCGCTCATGGGCGTCATCGGCGCGGCAGACGTCGGGGCCGCGGTGGCGCTGCGGCTGGCGCGCGGGGGGGTGGGCTTCTTGGCCATGGGGCTGTCTCCAACAGGGGGTGCAGCAGGCCGGATCGGGGCCGCGCCTGGGGCGCGGGGCGGGTCGGCGGGCCTGCTGCAGGGGCGCCGACAGGGCGGGACTGTCGGCCTGCGGCTGCCGCTTGCAGACCCCTAGAACAGCCATTCCGGGGCTGCGTACCGGTGCGGCGTCCCCTGCCGGTAGGACGCCGCGCGCGCTGTGCAACACTGCCGCGCCCTGCGGGCTTGACTGCCCGCCCCGCTCCGCCTGCGAGACCGCCCCATGAAGCTGCTGTTCGTTGCCGACCCGCTGGAATCGTTCAAGACCCACAAGGATTCCACCTTCGCCATGATGCGCGAGGCCGCTGCGCGCGGCCACACGCTGATGGCCTGCGAGCCCAAGGACATCCGCTGGCAGCGTGGCGAAGCGGTGACGGCCTTCGTGCGCGACATCACCCTGACCGGGCGACCTGGCGACGGCCACGGCGGCGACTGGTTCCACGCCGCGCAGCAGGCGCCCGACGAACGCCCGCAGCCGCTGAACGGTGTGGACGCCGTGCTGATGCGCAAGGACCCGCCCTTCGACAGCGAATACTTCTACGCCACCCACCTGCTGAGCCAGGCCGAACGCGAAGGCGCGCGCGTCTTCAACCGTGCCGCGGCGCTGCGCGAACACCCGGAAAAGCTGGCGATCCTGGAGTTCCCGCAGTTCATCGGCCCGACGCTGGTGACGCGCGACGCGTCGGACATCCAGCGCTTCCACGCCGAGCACGGCGACATCATCTGCAAGCCGCTGGACGGCATGGGCGGGGCCGGCATCTTCCGCGTCGGCCCCGACGGGCTGAACCTGGGCAGCATCACCGAAACGCTGAACCAGCACGGCCGCGTGACGGTGATGGTGCAGAAGTACCTGCCCGAGATCACGCAGGGCGACAAGCGCGTGCTCATCATCGGCGGCGAGCCGATCCCGTTTGCGCTGGCGCGCATCCCGCAGGGCAGTGAAATCCGCGGCAACATGGCCGCCGGCGGCAAGGGCGTGGCCCAACCGCTGAACGACCACGACCGTGAAGTGGCGCGCAGCATCGGCGCCGTGCTGGCGCCGCGCGGGCTGATGCTGATCGGGCTGGACATCATCGGCCGCTGCGTCACCGAGATCAACGTCACCAGCCCCACGGGCTTCCAGGAAGTGACGCAGCAGACGGGCTTTGATGTGGCCCAGCGCTTCATCGACGTGCTCGAAGGAGCGCTGGCGTGAACCTGGCCGACCGCCTGAACGAGGCCACGCGCTGGGACGCCGAATACGGCGCCAGCCTCAGCAACCACCTGCCGATGGCGCTGATGGCGCTGCACCGGCTGGGCGCCAGCCAGGCGCGGCTGGACGAATTCACCGCCCGCTACACGCCACGCCTGCACGCGGCCCCGGCGCCCGAGCCCTGGCCCGCCGGCGACCCGTGGCGCGCGCGCTTTGGCGACGTGCACGCCTGGCCCGCCTACCGCGACTTCTTCCGCCAGTGGCTGGCGCACGAAGGCCTGGCCGAGGTGCTGCAGCAGGCCCTGCCCTACCTGGTGCAGGGCTGCGGGGCGGCGGCCTTCCACGGGCTGATCCGCGTGGCCTATGCCTTCGAAGCGGTGGCGCCCGAGGAACTGGCCGACGGCCTGGCCTACTGGGCCTGCCGCTGGATGGATCTGGGTGCGGCTCCGCCGCGGCCCGCCAAGGCCCAGACCGAGCGCCAGCCCGCCCGGCTGCTGCCGGCGCTGGCGGCGCTGCCCAGCAGCCGCGCCGGGCTCATTGCTCATCGCATGCTGGACGCGGCGCGCACGCGCGGCTTTCCCGGCGCCGTGGCCCGGCTGCAGATCGACGGCAGCACGCTGCCGCGCCTGGCGCGCACGGCGGCCCAGCACTACAGCCGCACCGGCAACTTCACCGTGCTGCACCTGGTGACGAGCGCGCAGGCACTGCGTGTGCTGCTGCCCTTCATCGACGAGGCCGAAGCCGCCGTGGCGGCCTACTGGCGCGCCTATGCCGCCGGCGTCGTGGCCGCGCGTGCCGTGCCCAGCCGCGCCGCGCCGCTGCTGGCCTGGCCCGAGCTGACCGAGGCTGCCATCGCCAGCGACGACGATCATCTGGTCAAGCTCGTCGATGCCTGCCGGCAGGAACAGGCGGCCTACGGCGGCGCCCCCGACTGGCAGCGCGCCGCCAGCCGGGCCGTGCACGATGCGCGCCGCCGGGGCGGGGCCACGCGGGCCATCGGCGGGCCGGTCTGCTGACCCAGGCAGGGTCATCGACAATCCCCCGATGGCCCTTCTCACCCTCAGCAATGCCCACCTCGCTTTCGGCCATGTGCCCCTGCTCGACGGCGCCGGCCTGTCCATCGACACCGGCGAGCGCCTGGCGCTGATCGGCCGCAACGGCACCGGCAAGAGCAGCCTGCTCAAGATCCTGGCCGGCCAGGACAAGCCCGACGACGGCATCCTGCAGCTGCAGACCGGCCTGCGCCGCGTCTACGTGGCGCAGGAGCCGCATTTCGAACCCGGCATCAGCGTCTTCGACGCCGTGGGCGAAGGCGTGGCCGAAGCGCGCGAATTGCGTGCGCGCTATGAAGCCCACGATGCGAGCGAGGACCTGGATGCCCTGCAGACCCGCATCGAAGCCCTGGACGGCTGGACCTGGGAACAGCGCGTGGACCAGGCCCTGCAGCGCCTGCACCTGGATGCGGATGCCCTGGTCGAATCGCTTTCGGGCGGCACCAAGAAGCGCGTGGCGCTGGCGCGCGCGCTGGTGGCCAGCCCCGAACTGCTGCTGCTGGAC
>JAIXZR010000070.1 GCA_027489455.1 Rubrivivax sp. | reverse complement strand
GCCGCGCGCAACACCGAAGAAGGCGGCACGCTCACCATCATTGGCACGGCGCTGATCGACACCGGCTCGAAGATGGACGAAGTCATCTACGAGGAATTCAAGGGCACCGGCAACTGCGAAATCCACCTGGACCGCCGCATGGCCGAAAAGCGCGTGTACCCGTCGATCCTGATCAACAAGAGCGGCACGCGGCGCGAAGAACTGCTGCTGAAGCCGGAAATCCTGCAGAAGAGCTGGATCCTGCGCAAGCTGCTCTACCCGATGGACGAGATCGAGGCGATGGAATTCATCCTGGAAAAGATGAAGGCCACCAAGAACAACCACGACTTCTTCGACATGATGCGCCGCGGCGGCTGAGATCCGCCCCCGGCTGCCCACTACAATCCCAGGTTTTTCGCCAACCCGTTCAAGTGCGCCGCTGGCTGGTTCGAATACCGGCATCCCCCATGCGCAGCGTGGCTGAACACTCCCCCAAGAGGCTCTCGATGAAACAAGGCATCCACCCCAACTACCGCGACGTCTGCTTCCAGGACCTGTCGAACGGCTTCAAGTTCGTTACCCGTTCCTGCCTGCAGACCAAGGAAACCATCAAGATGGAAGATGGTCGCGAGCTGCCCCTGATGAAGGTGGAATCCACCAGCGAGACGCACCCGTTCTACACCGGCACGCAAAAGAGCATCGACAACCTGGGCGGCCGCGTCGACAAGTTCCGCACCAAGTTCGCCCACCTCGGCAAGAAGAAGTGAGCAGGGCCTGCTGGCACCATGCGCCAGGCGCAGCCAGCACCGCGAAGGCAGCCTCGGCTGCCTTTTTCGTTTCTGCCGGCACGATACGCCGCCGCAGTTGACGGCAGCAGGCTGAGGTGAGCGGCCCCAACCCCGCCCTGGTCACGCAGCGAGGCGCACGGCGCCTGCCGCGCGTGCCGCTGCTGCTGCTGTGTGCGGCCTATGTGCTGCCAGGCGTTTTCGGGCGCGACCCGTGGCGCAGTGCCGACCTCGCGGCGTTCGGCCAGATGGTGGCGATGGCCGAGGGCCGCACCGGCTGGTGGCTGCCCCAGCTGGGCGGGCTGCCCGTGGACACCGCCCTGCTGCCGCACTGGCTGGGCGCAGCCTTCATCTGGTTGCTGTCGCCCGCCGTCGACGCCGCGCTGGCAGCGCGCATCCCCTTTGCCCTGCTGCTCGGTCTGACGCTGGTGGCCACCTGGTACACCAGCTTTCATCTGGCACGCACCGACGCCGCGCAGCCCCTGGCATTTGCCTTTGGTGGCGAAGCTGCCCCGGTCGACTATGCCCGCGCGATCGCCGACGGCGCCCTGCTGGCCCTGATGGCCAGCCTGGGCTTGCTGCAGCTGGGGCACGAGACCACCCCCGAGATGGCGCAGCTGCTGGGGATGGCCGGGCTGCTTTACGCACTGGCGGCAGCGCCGCACCGCCGCTGGCAGCCACGCCTGACCGCGCTGCTGGCCCTGCCGTTGCTGGCCGGCAGCGGCGCGCCCAGCGTGGCCCTGGCGGCCGGCCTGGCCGGCACCGCGATCTGCCTGGCATCGCGCCTGCCGCAGGCGCGCGAGTTCGCCCCCTGGGTGGCCGGTGCGACGGCGCTCGGTGCCGCGCTGGCGCTGGCGCTGGGCAGCTGGCGCTGGCGCGCCCAGGGCCTGGATGTGGAAGACCTGCCTTCGCTGGCGCGCCAGTGGCTGTGGTTCATGTGGCCGGCCTGGCCGCTGGCGCTGTGGACGCTGTGGCGCTGGCGCGGCCACCTCTCGCACCGGCACATCTCGGTACCCCTGGTGGCCCTGGGCGTGGCCCTGGCTAGCAACCTGGCGATGGACGGCTCCGACCGCGCCCTGATGCTGGGCCTGCCCGGGCTGGCGGTGCTGGCAGCCTTCGCCCTGCCCACCCTCAAGCGCAGCGCAAGTGCAGCGATCGACTGGTTTTCGATGTTCTTCTTCACCGTCTGTGCCATCACGATCTGGGTGATGTACGCGGCCATGCACACGGGGATGCCAGCCAAGCCGGCGGCCAACATCGCCAAGCTCGCGCCCGGCTTCGAGCCCCAGTTTTCCGCCTTCGCCCTGGTGCTGGCCCTGGCGGGCAGCGCAGCCTGGGTGGGGCTGGTGCGCTGGCGCAGCGGCCGCCACCGCGAGGCGCTGTGGAAGAGCCTGGTGCTGCCCGCCGGCGGCGTGGCGCTGTGCTGGCTGCTGCTGATGACGCTGTGGCTGCCCTTGATCGACTACGCCCGCAGCCCGCGCCCGCTGATGGACAAGCTGGGCCAGGTGATGCCGCCGCAAGCCTGCGTACAGGCGCCAGGCGTGAGCCCGGCGGTGGTGGCGGCGCTGGAGCACTTCGGCCGCTGGCAGGTGCGCGCCATGCCCGTCGCGCAGCCCCTGCCGGCCCCGGATTGCCCCTGGATGCTGCGCATCACGCGGCTGCGCACCGGTGCCGCCACTGCGGCCGAGCCCGATCCAGAGCACTGGCAGCTGCAGGCGCAACTGCGCCGCCCGACTGAGCGCGATGAGCTGACGCTGCTCTATCGCCTGCGCGAAGCCGCCGTCAGGCCGTGATCGACGCTGCGTCGGCAGGCGCCGCGGGCGCGGTGGCCCGCACGCGCAGCGCCGGCAGCAGCAGCCGGAAGACCGACCCCTTGCCAAGCTCGCTCTGGATATCGATTTCGCCCCCGTGGCGCTGTGCCACGTGCTTGACGATCGACAGTCCCAGGCCAGTGCCGCCCGTGTCGCGCGAGCGGCTGCCGTCGACGCGATAGAAGCGCTCGGTCAGCCGCGGAATGTGCTCACGGGCAATCCCCGGCCCGGTGTCGCTGACGAGGAGTTCGCCGCCACCATCTTCACGCCAGCGCCAGTGCACGTCGATCTGGCCGCCTTCGGGGGTGTAGCGCACGGCGTTGCTGACAAGGTTGCTCAAGGCACTGAAGAGCTCGCTTTCGCTGCCCGCCAGTTCGGCATCGTCGCCGCCGTGCAACTGCAGCCTGTGGCGGCCGGCTGACAAGGCCTGGCCATCGGCCAGCGCACGGCGCATCAGCCCCGCCACCGGTACCCAGCGGTCGTGGGCGGGGCGGGGGCTGCCCTCCAGCTGCGCCAGCGTCAGCAGATCGGCCACCAGGGCCTGCATGCGCTGTGTCTGCTGGTCCATCAGCACCAGAACGCGTGCGCGCTCGGCTTCGGACAACGGCAGACGAGCCATGGTCTCGACGAAGCCCGACAGCACCGTCAAGGGCGTGCGGATCTCATGCGACACGTTGGCCACGAAGTCGCGCCGCATCGCATCGTTGCGCTCGCTTTCGGTGATGTCCTGCGACAGCACCAGCTTCATGCCATCGGCGTAGCGGCGCACGGTCAATTCCAGCGTGCTGCGGCCGCTGGGGGCACTGAAGCGCACCGGCTTGTCGAACTGCCCGGCCTGCAGGTAGGTGACGAAGGCCGGCGCGCGAACCAGGTTCGTCACGCGCTGCAAGCGGTCGCGCAGCGGATCCAGGCCGAAGTGCTCGGCTGCGACGCGGTTGCACCAGTCGATCCGCTCCATGGGATCGAGCAGCAGAACACCATTCGGGGAAGCCTCGATCGCGGCCAGGAACTGCTGCAGGCGGGATTCCTCGGTATGGCGTTCGCGTTCCCGCTGGCGCAGGGCCTTCTCGATGCTGTAGCCGAGTTCGCCCCACAGCCCGGCATCGCGTGGCGCGGGGTGGTCCTGGCCACCGCGCAGCCAAAGCATCAGCTTCTCGCCGCGCAGCCCGTCCAGCCCCACGAACAAGGCCACAGCGGCCGTGGCACCGGCCAGCGCCATGGTCATCGGGGTGGCCGTGAACTGCCCGATCACGTAGCCCAGGCCTGCGCCCACGAAGAGCATCAGCACGGCCGCCAGCGTGCGGGTCAGCAGCCAGTTCATGCCGGCCCGCCCCGCGCGGCACCGGCCTGGGGCGATGCCGTCAGCCGGTAGCCCGCGCCGCGCACGGTTTCCACCATCGCAGCAGCTGCGGCCGGCGCCAGCGCCTCGCGCAGGCGCTTGATGTGGACATCCACCGTGCGCTCCTCGATGAAGACATGATCGCCCCAGACGCGGTCCAGCAGCTGGGTGCGGCTGTGCACGCGCTCGGGGTGCGCCATCAGGAAGTGCAGCAGGCGGAACTCCGTCGGCCCCAGCTTCAGATCCTGCCCCGCCCCGCTGACCCGACGCGTGGCCGGGTCCAGGTGCAGGTCGCCAACCCGCACCGCGACATCCAGCGCCTGCGGGGCGCGGCGGCGCAGCACCGCACGGATGCGCGCCATGAGCTCATTGACGGAAAACGGCTTGGCCAGGTAATCGTCGGCGCCGCTTTCAAGCCCGGCCACCTTGTCGGCTTCGTCGGCACGGGCCGTGAGCATGATGATGGGCAGTTCGCGTGTGCGCGCAGAGGCGCGCCAGCGCTGGGCCAGCTGCAGCCCGCTTTCGCCAGGCAGCATCCAGTCCAGCAGCACGGCATCGGGCAGTTGCTGGTCCACCACCGCCTGCGCAGAAGCAGCCGTGGTGCAGACCTGCACATCGAACCCGGCATGCCGCAGGTTCAGCGAGATCAGCTCAGCGATCGCGGCTTCGTCCTCGACGACGAGGATGCGGCTCATCCCGGCTGTCTGTCCCGCAGCCGGGTCAACGGACGGCGTCCTCCACCGCTTCCACGGTGTGGTGCCGCACGTCGGTGCCCTTGACGACGTAGATGATGGCTTCGGCCAGGTTCTTGGCGTGGTCGCCCACGCGTTCGATGGCCTTGGCCACGAACACCAGATCGATGCTGGCGGTGATGGTGCGCGGGTCCTCCATCATGTACGTGATCAGCTTGCGCAACAGGCCGTCGAATTCCTGGTCGATCTGGTCATCCTGCCTCAGTACTTCCAGCGCACGGCCGGTGTCCAGGCGCGCGAAGGCATCCAGGGCCTTGCGCAACTGGGCCACCGCCAGATCGGCTTCGAAGGTGAGGTCGGACACCGGCAGCCGCAGCCTGGACGACACGCCGGTGCTCATGAGGCGCTGCACCGTGCGGGCGATGCGCGCGGCTTCGTCGCCCACACGCTCGAGGTTGGCGATCGCCTTGCTGATGGCAATCAGCAAGCGCAGGTCGCGCGCGGTCGGCTGGCGGCGGGCGATGATGGCCGAGAGATCGCGGTCGATCTCCACTTCCATCTGGTTGACGCGCTCTTCCTGGCGCAGGACTTGGGTGGCCGTCGGATCGCTGAAGTTCACCAGCGCGTAGACCGCCTGCGTGACCTGCGATTCCACCAGACCCCCCATTTCCAGCACCCGGTTGGAAATGCCGCTGAGTTCGGCGTCGAACTGCGTGGAAAGATGCTTTTCGGTCATGCCATTTCGCCCGGCTTCAGCCAAAGCGCCCGGTGATGTAGTCCTCAGTATCCTTCTTCTGCGGCTTCATGAAGAGCTCGCCCGTGGGCCCGAACTCCACCAGGTCGCCCAGGTACATGTAAGCCGTGTAATCGCTGCAGCGCGCGGCCTGCTGCATGTTGTGGGTGACGATCATGACCGTGTAGTCGGTCTTCAGCTCGTGGATCAGTTCCTCGATCTTGCCGGTGGAGATCGGGTCCAGCGCCGAGCAGGGCTCGTCGAGCAACAGCACTTCGGGCTTGATGGCGATGCCGCGCGCGATGCACAGGCGCTGCTGCTGCCCGCCGGACAGGCTGGCACCGCTCTGACTGAGCTTGTCCTTGACCTCGCCCCACAGGGCGGACTTCTTCAGCGCCCATTCGACGCGTTCGTCCATCTCGGCGCGCGGGAGGGTCTCGAACAGGCGCACGCCGAAGGCGATGTTGTCGTAGATCGACATCGGGAACGGCGTGGGCTTCTGGAACACCATGCCGATCTTGGCGCGGATCAAGGTCACATCCATCTTGCTCTTCAGGATGTTCTCGCCGTCCAGGCTGATGCTGCCTTCGGCGCGCTGCTCGGGGTAGAGCTCGAACATGCGGTTGAAGGTGCGCAGCAGCGTGCTCTTGCCGCAACCCGAAGGGCCGATGAAGGCCGTGACCTTGCGCTCCGGGATGTCCAGGTTGATGTTCTTCAACGCGTGGAACTTGCCGTAGAAGAAGTTCAGATCACGGACCGAGATCTTGACCTTCTCGGACGTTGGCAGATTGACGCGGGTGTCCATGAACAGCCCCCTATTGCTTGTTGCGGAAGAGCACGCGCGCCAGGATGTTCAGCGCCAGCACGCCCAGGGTGATGAGGAACACGCCGGCCCAAGCCAGCTCCTGCCAGTTCTGGTAGGGGCTCATCGCAAACTTGAAGATCGTCACCGGCAGGCTGGCCATCGGCTCGCCCAGGTTGGCGGTGAAGAACTGGTTCGACAGCGCTGTGAACAGCAACGGTGCCGTCTCACCGGCGATCCGTGCCAGCGCCAGCAGTACGCCCGTGATGACACCGGCACGGGCGGCCTTCAGCGTCACCGAAGCGACGACCTTCCACTTGGGCGTGCCCAGCGCATAGGCCGCTTCGCGCAGCGCGTTCGGGATCAGGCTCAGCATGTTCTCGGTCGTGCGCACGACGACCGGGATGACGATCAGCGCCAGGGCCAGCACCCCGGCGTAGCCGGAGAAAGACTTCGTCGTGGCCACGACCGCCGCGTAGATGAACAGGCCGATCACGATCGACGGTGCCGACAGCAGGATGTCGTTGATGAAGCCGGTGACCGCGCCCAGCCAGGTCGTCTTGCCGTATTCAGCCAGGTAGACCCCCGCCATGACCCCAATGGGCGTGCCCAGGGCCGTGGCGAGCAACACCATCATCAGCGATCCCACGATCGCATTGGCCAGGCCGCCAGTTTCAGCCATCGGCGGCGGGGTCGATTCGGTGAACACCGACAGCGCCAGGCCGCCGATGCCCAGGCGCACGGTCTCGAACAGGATCCAGATCAGCCAGAACAGCCCGAAGGCCATCGCCGCCAGGGCCAGGCTCAGTGCGACCACGTTCATGACCTTGCGCCTGCGGTGCATGGTCGCGCGGCCCGCATCCAGGGTGGCAAAGCTGCTCATGTGCGGCTCCCTTCGCCCTTGCGCAGGCGGGACAGGAGGATCTTGGAGAACGCCAGCACCACGAAGGTGATGAAGAACAGGATCAGGCCCAGGTAGATGAGCGAAGCCTGGTGCAGGCCTTCGCTGGCCTCAGCAAATTCGTTGGCCAGGGCGGACGTGATGCTGTTGGCGGCTTGGAACAGCGACAGGTTGTCCAGCTGGTTGAAGTTGCCGATGACGAAGGTCACCGCCATCGTCTCGCCCAGCGCGCGGCCGAGCCCCAGCATGATGGCGCCCACCACGCCGGTCTTGGTGTAGGGCAGCACGACTTTGCTGACCACTTCCCAGGTGGTGGAGCCCAGCCCGTAGGCCGACTCCTTCAGAAGCGCCGGAGTGGTCTCGAAGACATCGCGCATCACCGCCGAGATGAACGGGATGATCATGATCGCCAGGATGATCCCGGCCGACAGGATGCCGATGCCCACGGGCGGCCCGGAAAAGAGTGCGCCCAGGTAAGGCACATCCGAAAACGCCGCCTGCAGCGGCTGCTGCACGTAGGTGGCCAGGATGGGGCCGAACACCAGCAGGCCCCACATGCCGTAGACGATGGACGGCACGGCCGCCAGCAGCTCGATGGCCACGCCCAGTGGCCGCTTGAGCCAGCCGGGCGAAAGCTCGGTCAGGAAAACGGCAATGCCGAAGCTCACGGGCACAGCAATGATCAGAGCGATCAGCGACGTCATGATCGTGCCGTAGATCATCACCAGGCCGCCGAACTTCAGCTCGACCGGGTCCCATTCCGTCGAGATCAGGAATCCCAGGCCGAACTCCTTGATGGCTGGCCAGGCGCCCGCGACCAGGGAAAGAATGATCCCCACGAGCAGCAGCAGGGTGATCCACGCTGCGGCGTGCGCCGCCGCGGAGAAGGCGGTGTCTGCCCAGGGCAGCACGCGCCTACGACCGGGCGGGTCGCCCGAAGGGGAGGCTCGCTCCATGGTCTTCTTGTCGGAGTAATTACTCGCGGGGAGTGTAGCGGCCATGGGGCCTCCGCTCGGGGCTCGGACGGTTGGGTGGTATCAGCGCCTGGGCCACGCTCGTGGCCGTGCCGCCGTGGCGGACCGCAGCGCCGGGCGCCACCGGCTCCCGGCTACGCCTGGCTGCGGCTTACTTGGAGGCGATGGGCTTGCCAGCCGCGTCCTTGAGGTTGTCGGCCCACTGCTTGCGGACCAGGTCCTTCACCGCGGCCGGCAGCGGCACGTAGTCCAGTTCATCGGCCAGCTTGTCGCCGTTCGCATAGGCCCAGTCGAAGAACTTCAGCACGTTCGTGGCGCTGGCGGGCTTGTCCTGCTGCTTGTGCATCAGGATGAAGGTGGCACCCGTGATCGGCCAGCTGTCCTTGCCCGGCTGGTCGGTCAGCACCTGGAAGAACGACTTGGCCCAGTCGGCGCCAGCAGCGGCCGCCTTGAAGGCCGTGTCATCGGGCTTGACGAACTGGCGATCCTTGTTCTGCATGAGCACGTAGCTCATCTTGTTCTGCTTCGCATAGGCGTACTCGACGTAGCCGATGGAGTTGGGCAGACGCAGCGTGAAGGCCGAGACGCCTTCGTTGCCCTTTCCGCCTGCGCCGACCGGCCAGTTGACCGCCGTGCCTTCACCGACTTTGGCCTTCCACTCGGCGTTCACCTTCGACAGGTAGTTGGTGAACAGGAAGGTGGTGCCGGACCCGTCGGCACGCCGCACTGGCGCGATCGCAGCGTCAGGCAACGGTACGCCAGGGTTCAGGGCGGTCAGGGCCGGGTCGTTCCAGCGCGTGATCTTGCCCAGGTAGATGTCCCCCAGCACCTGCCCCGTCATGCGGATCTGGCCCGGGCTGATGCCGCGGATGTTCACCACCGGCACGACACCGCCGATGACGGTGGGGAACTGGATCATGCCGTCCTTGGCGAGTTCAGCGTCGTTCAGCGGCGCATCGGTAGCCCCGAAGTCCACCGTCTTGCCGCGGATCTGCCGGATGCCGGCACCCGAGCCGACCGACTGGTAATTGATGCGTGCGCCGGTGGCCTTGTTGTAGGCGTCGGCCCACTTCGCGTAGACGGGGGCGGGGAAAGACGCACCGGCACCGGTGACGTCCTGTGCACCTGCGACGGATGCGCCGAGGGCGAGTGCGGCAGACACAGCAGCAATTCGGAGGAAGGTCATGTCCTGAGCCTCATGGGCGGTTAAAAGCAATGCAGGCGACTGTAGGTAGACCGGATGACAGCGACGTGACAAAGCCAGGGCGCCGAAGGGCCGTGTGACAAGGACATCAAGCCGTCACGAATCGGTCACCGAAGCTTCCTAAGCTACCCGGCAGGCTGGCTGACAGCGGCCTGGTTGCGCCAACAGGCCCCTGGCAACGCGCAGCCCGGCTGTGATCGGCCCCACTGAACCTCAGCCCCCTGGAGCCACTCTTGATGAAGATGCAACGCAGAACCCTCGGCACCGCCGCCGCCATCCTGGCCTTTGCCATGCTGTCCGGCTGCGCCACCTCGCCGCCCGCACCGGTCTCGATTGCCGAGACCGCGGCACGCACACCCGAGCTGTCGACCCTTTCGAAGCTGATTACCGACGCAGGCCTGACCGACACGCTCAAGGGCACCGGCCCCTTCACCGTCTTTGCGCCCAGCAACGACGCCTTCAAGGCTGTGCCTGCCGCCACGCTGGCCGAGCTGGCCGCCAACAAGGAGCGCCTGAAGGCCGTGCTGACCTACCACGTGGTGCCGGGCAAGGTGATGGCGGCCGACGTGAAGACCGGCAACGTGAAGTCGGTGCAGGGCGCCAATCTGGGCCTGGCCCGTGCCGGCACCTTCGTCACCGTCGAAGATGCGGTCGTGACCAAGCCCGACGTCGCAGTGACCAACGGCGTGGTGCACATCATCGACAAGGTGATGCTGCCGCCGACACGCTGATCGCCCTGCGCCGCGGCTGCACGTCGCGGCTGCACGTCGCGGGTCGTACCGACTCGGCCAGCAGGCGGCTCAGCCGCCTGCTGCCGCGGCCCGCGCCATGCGCTCGGCGCATTCGCGCCCCAGCGCGGCGTCCCTGGCTTCGACCATCACGCGCAGGACGGGCTCGGTGCCGGAAGGCCTGACGAGCACGCGGCCGGCCTGTCCCAGCAGCGCCTCGACGTCGGCGGTCTCTTTCTTCAGTCGCAGGTTGTCCTGCCAGCGGCTGCCCTCGGGCAGGCGCACGTTGATCATGGTCTGCGGGTAGAGCGTCACGCCTTCCAGCAGCGCAGCCAGGCTGCGGCCGCTGCGGCGCACGGCCTGCAGGATCTGCAGCGCGCTGACAATGCCGTCGCCCGTGGTATGGCAATCCAGCGCCAGCAAGTGGCCGGAGCTTTCTCCGCCCAGCTGCCAGCCACGCGCTGCCAGTTCTTCCAGCACATAGCGGTCGCCTACCTTGGCGCGCACCAGCGGCACCCCTTGGTGCTGCAAGGCCAGCTCCACGGCCATGTTCGTCATCAGGGTGCCGACGACGCCCGGCACGGGCAGTTGCTGCGCGCGGCGGTCAGCGACCATCACGTACAGCAGTTCGTCGCCGTTGAAAAGCCGGCCCGAGGCATCCACCATCTGCAGCCGATCGGCATCGCCGTCCAGCGCGATGCCGTAGTCGGCGCGATGCTCGGCCACGGCCTGGACCAGCGCAGCCGGTGACGTCGCGCCGAAGCCGGCATTGATGTTGGTGCCGTCGGGGCTGCAACCAATCTTGACCACGGTGGCGCCCAGTTCGTGGAACACGTCCGGCGCGACGTGATAGGCCGCACCATGGGCGCCGTCCACCACCAGCTTCACGCCGCGCAGCGACAGGCTCTGCGTCACCGTGCTCTTGCAGAACTCGATGTAGCGGCCGCTGGCGTCGTTCAAGCGACGCGCCTTGCCCAGAGTGGCCGAATCAGCCCATTGCGGCGTCAGCAGCAGGGCTGCTTCCACGGCCAGTTCCCAGTCGTCAGGCAGCTTTTCGCCACGGGCGGAAAAGAACTTGACGCCGTTGTCGTCGTACGGGTTGTGCGAAGCGCTGATGACGACGCCCAGATCCAGGCGCAGCGCCCGGGTGAGATAGGCCACGCCAGGCGTTGGCAAGGGCCCGCTCAGCAGCACATCGACGCCCGCCGAGGCGAATCCGGCTTCCAGCGAGGACTCGAGCATGTAACCGGAAATGCGCGTGTCCTTGCCGATCAGGACGGTCGGGCGCGCATTGCTGCGCTTGAGTACCAGACCAACGGCGTGGCCCAGACGCAGCATGAAGTCGGGCGTGATGGGCGGCTGGCCGACCGTGCCGCGGATGCCATCGGTGCCAAAGTAGGTTCTGCTCATGGTTGCTCAGGGATATCTTGAGGGCGCCGCTGCCGGGGTTGAGACTCTAGCCTGCGTAGCAGGCCTTCAGGCGCGGGCATGGGCGGCCACCGCCCCTCAGACCAGCCGTCGCCCCCTGCCCTGGGGGCGACACGCCGCTAGGGCCCTGGAAAAAAGAACGGGGCCAGTGGCCCCGTTGCTTCATGGCCCCGTACCGGAGCCGGCTTTACGCCATGACACCCTGCAGGCCCAGCCTCAGGCCGCCGCCGGCGCGCTGTCGGTGCCCACGGAAGGCGCTGCGCCACCACCGGGCGGCCGGCTGGATGAAGGCGTCCAGTCCTTCGGCGCGCGCGGCGGCTTGCCTGCCATGATGTCGTCGATCTGGTCGCTGTCGATGGTTTCCCATTCCAGCAGCGCCTGCGCCATCGCGTGCATCTTGTCCTTGTTGTCCTCGATGTGCTTGCGCGCGATCGAATACTGCTCGTCGATGATGCGGCGGATCACGCTGTCCACCTTGCGCATCGTCTCTTCGGACATGCTCGTGGTCTTGGTGACGCTGCGGCCCAGGAACACTTCGCCTTCGTTGTCGGCGTAGACCATCGGGCCCAGCTCGTCGGTCATGCCATAGCGCATCACCATGTCGCGGGCGATGGCCGTGGCGCGCTCGAAGTCATTGCTGGCGCCGGTGGTCATCTGGTTCATGAACACTTCTTCGGCAATGCGGCCACCGAACAGCACGCTGATGGTGGAGAGCATGCGCTCCTTGTCCATGCTGTAGCGATCACCTTCGGGCAGCTGCATCGTCACGCCGAGCGCGCGGCCACGCGGGATCACGGTCACCTTGTGCACCGGGTCGGTCTTGGGCATCAGGCGCGCCACCAGTGCGTGGCCGGCCTCGTGGTAGGCGGTGTTCTTGCGCTCTTCCTCCGGCATGATCATCGACTTGCGCTCGGGGCCCATCATGATCTTGTCCTTGGCCTTCTCGAAGTCGACCATCTCCACGACGCGGCCGTTGCGCCGCGCCGCAAAGAGTGCCGCTTCGTTGACCAGGTTGGCCAGGTCGGCGCCGCTGAACCCGGGCGTACCACGCGCCAGGATGTCGGCGCGGATGTCCTGCCCAACCGGCACCTTGCGCATGTGCACGTTCAGGATCTGCTCGCGACCGCGGACATCGGGCAGCGTGACGTAGACCTGCCGGTCGAAGCGGCCGGGGCGCAGCAGGGCCGGATCCAGGATGTCGGGCCGGTTGGTCGCCGCCATCACGATGACGCCGAGGTTGGTCTCGAAGCCGTCCATCTCGACGAGCATCTGGTTCAGCGTCTGCTCTCGTTCGTCGTTGCCGCCGCCCAGACCGGCACCCCGGTGGCGGCCGACAGCGTCGATTTCGTCGATGAAGATGATGCAAGGCGCGCTCTTCTTCGCCTGCTCGAACATGTCGCGCACCCGCGCAGCACCGACCCCGACGAACATCTCGACGAAGTCCGAACCGCTGATGGCGAAGAAGGGTACCTTCGCTTCACCCGCGATGGCCTTGGCGAGCAGCGTCTTGCCGGTGCCCGGCGGGCCGACCAGCAGCACGCCGCGCGGGATGCGGCCGCCCAGCTTCTGGAACTTCTGCGGGTCCTTGAGGAAGTCGACCAGTTCCTTCACCTCTTCCTTGGCTTCGTCGCAGCCGGCGACGTCCTGGAAGGTGGTGTTGTTGTTGGCCTCGTCGAGCATCTTGGCCTTGCTCTTGCCGAAGCTGAATGCACCGCCCTTGCCACCGCCCTGCATCTGGCGCATGAAGTAGACCCAGACGCCGATCAGCAACAGCATCGGGCCCCAGCTGACGAGGATGCTCATCAGCAGGCTGGGCTCTTCGCGCGGCTTGACGTCGAACTTGACGTTGTTGGCGATCAGGTCACCCACCAGGCCGCGGTCGAGGAAGGTCGCCGTGCTGCGCAGGCGCTTGTCGTCGGCGGTGATCGCCAGGATCTCGGTGCCGCCACCGGGGTTTTCCTGCAGCGTGACGGAGCGAATGCGCTTGGAGCGCACTTCTTCCAGGAAGTCGGAGTAACCGATCTGGTTGCCCTGGCTGATGCCGCGGTCGAACTGCTTGAACACGGTGAACAGCACGAGTGCGATCACCAGCCAGACAGCGACCTTCGAAAACCATTGATTGTTCACCGCGGCTCCTTCATCAATTCAGCGGCTCGGCAGGCAGGACAGCCATGCCGGACGCCACGGTAGTTGGGGTTCATTCTAGTGCAGTCAAGTATTTGAGACAGATTTGCCTGCCAGTTCGGCAACAGGGTGAAAGGCGCCGTCGCCTCAACGCGCGGCTGGGTCCTTCAGGCCCATGCCAATCAGGAAGGTTTCAGCCGATTTGTCACGAGAAGCCTTTGGTTTGAAGACTTTTGCGATCCAGAAGCGGCTGGAAAAGAGTTTCACCTGTTCGGCGTATCCGCTGCCGTGAAAGGTCTTGCAGACCAGTGCACCTTCAGGCCGCAGGTGCTGGCAGGCGAAATCAACGGCCAACTCGATGAGGTGCGAGACCCGCGCTGCGTCCGTCGCTGCGATCCCGGACAGATTGGGCGCCATGTCCGACACCACCAGGTCCACCGGGCGGCCGGCCAGCAGGGCTTCCAGCCTCGCCAGCAGTTCGGCTTCGCGGAAATCGCCCAGAAGAAAACTGACGTCCTCGATCGGCTCCATCGGCAGCAAGTCCAGCGCGATGATCGTGCCGGCCAGCGCCCCCGCGGCTGCACCGCCGGGCGAAAGCCTGCGGCGCAGGTACTGGCTCCAGGCGCCCGGGGCCGAGCCCAGGTCCACGACCACCTGACCGGGCCGCACCAGGCGCAGCGCCTCGTCGATCTCCTGCAGCTTGTACGCGGCGCGCGCCCGGTAGCCGTCTTTCTGCGCCTGCTTCACGTACGGGTCGTTGACGTGGTTGTTCAACCACGCCCGGTTCACTTTCTTGCTGCCGGTCTTCACCGCTGCGTCTCTTCCCTGATCGCTGCGCCGGCCGGACACGCCAGCACGGATAATCCCAGGATGCCCGCCATCCCACTGACCCCCGCGCAGCGCAAGGACCACCGCGCCAGCGCCCACCATCTGGACCCTGTCGTCATGATCGGCGGCGACGGCCTCACCGCCGCTGTCACCCGTGAAATCGACGCCGCCCTCAAGGCCCACGGCCTGATCAAGGTGCGCGTGTTCTCCGACGACCGCGCCAGCCGCGAACAGATCTTCGCGCAGTTGGCCGACGAATTGGATGCCGCGCCCATCCAGCACATCGGCAAGCTGCTGGTGTTCTGGCGGCCGATTCCACCCAAGGAAAAGGCCGAGCGCGAGGACCGCATGCCCGGCCCCCGGGTGGTGAAGCTCGTGTCCTTTTCCAAGAGCGGCAACCATCGCGCCACCGTGAAGAAGGTGCAGCTGTTCGGCAACCAGCGCGTGGCGGCCGGTGGCGAGATCAAGCGGGTGCGCAAGCGTCCGACCAGCATCAAGAAGAAGGCGGCTGACTAGCCGCTGCCGGCGTCCGGCTGTTGCGCCAGGCCAGGGCCAGCACGAGCAACAGCTTGATGCCGAAGAAGGCCACGCTGATGACGTGGAGCTGCCCGAAGGACAAGCTGCCCTGACCGACGCGCGCGGCCGCCATCATCGGCTGCAACGCGAAGTAGCCGGCCACCGTGCAGAAGAGCGTCCCCAGCGCCAGCGCCATGCCGGTGGTGAACTGCGGGCCGTCTTGTGCCAGGGCTGCCCGGCGGGCGGCCATGCGCTCCAGCACCAGCAGCAGCACGCCCAAACCCAGCGCGGTGTAGGCCTCCTGCGTGAACATCCTGCCCACCACCCGGCCAGCGTCGGCAGCGGCCAGCGCCGCGAACGGCGCGGGCGTGGCCAGCAAGGCCACGCACAGCAGCCAGCCGGCCCAGATCGCGGGCAACAGCCGGCGCCAGCGTTCTAGCTCCATCGCGGCCCCGCCGGAGCTCAGGCGTAGCGCACGGCGACGATTTCCCAGTGCTTGACGCCGCCGGGGGCCTGCACCTCGGCGACGTCGCCGGCTTCCTTGCCGATCAGCGCCCTGGCGATCGGGCTGCTGATCGATACCAGGCCGAGCTTGAGATCGGCCTCGTCATCGCCCACGATCTGGTAGGTCACCTTCGCCCCGCTGTCCTCGTCCTCCAGGTCGACGGTGGCACCGAACACGACCTTGCCCCCGGCATCCAGCGTCGCAGGATCGATGATCTGCGCAGCGGCGAGCTTGGCCTCCAGCTCGAGGATGCGGCCCTCGATGAAGCCCTGCTTGTCCTTGGCCGCGTCGTACTCGGCGTTCTCGGACAGGTCGCCCTGCGCCCTCGCCTCGCTGATGGCCTGGATCACGGCATGCCGCTCGACGGACTTCAGCCGATGCAGCTCATCCTTGAGCTTCTCGGCACCGCGGCGGGTGAGAGGGATTGTGTTCATCGGCGGGCCCAGGGCTGTGCTGAAAGTGAACCCGCCGCAGGGCCGCGCCAGCGTTGGCTGGCGGGGCCGCACTGCGGCGGGTTGGTGACATGAGTTTAGTTCAGTTGCTTAGTGCGGTGGCGCAGCCTCGGCTGTCTGGGCCAACCGCTGATGCAGTTCCTGCACCGACACCACGGCCAGGCCGTCCTGGTGCTTGAGCGCTTCGGTCGCAGCCTCGGCGCCAGCCATGGTGGTGTAGTAAGTCACGCGGTTGGCCAGGGCTGCCGTTCGGATGTAGCGCGAATCAGCGATTGCCGTGCGCGTCTCGTCGACCGTGGTGTAGACGAGCTGGATCTCGCCGGCCTTGACCATGTCGGCGATGTGCGGCCGACCGTCCTTGACTTTGTTCACCACCCGCACAGCGATGCCGGCGGCGGCGATCGCGGCCGCGGTGCCCTTGGTGGCCACGACGTTGAATCCCAGGTCGACGAGGTCGCCCGCCACCTTCACGGCGCGCTCCTTGTCGCTGTTCTTCACGGTGATGACGACCGTGCCTTCGCGCGGCAGGCGCGAACCGGCGCCGAGCTGGCTCTTCAGCATGGCCTCGCCAAAGGTCTGCCCCACCCCCATCACCTCACCGGTGCTGCGCATCTCGGGCCCCAGGATCGGGTCCACGCCCGGGAACTTGTTGAACGGGAACACCGCCTCCTTGATGCTGAAGTAGTCGGGCACGACTTCCCGCGGCATCCGGCCTGCCTTGTCCCTCTGGCCGGCCAGGGTCTGGCCCGCCATGCAGCGCGCCGCGATCTTGGCCAGCGGCTGGCCCGTGGCCTTGCTCACGAAGGGCACGGTGCGGCTGGCGCGCGGATTCACTTCCAGCACGTACACCACGGCCTCGGAACCCTCGCCCTGGATAGCGAACTGCACGTTCATCAGACCCACCACGCCCAGCGCCTTCGCCATCGCGATGGCCTGGCGGCGCATCTCGTCCTGCAACGCAGGGGCCAGCGAATACGGCGGCAGCGAACAGGCCGAATCGCCGCTGTGGATGCCCGCGGCTTCGACGTGTTCCATGATGCCGCCGATCATCACGTCCACGCCATCGCTGATGCAGTCGACGTCGACTTCGATCGCGTCGTCCAGGAAGCGGTCCAGCAGCACCGGGCTCTTCTCGCTGACGCGCACGGCTTCGCGCATGTAGCGTTCCAGGTCCTTGTCGCCGTGCACGATCTCCATCGCGCGGCCGCCCAGCACGTAGCTCGGGCGCACCACCAGGGGGTAGCCGATCTCGTGCGCCAGCGCCAGCGCCTGCTCTTCGGTGCGCGCGGTGCGGTTGGGGGGCTGCTTCAGGCCGATGTCGTGCAGCAGCTGCTGGAAACGTTCGCGGTCCTCCGCGATGTCGATGCTGTTCGGGCTGGTGCCGATGCGGGGTACGCCAGCGCGTTCCAGGTCCAGCGCCAGCTTCAGCGGCGTCTGGCCGCCGTACTGCACGATCACGCCCGTGGGGCGCTCCTTCGCCACGATCTCCAGCACGTCTTCCAGTGTCACGGGCTCGAAGTACAGGCGGTCGCTGGTGTCGTAGTCGGTGGACACGGTTTCCGGGTTGCAGTTGACCATGATGGTCTCGTACCCGTCTTCGCGCATCGCCAGCGCAGCGTGCACGCAGCAGTAGTCGAACTCGATGCCCTGGCCGATGCGGTTGGGGCCACCGCCCAGCACCATGATCTTCTTGCGATCGGTCGGCTCGGCTTCGCACTCGCCGTCTTCGGTCTCGTAGCAGCTGTACAGGTAGGCCGTC
>JAIXZR010000028.1 GCA_027489455.1 Rubrivivax sp. | reverse complement strand
GGTGCCCGCGGCATCACTGATGCGGAACCCGGCCAATCAGACCATCGTGTGGGTCAAGACCGCGCCGGAACGCTTCGAGCCCAGGCCGGTGACGGTGGAAGCGCTGGACGGCGTGAACGTGGCGGTGACGTCCGGCCTGCAGGCCGGCGACCGCGTGGCCACGCAAGGCGCCACGCTCATTAACCAGGTGCGCTGACATGTTCCGGTGGCTCGTCGAAACCAGCCTGGCCAACCGGCTGCTGGTGCTGCTGCTCAGCGTGGTGCTGATGGGGTACGGCGCGTTCACGCTGTCGCGCACGCCAGTGGACGTGTTCCCCGACCTCAACAAGCCCACCGTCACGGTCATGACCGAGGCCGGCGGCATGGCCGCCGAAGAGGTGGAGCAGCTCATCACCGCACCGCTGGAAACCACGATGAACGGCCTGCCCGGTGTGGAGGCGGTCCGTTCCACGTCGTCGGCCGGCCTGTCCTTCCTCTACGTCACCTTCGACTGGAGCACCGACATCTTCCGCGCCCGGCAACTGGTGTCGGAACGGCTGTCGTCGATGGAGGAAGGCATCGCCGAAGGCGTGGTGCCGCGCATGGGTCCGATCAGCTCGATCATGGGCGAGATCATGCAGATCGCCATTCCAGTCGATCCGAGCAAGATCAGCGCGATGGCGGTGCGCGAGTATGCGGACTGGGTGCTGAGACCGCGGCTGCTGTCGGTGCCTGGCGTGGCTCAGGTCATCCCGATCGGCGGCGAGGTGCGGCAGTTCCAGGTACAGCCGAACACCACCCGCATGGCGGAACTGGGCATCACCCATGACCAGCTCGAAGGCGCGCTGAAGGGGTACTCGTCCAACACCTCGGGTGGCTTTCTGGAACTGAACGGCCGCGAGTACCTGATCCGCAACCTGGGCCGGACGTCGCGACTCGATGATCTGAACAACCTGGCGCTGACCGCGAAGGACGGACAACCGATCCTGATGCGCCAGATCGCCGAGGTGACCTTTGCCGCGGCACCCAAGCGCGGCGATGCGGGCTACGAAGGCAAGCCGGCCGTGATCCTGGGCATCCAGAAACAGCCAACCGCCGACACCATCGCGCTGACGAAATCGATCGAGGACGCCCTCGTTGGACTCAAGACTTCGCTGCCAGCCGGCATGGAGACACCGCGCGTGACCTTCCGTCAAGCCAGCTTCATCGAGGCCTCGATCACCACGCTGCAAGGCAAGCTGATCGGTGCGTCGATCTTCGTCGCGGTGATCCTGTTCTTCTTCCTCGGCACCTTGCGGCCAACCATCATCGCGCTGACCGCCATCCCGGTGTCGATCTTCATCACCGCGCTGGTCTTCAAGTATTTCGGGCTGTCGATCAACACGATGACGCTGGGCGGGCTGGCCATCGCCATTGGCGGTCTGGTCGATGACGCGGTGGTGGGCGTCGAGAACGTGCTGCGGCGCCTGAAGTCCGACCGGGCCAACCATCCGGACCACCGGCTGCACCCGATCGAAGTCGTGGCGCGCGCCACGATGGAAGTGCGGTCGGCCATCCTCTACGCCACGGTCATCATCGTGCTGGTCTTCATTCCGCTGTTCGCGCTGCCGGGGCTGGAGGGCAAGCTGTTCGTGCCGCTGGGCATCGCCTTCATCGTCTCGACGCTGGCCTCGCTGATCGTCTCGGTGACGGTGACGCCGGTGCTCAGCTTCTACCTGCTGCCGCGCATGAAGAACCTGGACCATGGCGACACCAAGGTGCTGGCTTGGCTCAAGGCGCGCTACCGCGGCAGCCTGCAGGGCGTGCTCGATCGCCCGAGGGCCGCGATGGCAGCAGCCGGGGCTGCCGTGCTCGTGGCGGCGGTGGCCGTGCCTTTCTTCCCGACGACCTTCCTGCCCCCATTCAACGAAGGCACGCTGCTGATCGGCCTGCGGCTCAACCCTGGCGTGACGCTCAGCGAAACCTCGGCGCTGGCTCGCCAGGCGGAGGTGCTGATCAAGCAGGTGCCCGAGGTGACGCACGTCGGCCGCCGCAGCGGGCGGGCCGAGCTGGACGAACATGCCGAGGGCGTGCACGTCAGCGAACTCGACGTGGGTCTGAAGCCCACCGCCGAGCTGACACGCAGCATGGACGAGATCAAGGGCGACATCCGCGCGCGGCTGGTCAACCTGCCCGCCGCGCTGGAGATCGGCCAGCCGATCTCGCACCGCATCGACCACATGCTCTCGGGCGTGCGCTCGCAGATCGCGATCAAGATCTTCGGCGAGGACCTCGATGCCCTGCGAGGCCAGGCCGACGCACTGCGCGCGAAGCTGGCGGCCATCCCCGGCATCGCCGACTTGCAGATCGAGAAGCAGGCGCTGGCGCCGCAGATCAAGGTGCGCATCGACTACGCCGCCGCGGCGCAGTACGGTGTGCCGGCACCGCAGGTGCTGAACGCGCTGCAGGCGCTGGTCGAAGGCGAGAAGGTGACGCAGATCGTCGAGGGCAGCCGACGCTTCGCGCTGGTGGTCAAGCTGCCGGAATCGGCGCGGTCTGTGGAAGGCCTGGGCCAGATCCTGATCGAGACGCCGAACGGACGCATCCCTCTGTCGAAGATCGCCACCATCGAGGACGGTGATGGACCCAACCAGATCAGCCGCGACGACGGCAAGCGGCGCATCGTGTTGTCGGCCAACGCATCGGGCCGCGCGCTGTCGGAGATCGTTGCCGACATCCGCAAGGTCGTGGCCGAGACGAAGCTGCCCGAGGGCTACTTCATCACCCTGGGTGGTCAGTTCCAGGCGCAAGAGGAGGCCTCTCGCCTGGTCGGCCTGCTGTCCATCGTGTCGCTGACGCTGATGTTCGTGGTGCTGTACAGCCGCTACAAGTCGGCGGCGCTGTCGGCGCTGATCATGGTGAACATCCCGCTCGCGCTGGTCGGCGCTGTGATCGGCCTGTGGCTGTCGGGCCAGCCGCTGAGCGTGGCAGCCCTGGTCGGCTTCATCACGCTGGCTGGCATCTCGGTGCGCAACGGCATCCTGAAGGTCAGCCACTACATCAACCTGATGCGCTTCGAGGGTGAGTCCTTCGACCAGAAGATGATCCTGCGCGGCTCGATGGAACGGCTCAGCCCGGTGCTGATGACCGCACTGGTTACGGCTTTCGCGCTGGCCCCGCTGCTGTTCGAGGCCGAGCAGCCCGGCACCGAGGTGCTGCACCCGGTGGCCGTGGTGATCTTCTCCGGGCTCATCAGCTCGACCCTGCTCGACACCTTCCTCACCCCCGCGATGTTCTGGCTCTTTGGCCGCAAGCCCGCCGAAGCGCTGATGGACGACCGGGATGCCGAGGCGCTTTGATTTCTTCCCCGTTCACATCCACCACCCCGAAAGGACACTCATGAAGACCCAAGCTCTCTTCGCCTCCATCACCCTGGCCCTGGCCGGCTCGGCCTTCGCCGCCGGCGACAAGCACGACCACAAACCGCTGCACGGTGGCGTGGTCGTGGAGGTCAAGGACATGGACTACGAACTGGTGGCCAAGCCAACCATGATCCAGCTGCACCTGCGCGACCACGGCAAGGCCGCCGATCTGTCCAAGGCCACCGCCAAGCTCACGTTGCTGACCGGTACCGAGAAGCAGGAAGTCGAACTCAAGCCGGCGGGCGACAAGCTCGAGGCCACCGGCAGCTTCAAGGTCGGCCCGGGCACCAAGGCAGTGGCCATCGTGACGGTCGCCGGCAAGCCGTCCACGGCACGTTTCACCCTGAAGTAAGGTTGCCCGCGCGATGAACAGCGCGCGCGGTGAACACGACAGCCCAGCACCCACCCGGCCGAGCACCGGGTGGCTGTGGCTGTCGGCGGCCTGGGTCGTCGCCCTGGTGTCGACGTTTGCTGCGCTGTTCATCGGCGAGGTGATAGGCATGACGCCCTGCCAGCTCTGCTGGTACCAGCGCATCCTGATGTTTCCGCTGGCTGTGATCCTCGGCATGGCGGCCTTCGGCGGCGACCGCCGCGGTGCGATCTACGCCCTGCCGCTGGCGCTGGGCGGTGTTGCGGTGGCGGGTTACCACACCGCACTCGTTGCAGGCTGGGCGCCAAAGTGGTGGATTCCCTGCGGCGCCGGCCCGTCCTGCAGCGACCAGAAGCTGGTGATCCTCGGCGACATCCAGATTCCGTGGCTGTCGCTGCTGGCCTTCACCGTCATCGTCGCGCTCCTGCTCGTCTACCTGAAAAAGACCCGTCCATGAACACCAAGAAGCTCGTCGTCGGCGGCATCCTGATCCTCGTGGTCGCCGCCTTCGTCCTCGGCGTCAGCCTCTATCGCAAGCAGACGCAGAGCGCCCAGGACCAGACGGTGCGCGCCGAGCAGACGCGCCTCGTGCGCATGCACTCGCCGGTGCTCGGGCCGCAGGGCGCGCCGGTCACGATCGTCGAGTTCTTCGACCCGGCCTGCGAGACCTGCCGCGCGTTCTATCCGATCGTCAAGAGCCTGATGGCGAAGTACCCCGACGACGTCCGGCTCGTCATCCGCTACGCGCCGTTCCACCAGGGCTCTGACCAGGTAGTCAAGCTGCTCGAAGCGGCCAAGCGCCAGGGCAAGTACCAAGCGGTGCTGGAAGCGGTGCTGCAGGCGCAGCCGACCTGGGCCGACCACGGCCGGCCCAACCCCGACCTCACCTTCGAGATCGCGAAGACTGCCGGACTGGACATCGAGCGGGCGCGGGAGGACATGGCCCGGCCCGAGATGCAGGCGCTGCTGGCCCAGGATGTCGAGGACCTGACTGCCCTGCAGGTGAGCCGCACGCCGACCTTCTTCGTCAACGGCCGCAGCCTGCCCAGCTTCGGTCCGGACCAGCTCGCCGCCCTCGTGGCGGAGGAAGTGGCGAAGGCGAAGCGATAGGCCGACGGCGGCTGCGGTTCTGGCAGCCCGCCGCCGGTCGTGCTCAGGCCGCTGACGTCGCCGGTCCGGCATCGAGGCATCGCCGCGATAGGCGGGTATTGGTGGCCTGTGCGTTGCGAAGGCCGAGCGTTACCGACTCCTGAGGTCCTACGCGCGGATTGACGTTCTGCGCGCTCCGGGGCTCCGTCTTCAGTCCCCACACATGTTCGGTGGACCGCGAACCGATGTGCTGCAAATGCTCAGAGTCGCAGGCGATCAAGCCTTGGTGCGCGGCTGCAGCTGGCGCAAATGCGCCCACGCAGACCCTGACGGTGGAAACAGCGTTTTGTGGGTCGACACGTCATCCGGCTCCACGCTCCAATCGTGAGCCCCGCCACCACCCATCACTTCTGCTTGGCGAGCCACTTGTCGAACTGCGCGATCTCTTTCTTCTGGGCCACGATGATCTGCTTGGCCATGGCCTTCATCTCGGCGGACTTGCCGTGCGCAAGTTCCATGTCGGCCATGTTCAAGGCTTGCTGATGGTGCATCTTCATCATCATCGCGAAGTCCTTGTCGGTGTCGCCTGACATCGGCATCTTCTGCATGCCGTCCATGCCCTTCATCATGGACGCCTTCATGTCATGCGGCTCGGCCGTGCCCTTGTGCATGTCACCCATGGGCATGCTGGCCGATGGGGCCATCGTCGGGGTCGTCTGCGCCTGAGCCGGCGCCGATGCGAGCGCAAGGGCCGCCATTGGTACGAGGACCAGGGCCTGGAGGGGGTTGCGCTTCTTGATGTTCATGGGGGCTTCCTTGAGGTGAATTTCGGTGATCAGTGCGCCATGAAGTGGCATCGAGCCAACGGTTCAGGCGCCGCGTTGTGCAGGCACGCTGTAGCGCAACGCAGCCACGCGACGCTTGCACGACTCCTGGAGGTTTCATCGATCCGCGCGAGCATGAGACTTCCTGAACCGCCACGCGCTTTGCAGGGGCTCAGCGTGGCTGGTTGCGACGGCGCTGGCTGTGCGGCAGCGAACACTGGAGTCAGCCGCGTCTGCCTCGGCGCTGAAAGGCGCCTGTCACGACGCCGTCTCGGCCTAGTTCGCAGCTTGCGCGCAGTGAGCAAGCTGCCGTCTCACGAACCACACGGTCAGCAGCGGCAGCACGATCCACTGCAGCAGCGGCACCAGGCCGATGTCGGTGCCTGGCACCAGGGGCATCGTCGGCAGGTAGTTCCAGCTGGCCATCCAGTACCCGCGCGTCGCAAGCCACTCGATGACAGCGGTGATCGAAACGCCGATCGCAACGAACAAGGACAACTGCCAGCCCTTCGACGCCAGGATCCAGCTGCGGCTGCGCACGACAACAGCCACGACGCCATAAGCGAGCAGCATGATCACCGCGTCGCCGACCGTGGCCTGCAGGCAGGCCTTCGTCACCTGGGCGTGAGGCATCTCGGCCATTCCGACGAACAAGGGCGCCTGCAGGATCTCCCACGCGAAGTTGAGCAGCAACGCGAAGGCTGCGACGTTGAACTCTGGGGTGTCGGTCAGAGCACCGACAGCTCGGCCGAGCCTCGTGCCAACGCGCTCAGGTCGCAACATGTCGGCATCTCCAGAAGAGTGGGCGGGGTAATGTCGTCAACAGAGCCACTGGCCTGCGTGCCGATCATCATCCCCTGGGTCGCGACATCCCCGGCCGGGAACATCGCGACCACGTCCAACGCCTTATCGGCAGCCGCAGCACGAGCCACGTTTCTGCGGCGCTGCTTCACCGGCAACCGCCTCGACCGGAACCGGCGTGTAGCCCGCGTCCTTGATGGCTTCCGCCAGTTCCTCGGCGTCGGCCGAGACCGGCTCTACCTGCACCCGGTGCGTGGCCAGATCAATCTGAACCTTGGCGTCCTTGTCGGTGGCCTTCAGCGCCTTGGTGATGGTGCTGACGCAATGGCCGCAGGTCATGTCGTTGACTTCGAAAGCAATCATGGTGGGATCCCGTGGGTTGTTGATGTTTCGACTCTCCACTCTCCCACTGTTGGAAGGTCAAGTGCTCATTTCGGAAGTCCACAATTGCAGCAGGCAGAATCGCCGGCGGGTGTTGACCTTGCCATCGTTAGAACCTTGACGATGCAACATCGAACAACTTCCCGAGGCATCCATGAACACCGCCGCACTCTCCGACATCCGGCTTCAGGTCACGGGCATGACCTGTGCCTCCTGCGTCATGCGCGTCGAGAAGTCGCTCAAGGCTGTCTCCGGCGTAAGGCAAGCCAGCGTCAACCTGGCGACTGAACAAGCCTCAGTGAGCGCCGATCCCTCGGTCACTGCAGACACGCTGGCCGCTGCCGTGCGCAAGGCCGGCTACGACGTGGCGACGACCGAAACCACGCTGCTGGTCGAAGGCATGACCTGCGCCTCGTGCGTGTCTCGCGTCGAGAAGGCGCTGCGAAAGGTCCCTGGCGTGTCCGGCGCCACCGTCAATCTCGCGACCGAGAAGGTCAGCATCCAGGCGCTGTCGACCGTTCCAGTCGCAGCGCTTAAGGCAGCCATAGAGAAGGCCGGCTACAGCGCGAAGGAAGTTCAGGACGCGAAGTCGCAGCCGGCGGTTCGCCTCCCGGCTTGGTGGCCCGTGGCCGTGAGCGGCGCGTTGACGCTGCCCCTGGTCCTGCCGATGCTGCTGCAGCTCTTTGGCATCGACTGGATGCTGAACGGATGGGTGCAGCTGGCCCTGGCAACCCCGGTGCAGTTCTGGCTCGGCTGGCGCTTCTACCGCGCGGGCTGGAAGGCCGTGCTGGCGAAGACCGGCAACATGGACCTGCTGGTGGCACTGGGCACCTCAGCGGCCTACGGGCTTTCGGTCTACCTGCTCTTCAAGCATGCCGCGCACGACATGCCGCACCTGTACTTCGAGGCCTCCGCGGCGGTCATCACGCTGGTGCTGCTGGGCAAGTGGCTCGAGCAGCGCGCCAAGCGGCAGACAGCCGATGCCATCCGGGCGCTGAACGCGCTGCGGCCGACCACAGCGCGCGTGCGCCGCGGTGATATCGAGCTTGACGTGCCCGTAGAGCAAGTTGTGGTCGGCGACCTCGTCATCGTACGACCCGGCGACCGCGTGGCCGTCGACGGAGTGATCGTGGACGGCCGCA
Source organism: Rubrivivax sp. (assembly GCA_027489455.1). Lineage (GTDB taxonomy): Bacteria > Pseudomonadota > Gammaproteobacteria > Burkholderiales > Burkholderiaceae_C > Rubrivivax. The sequence goes on along the minus strand of JAIXZR010000028.1, from coordinate 67,807 downwards.
GCCACATCGACGAATCGCTCATCACCGGCGAGAGCCTGCCGGTGGCCAAGGGTGTCGGCGACAAGGTGACCGGCGGCGCCATCAATGCCGAAGGCGCGCTGACGGTCCGCACCACGGCGATCGGCGCCGAGACGACGCTGGCCCGCATCATCCGCATGGTCGAATCGGCCCAGGCCGCGAAGGCGCCGATCCAACGGATCGTCGACCGCGTGAGCGCGGTGTTCGTGCCGGTGGTGCTGGTCATCGCGCTGCTCACCTTCCTGGGATGGTTCGGCTTCACGGGTGATTGGGAGCATGCGCTCATCAACGCCGTCGCAGTTCTCGTCATTGCCTGCCCGTGTGCGCTCGGGCTGGCCACGCCGACGGCCATCATGGCCGGCACGGGTGTCGCGGCGCGCCACGGCATCCTCATCAAGGACGCGGAAGCGCTGGAAGTGGCACACGCCGTCACCGTGGTCGCGTTCGACAAGACCGGCACGCTCACCGAAGGTAAGCCATCCCTCGCCGCCGTGGTGGCAGCAGTGGGTTCGACCAGGGATGATGTGCTGCGCCTGGCGGCTGCGCTGCAAAAGTCGAGCAGCCATCCGCTCGCCGTGGCCGTGATGGACCAGGTTCGCCATGAGCGCCTGCCTGTGCCCGAGGCGCACGAGGCCCAGGCGTTGCCGGGGCGCGGCGTGCAGGGGGTCGTGCGCGGCCAGACGCTGGCCCTGGGGAGCACGCGCCTGCTGCGCGAGCTGGGCCTCGAAGAAGGCGGCTTGCATGCTGAAGCGCAACGGCTGGAGCAGCAGGGCAGGACCGTGTCGTGGCTGGTTCAGTCCGATGCTGGTCAGCGGCGTTTACTCGGCCTACTTGCCTTCGGCGACACCGTCAAGCCAGCCGCGGCGGAAGCGGTATCTCGGCTGCATCAACTCGGCATCCGCACCGTCATGCTGACCGGCGACAACCGGGGCGCGGCCGAAGCCGTCGCGAAGGAACTGGGCATCGCCGATGTGCGTGCCGAGGTGTTGCCCGGCGACAAGGCAGCCATCGTCAAGGAACTTCGCGACGCCGGCGAGGTGGTGGCCTTCGTCGGCGACGGTCTGAACGACGGACCGGCGCTCGCCGCCGCATCGGTGTCGTACGCGATGGCGGGTGGCGCCGACGTGGCCACCGAGACCGCCGGCATTACGCTGATGCGCGGCGACCCGCGGCTGGTGGCCGACTCTCTGGACATCTCGCGCCGCACCTACTCGAAGATCAAGCAGGGCCTGTTCTGGGCCTTCAGCTACAACGTGCTCGGCATTCCGTTGGCGGCTCTGGGTTTACTGAACCCGGTCATCGCCGGTGCCGCGATGGCCTTCAGCAGCGTCAGCGTTGTGCTTAACGCGCTGACCCTGAGCCGCTGGCGCGGTGCCGCCGACGGGCATTCGGCGCAACCGACAAACCAGCAGCCCCGAACGGTGGCAGCCTTGGGAGAGCAGCGATGAGCATGAACATCGGCGAAGCCTCGAAAGCTTCTGGCGTGTCGGCGAAGATGATCCGCCACTACGAGAGCGTCGGGCTCTTCCCTGAGGCGGCGCGCACCGATTCCGGCTACCGGCAGTACACCGCCAAGGAAGTCAGCACGCTGCGCTTCGTGCGCCAGTCTCGCGACCTCGGTTTCTCGATCGACCAGATCCGCGAACTGCTCGGCCTGTGGCAAGACCGCAAGCGGCCGAGCCGGCAGGTGCGCGCGCTGGCGCAGGCGCACATCGAAGAGCTCGACGAGAAGCTCAAGGAACTGCAGTCGATGAAGGCGACGCTCGAGCACTTGGTGCACTGCTGCCACGGTGACGACAGGCCCGACTGCCCGATCATCGACTCGCTCTCCCACGAAACAGCCGATCCGGCGCCTACTGCGCATCACGCAGCCGGCAGGATCGTCGGACTGCAACCGGGGCGGGCGCGTCGCCGGGCGACCTGATCGACGCTGCCGGCTGCAGCAAAGCGGGTTCAGCGCGCCAGGTCGACCGTCAGGCTCACAGGGGCACTGCCCTTGTTCGTCCACATCCAACAGTGGTCCTGCGCCACTGTGACGTTCAGCGTGTCGCGGCCACTGCTGATCTGGGCCTGCTTGGCAGGGAACACCGCCTCCTTGCCGACGTGGTAGTGGATGTTGAAGTCCACTGGCGCGCCGGCCGTGAAACTCCAGCGAACGCCCTCCCCCACTGCCAGCTTGCCGCAGACCTCGACGAACTTGCCCGCTGCGATCTGCGCTTTGTGCGCGAAGCGGCCATCGGGCGACCAGGCGATGTCCACGATGTGGCTCGCAGCCAGCGCCCCGCCGCAGAGCGTGGCTGCGGTCCATGCGATGCACGTTCGGATGTTCTTAAAGGTCATAGCCTTGAAGCAGAGTTTTGTCTGATCGGGCATCGGGTCTAAGCAACGACGAAGGCCCGGCCCGTCGCGGGCCGGGCCCACAACGCTTACGGTGCCATCTGCATCTCGGTGACGGTGAACTTACCAGCATCGTTGATGGCCTTGAACTTGATCTTGTCGCCGGCCTTCAACTTGTCGAGCATCGCCTTGTCCTTGACCGTGAAGACCATCGTCATCGCCGGCATGTCCAGGCTCTTGATGTCTGCATGCTTGAGGGTCAGCTTGCCGCCCTCCTTGTCGACCTTGCGCACCTCGCCGTCGGTCATGTCGCCCGCGGCGGCCTGCGCCATCGGCTTGCCATGATCACCATGCGCACCGTGGCCGCCCTGGTGGCTGGCAGCCCAGGCCGGCGATGCGGCTGCGGCGGAAATCAGCAAAGCGATGCCAGTGGCGCGGAAGAAGGTCTTTGAGCGGTTCATGAGCGTTCCTTTTGCTTGAAGTAGCTGTTGAAAATCTGGGTGCTGCCGTCGTGGGCGATGAGCAGCACGTCGTAGGGGTCCTGCAGGTTGTCGAAAGCAGGACCGTCCATACCCGGGGAGCCCACCGGCATGCCCGGCACGGCCAGGCCGATCGCGTCGGGGCGTTCTTTCAGCAGCCGGCGGATGTCGGCTGCGGGGACGTGGCCCTCGATGGCATAACGGCCCACGAGAGCCGTGTGGCACGAGCCGAGCTTCATGGGCACTTTCAGCCGCGCACGGGCTGCGGTGTTGCCGACATCGTTGACCTTGACCCGAAAGCCGTTGGCCTCGAGGTGGGTGATCCAGTCCTTGCAGCAGCCGCAGGTCGGGCTCTTCCAGACCTCGACGAGCACCGCCTGGCCCTGCGCCTGCAGCACCGCGGGGATGGCAAGCAGTCCGCAAGCGCTGAGCAGGGAACCCAGTGCGTGACGGCGCTTCATGCCTTGCCCGCCGGTGCAACCATGATCGTGCCCACCATGCCGCCCTGGTAGTGGCCGGCGATCAGGCAGGCGAACTCGAACTCGCCGGCGCGGTTGAAGGTCCAGACGATCTCGCCGGTCTTGCCGGGCGGGACATGCGCCATGTAGGGCTCGTCGTGTTCCATGTTCGGGAACTTCACCATCATCTCGGCATGCTTGCCGTTCTCGGATTTCGTGCCGATGACGAACTCGTGCATGACCTTGCCGGTGTTGCGAACCACGAACTTCACCGTCTCGCCCTGTCGCACATCGATGCGCGCAGGCGTGAAGCGCATGTTGTCGGCCATGCCGACCTCGATGCTGCGCTTGGCGCTCTTGGCATCGCCGGCGATGCCCCAGTCCTTCTGCTCCTTGACCACCGGGCCCTTTTTCGGCGCGTGCGGCTTGTCGATGTGAGCCCGCGCGGGCGTGGCCAGCAGGGGCATCGCTGCCGCAGCGGCGGAAAGCGCCATGCGCGTCACAGCGGTCCGGCGGGCGTGCGAGATCGTCTTCGGTTCGTTCATGCGGTACTCCTTGAGTGGTGAGAGTGAGTCTTGTTGCGGTCAGTGGCCCGAGTGGCCGCCCGCGGGCTTGCGCACTTTGACCTCGACGTCCTGCGTCGGCTTGGCCACTGGCGACATGGAGCCCGGCCCAGGGCTGGCGTCGGCCTTGAAGCGCGCCGGGTCGGGCAAGGCGCCCGTGAACTCGTAGGCCACCGTGCCCGGCGGGTGCTGGTACCAACCCGGGTCGCTGTAGTCGCCCCGCTTCTGGTCCTTGCGCACCTTCACAACGCTGAACATGCCGCCCATGCCGACAGCGCCGAACGGCCCGGTGCCGGTCATCATGGCAGCGGTGTTGTCGGGCAGCGGCATCTCCATCTCAGTCATGTCCTTCATGCCGCGCTCGCCCATCACCATGTAGTCGGGGATCAGCTGCGTGATCTGTTTCGCCACGCCGCGGTGGTCCACGCCGATCATCGTGGGCACGTCATGGCCCATCGCGTTCATCGTGTGGTGGCTCTTGTGGCAGTGGAAGGCCCAGTCGCCCTCCTCGTCGGCGAGGAAGTCCATCTGCCGCATCTGCCCCACAGCGATGTCGGCCGTCACCTCATACTGGCGCGTGCTCTTCGGTGTCGGCCCGCCATCGGTGCCGGTGATCAGGAACTCGTGCCCGTGCAGGTGGATCGGGTGGTTGGTCATCGTCAGGTTGCCCACCCGGATGCGCACCTTGTCCATGTGGCGAACCACCAGCGGGTCGATGCCGGGGAAGATGCGGCTGTTCCAGCTCCACAGGTTGAAGTCCAGCATCGTCATGATCTTCGGCGTGGCAGCGCCGGGGTCAATGTCGTAGGCGTTGAGCAGGAAGCAAAAGTCGCGGTCGACCTCGTCGATGAGCGGGTGTTTGCCCTTCGGGTGCGTGATCCAGAAGCCCATCATCCCCATCGCCATCTGCACCATCTCGTCGGCATGCGGGTGGTACATGAAGGTGCCGGGACGGCGCGCCACGAACTCGTAGACGTAGGTCTTGCCCGGCGGGATGCCCGGCTGGTTCAAGCCGGTCACGCCGTCCATGCCATTTGGAAGACGCTGGCCGTGCCAGTGGATGCTGGTCAGCTCGCCGAGCTTGTTGGTGACGAAGAGGCGCACGCGGTCACCTTCCACCACCTCGATCGTCGGCCCCGGGCTCTGGCCGTTGTAGCCCCACAGGTGGGCCTTGAAGCCGGGGCTCATTTCGCGGACCACGGGTTCGGCGACGAGGTGGAACTCCTTGACGCCGTTGTTCATGCGCCAGGGCAGCGTCCAGCCGTTGAGCGTGACGACGGGGTTGTAGGGGCGCCCGGTGTTCGGCACCAGCGGCGGCATGGTGTCGGGCTTGGTCTGGATGACCGGCTCGGGCAGCGCGGCCATGGCCACCTTGCTGACCGAGGCGGCGGCAGCCGCTGCGGTGATGGCGCCAGCACCGCCGAGCATTTTGCGTCGGGAAAGCATATGAGAGTCCTTCATGTTCAATGGCCTGCGCCAGCGGCTTCGGCCGCCATCGCGGGGCCGGCGGCTGCGGCGAGGCTGGGTTTGCCGATCAGCGCCATGTCGAGGTCGGCCTGCGCGATCCAGAAGTCGCGCAGCGCCTCGATGGAGGCGTTCACGCTGGCGATCTGCGTGCGGGCGTCAGCCAACAGCTCGAACACGCCGATCAACATGCCGTTGTAGCGAAGCACGTTCTCCTCGGCGATGCGCTGGTTCAGCGGCACGACTTCGTCGCGGTGGTGCCTTGCGATGTCGTAGGCCGAGCGGTAGCCGGTGTAGGCCTCGCGCACCTCGGATCGCGCGTTGATCGCGGTCTCGGCGGCGCGATGAAGCGTCTGCATGTACACCGCCTCGGCACGCGCCACACGCGCACCGCCCCAGTCGAACAGCGGCAACTCGAAGCCGATCTCCCAGCCGCGTTGGGTCGGCTCTTCGTTCGAGCTGTTGCGCATCACGCCCAGTTCCAGCACGTTGACGAAGCGCGTGGTTTTCGTCAAACCCAGGTTGCTCGCCGTCTGTTCTGCCGCCTGCTTGGCACCTTGCACGTCCAGCCGCTGCGCCAAAGCCACCTGCTCGACGTCGGGCAGGTCCAGTGGAGATGGCGGCAGGTCCGGCAGCCGTTCGGGCAAGGCGAAGGCAGTCTGGGTCCCCCAGACGCCGAGCAGACGCACCAGGCGCTCGCGCGTCGAGCGCTGGGCCTGTTCCGCCCGGGCGAGCTGAAGCGCAGCGTTGGCGTAGAACGATTGTTCCCGGGCACGTTGCAGTTTGTTGAAGTTGCCGACCTGCTCCATGCGCCGGGCCAGCTCGGCGCTGGCGTCAGCCGCCTGCTTCACCTGCCGCATGTAGCGAACGGTCTCTTCCGCCGCCAGCGCAGTGAAATAGGCTTTGCGCGTGTCGGCGGCCAGCGACAGCACGTTCATCGCCACGCGCCCCTTCACTTGCTCGAAGCGGCGCGCCTCCATGCGGCCGATCAACGGCATGGCCACCAGGCGCGCCAGGTTGAAGTGCAGGCCGCGCTCGATCTCTCGCTCGTCGCCGCGGCTCGAGCGGCCGAAGCTGAAGCCTGGGTTCGGCAGGCGCCCGGCCTGCACCACCTCGGCCTCGGTGATGCCGATCTCCTGGAAATCGGCCTGCAGCCCGCGGTTGTTGAGCAGTGCGACCTGAACCGCATCGTCCACCGTCAGTGGCTTGGCCAGCAGCTCAGCCACGCGCTTGGCGATAGTGTCGAGGTCGGCGTCGCCGCGCGCCCAGTGCAGATCCTTGCCGATCCGTTCCTTGGTGGTCCGTTCGACAGCACTGAACCCACCGTCGGCGCCGAAGCTCGCGCAGCCCCCCAACACCACCGCGCTGGCGACAAGCGCCAGCACGCGGAGGCCGCGAACGCCGCGCCCTGCGGGCGCTAGACCTTGAATGTCATGGCTCATCGTGCGGCCTCTCAGTGCTTGTGGCCGGAATGGCCCGCGGGCATCGGCGGGGCGGCTAGCGCCGGCGTTGACGCGGGAGCCTGCGAGGGTGCCGCCGGCTTCTCCACCGCGGTGGGATCGGGTTGCTGCGCCTCGCGCGCGTAGACCCGCCAGCCGCCGATGCGGGCCACGGCATCGTTGGCCTCGCGCCAGGCCACGGGCTTGTCGTCGCCGATGCGACGGAACTGTGCGAACGATGACTCATAACGCACCGAAGGCACCTGGGCTCTCGGGTCCAGCGGATCGGGGCGTGTGGGGGCGGGCGACTGCGCGTGGACCTGCGCGGCCAGCAATAACGTGAGCAGAAGGCTCGGCAAGGCGCACGGGCTGCGCCGGCGCATGGGGATTGGGACCATGGAATCCTCGTGTGAACGTCTGGAGACGTCCCTGTCGCAGGCGCGGCGGGGACGGAACAGGACCTGGCTCGAGGCCGCGCGTCAATGCACGCGCGTCAACCCGAGCCGGTTACACGAGGACGTTTCGAGGGGGGCGGTCCGGCCCGTCGGCGGCGAACGCGTCGACGGTGGGCACGACGGTGGTGAACACCGTCGGCGCTGCCTCGGTGGCCGGAACGACCGGCACCGTGGTCAGGATGGCACCCAGCGAGCAGCAGGAAGCGCAGACGCTGCACTTCTGCTTGGCAGCTTGGCTGGCCTTCAGCATGGATGAAGCGTCGTCGGAGAAAGCGGCTTCGGCCGCCATGCCCGCCTCGAGGTCGTTTGCGGCTACGGCGACGCTGTGATGAGAGTGCTCCGAGCCCGAGGCGGTCACCGCAGTACGGGCTTGCCCGCCGCCGTGGTGGGCGGGACCGCAGAACGCCATGGTCGCGGCAGACGCCCCTTGCACCGGAAGCGCAAGGACGATCAGCCAGACCAACAGCGTTCGCATGAACACACTCATACTGAAAGTTTACTTTGCCGGCCCGGCCGGCGTGCTCCGAAGCGGGCCAAGCCCTGCACGAGAAGCAGGCATTGCTGTCGAAGTGTGATGCCCGGGTGCTTGATGCAAGCTCATGCATCACCCCTCCCACTGGGCAGGACCCACCACTGCTGCGCGACCGTCCGGCAGGAGGCGCGATCCCAGCGCGCGCTGCAGCCCCACCACCGCTGCTGCTGACTTGTCAGGGCCAAAGACAGTTCAATCTCGGCGCGCTGCGCAGAACGCTGCGCATCCAGCAGTTCGAGCAGGTCGGTGCCCCCGGCCTCGAAGCGCTTGCGCGCGGGCTGCTCGGCGAGCACAGCCTGCCGCGCCTGTTCCTGCAGGGATGCCAGGCGCAACTGCCCCTGCCGCGCCTGGGCCAGCGCGCTCTCCACCTCTTCCGTGGCCAGCAGCACGCGCTGCCGGTAGGCCAGCAGTGCTTCGCGCTCGCCGGCGCGGGCGGCCTGCAGACGGGCATCGACGCGCGCGCGGTCGAACACCGGGACGGAAACGCTCGGCACCACTAACCACGACGCCGGTGCCGGTTCAGGCCACCACCGTGGTGGCAGAGCCCGTCAAGACGGGCAGCTGCTGCGGGTGCCGCAGCTGAAGAGGCCGTGCAGAAGACCTTGAGGCAGGTCAAGTCCACAGGGCCGGTGCAGTGCGCATACTGGTCAACGAAATCCTAGGAGGTCATCATGAAAGTCGCCCTGGCAGTACTTGGCACCTCGTTCGTGCTGGCCGGTTGTGCCGCCGGCCCCAAGGAACCGGACCACGCCGCCCATCACCCGCCAGGCGCCGCAACGGCCGGTCCCGCGTCACCGACGCCCGGACAAATGGACTCGATGATGAAGTCGATGCAGGAGATGCACGACCGGATGATGGCCGCCAAGACCCCGGATGAGCGAACGAGGCTGATGCAGGAGCACATGAAGCTCATGCAAGACCACATGGCCATGATGGGCCGAATGCGCGGCGGAAAGGGTGGGATGGGGATGGGTGGCGGCATGCCGATGAGCCCCGAGATGATGGGCAAGCGCATGGACATGATGGAAATGATGATGAAGATGATGATGGACCGCGAGGCGATGAAGGCGCCAGCGGCCAGGTAGGTCGAGGCGGGTCATGCATCCCCAGGACCCCACTCCACCGTCGCGCTGGCGTTCGCCGTTGGGCATATTCATGCTCGTCGCGGGCGCGGTCGGCATCTACTACCTGCTCACCGAGCATCTGACGCACGTGACGCAGGCCATCCCTTACCTGTTCCTGCTGGCATGCCCGCTGATGCACTTCTTCCATGGGCACGGGCACCATGGCCATCGCGACCACGGGCAGCCCAAGGACCGCACACCGCCGCCGTGACATGAAGCTCGGGCCTCGCGGTCACGTGAAGGCCGCCGAGCTGGTCTCGGGGATGGGAGCCATCGTTCTGGGCGCCGGCGCGGCGTTGATGCTGCCGGAGTTGCTCCGCGCCTATGCCCTGCCGCTGCTGGCTGGTGGGGCATTCGTCCACGGCCTCGGCATGACCCTGAAGGTCCGCCTCGAACGTCGGGACGGTCCACCCCTCTGGTGGGAGCAGGCATTGTTCTGGCTATGCTGGCTTGGCTTGGCCGCGCTCGGCCTGTGGATTGCAGTCGTCTTCGCCGCTCGATAGCGCGCCCTTGACCTTCCCACCGGGACAAGGTCGAGACTGCCAGCAACAACAGGAGAGCGCCATGCCCGACCGCAGCAGCACGACCCACGATCACGCGCATCACGCCCATCACGCGCATGAGGCCGAGGGCACCCACGTGATGCCCGACGGCACGGTCATGAGGGGCGGGCACCACGACCACGCGGCGCACGGCCACCACGACCACGGGCATCACGTCCACACACCATCGCAACCGAAGCCCGTCCCTGGAGGCGACCCAGGCCAGGTCGAGTACACCTGCCCGATGCATCCGCAGGTTCGCCAGAGGGGACCGGGGAGCTGCCCCATCTGCGGCATGGCGCTCGAGCCCGTGCTGGCGACGGCCGATCAAGGCGAGAGCCCCGAGCTGCGCGACATGACGAAGCGCTTCTGGATCGGCACCGCGCTGACCGTGCCGGTCTTTGCGCTGGAGATGGGCGGCCACCTGACGAACCTGAGTCACGTGCTCGGCCAGCAGATGTCGAACTGGATCCAGCTGCTGCTGGGCACGCCGGTGGTGCTCTGGGCGGGCTGGCCCTTCTTCGTGCGCGCCGTCGCGTCGGTGAAGAACCGCAGCCTGAACATGTTCTCGCTCATCGCCCTGGGCACGGGCGCGGCCTGGCTCTACAGCATCGTCGGGACGGTGGCGCCGCAGCTGTTCCCCGCGAACCTGCGCATGGCAGACGGAGCCGTCGCGATCTACTTCGAGGCGGCGGCGGTGATCACCGTGCTCGTGCTGCTCGGCCAGGTGCTGGAGCTGCGCGCACGGGAGAAGACCTCGGGCGCCATCAAGGCCCTGCTGGGCCTGGCGCCGAAGACGGCGGTGAAGGTGAAGGCCGACGGCAGCGACGAGACCGTCCAGGTCGACGCCATCCAGGTCGGCGACCTGCTGCGCGTGCGCCCCGGCGAAAAGGTGGCGGTCGACGGCGAACTCACCGAGGGCAAGGGCAACGTCGACGAGTCGATGGTGACCGGCGAGCCGATTCCGGTAGCCAAGACTGTCGGCTCCAAGGTCACCGCCGGCACGCTGAACCAGACCGGCGGCTTCGTGATGCGTGCCGAGAAGGTCGGCGCCGACACCCTTCTGTCGCAGATCGTGCACATGGTCGCGGCCGCCCAGCGCAGCCGGGCCCCCATCCAGCGCATGGCCGACGAGGTGGCCGGCTGGTTCGTCCCCGTCGTGATCGGCGTGGCCGCTCTGACCTTCGTCGTCTGGCTGGTCTGGGGGCCTTCGCCCGCGTTCAGCTACGCGCTGATCACCGCGGTGGCCGTGCTGATCATCGCCTGCCCCTGTGCGTTGGGGCTGGCTACGCCGATGTCGATCATGGTGGGTGTCGGCCGCGGCGCGCAGCACGGCGTGCTCATCCGCGACGCGGAGGCACTCGAACGCATGGAGAAGGTCGACACGCTGGTCGTCGACAAGACCGGGACGCTGACCGAGGGCCGGCCTAAGGTCGTCCACATTGAGCCCGCGCCGGGCTTCACCGCCGACGCCGTGCTGCAGAAGCTCGCGAGCGTCGAACGCGCCAGCGAGCATCCGCTGGCGATGGCCATCGTGATGGACGCGCAGGAGCGCAAGCTGCCGCTGTCGCCCGTCACGGACTTCGACTCGCCTGTCGGCAAGGGTGTCATCGGCACTGTCGAGGGTCAGGTCATCGTTTCGGGCAGCGCGAAGTTCCTCGCCGAGCACGGCGTCGACACGGCGAACCAGGTTGCCGCCGCGGAGGCGCAGCGCCAGAAGGCAGCGACGGTCATCTTCGTCGGCGTGGGCGGCGCGCTGGCGGGCTTCGTGGCGATTGCCGACCCGATCAAGGCGACGACGGGTCAGGCCCTGCGGGCGCTCAAGGCCGCGGGCGTGCGCATCGTCATGCTGACCGGCGACGGCAAGACCACGGCCGAGGCAGTCGGCCGCGAACTCGGCATCGACGAGGTGGTGGCCGAGGTCTTCCCCGAGGACAAGGCCTCGGTCGTGCAGCGGCTGAAGGCCGAGGGCCGCGTGGTCGCGATGGCCGGCGATGGCGTGAACGATGCGCCCGCGCTGGCCGCAGCCGACGTCGGCATCGCGATGGGCACCGGCACCGACGTGGCGATGGAGAGTTCGGGCATCACCCTGCTCCAGGGCGACCTGATGGGCATCGTGCGGGCGCGCACGCTGTCGCACGCGACCATGAAGAACATTCGGCAGAACCTGTTCCTGAGCTTCGCCTACAACGTGGCCGGCATTCCGCTCGCCGCCGGCGTGCTGTACCCCTTCTTTGGGCTGCTGCTGTCCCCGGTGGTCGCCGCGGCGGCGATGGCGCTGTCGTCGGTCAGCGTGATCGGCAACGCCCTGCGCCTGCGGACGGCGAAGGTGGACTGACGGCAGCGGGGCTACAGCCGGCCAGGGCTCCGACCAGGTGGTGACGCTGCTCGAAGCGGCCAAACGCCAGGGCCAGTACCAGCCGCTGCTGGAAGCGGTGCTGCAGGCGCAGCCGACCTGGGCCGACCACGGGCGCCCGAACCCCGACCTCACATTCGAGATCGCGAAGTCCGCCGGCCTGGATATCGAGCGGGCGCGGGAGGACATGGCCCGGCCCGAGATGCAGGCGCTGCTGGCTCACGATGTCGAGGACCTCACCGCCCTGCAGGTGAGCCGGACGCCTACCTTCTTCGTCAACGGCTGCAGCCTGCCCAGCTTTGGGCCGGACCAGCTCGCCGCCCTCGTGGCAGAGGAAGTTGCGAAGGCGAAGCGAAAGGCCGACGGCGGCTGGTGATCCGGCAGCCCACCGCCGGTCGTACTCACGCCGCTGACGTCACCGGGTCCGGCATCGAGGCATCGCCGCGATCGGCAGGCGCTTCGCCTGCAGCAGCACGCTTGCGACTTCGCATCAGCCGGTAGATGGCGGGAACGACGAACATCGACAGCAGCGGCGCTGTGACCATTCCGCCGACCATGGGCGCGGCGATGCGCTGCATCACCTCGGAACCGGTGCCGCCGCCGAACATGATGGGCACCAAGCCGGCGATGATGACGGCCACCGTCATGGCCTTCGGCCGCACGCGCAGCACCGCGCCTTCGCGGATGGCGTCCAGCAGGTCGGCGTCACCGCCCTGCCCTCGCGCCAGCCGCGCTTCCCAGGCCTGCTTCAGGTACAGCAGCATGATCACGCCGAACTCGGCGGCCACGCCGGCCAGCGCGATGAACCCGATCGCACCGGCCACGCTCAGGTTGTAGCCCAGAAGGTAGAGCAGCCAGAAGCCGCCGATCAGCGCGAAGGGCAGTGTCGCCAGGATCAGCAGCGCCTCGTCGAAGCGCCGGAAGGTCAGGTAGAGCAGCACGAAGATGATGCCCAGCGTGAAGGGCACCACCACCTTCAGCTTGGCCGTGGCGCGCTCGAGGAACTCGAACTGTCCCGACCACGAGACCGAGTAGCCGGGCGTCAGCTTCACCTGCTCGGCCACCGCCTTCTGCATGTCGATCACCGCGGACTTCAGGTCGCGCCCGCGGATGTCGACGTAGACGAAGCCCGCCAGGCGAGCGTTCTCGCTGCGCAGCATCGGCGGGCCGTCGGTGATGCGCAGCTCGGCCACGTCCGAAAGCACGATGCGTGCGCCGCGAGGGGTGAGGACGGGCAGCTGGCGCAGCTTCTGAAGCGAATCGCGGACCTCGCGCGGGTAGCGCACGTTGATCGGGAAGCGCTGCAGGCCCTCGACCGTCTCGCCGACGTTGTCGCCGCCGACCGCCGCACTGATCACCGACTGCACGTCACTGATGTTCATGCCGTAGCGCGCCGCTGCATCGCGGTTGATGTTCACGTCGACATAGCGCCCGCCGGTCAGCCGCTCGGCCAGTGCGCTGCTGACACCGGGCACGCCTTTCACCGCCTTCTCGATCTCGCCGGCGATGCGGTCGATCTCGGCCAGGTCGGTGCCGGCCACCTTCACGCCGACCGGGCTCTTGATGCCGGTGGCCAGCATGTCGATGCGGTTGCGGATCGGCGGCACCCAGATGTTCGACAGCCCCGGCACCTTGACGATGCGGTCCAGCTCCTCGACCAGCCTGTCGCTGGTCATGCCGTCGCGCCATTGGCTCTTCGGCTTGAACTGGATCGTGGTCTCGAACATCTCCATCGGTGCCGGGTCGGTGGCGGTCTCGGCACGGCCGGCCTTGCCGTAGACCGATTGCACTTCGTGCAGGGTCTTGATCAGCCGGTCGGTCTGCTGCAGCAACTCGGCCGCCTTGCCCGCAGACAGCCCCGGCAGAGCAGTCGGCATGTAGAGCAGATCGCCTTCGTCCAGCGGCGGCATGAACTCGCCGCCGATCTTCAGGATCGGCCAGGCGGTGCTGGCCAGCAGCAGCAGCGCCACCGCGATCGTCGCCTTCGGCCACGCCAGCACGCCGTCGAGCAGCGGCCGGTAGATCGCGATCAGCGCGCGGTTTAGCGGGTTGCGCCGCTCGTCGGGGATTCGCCCGCGGATCAGGTAGCCCATCAACACCGGCACCAGCGTCACCGCCAGCCCGGCCGAGGCCGCCATCGCATAGGTCTTGGTGTAGGCCAGTGGCGAGAAGAGACGCCCCTCCTGCGCCTCCAGCGTGAACACGGGGATGAAGCTCAACGTGATGATCAGCAGCGAGAAGAACAGCGCCGGGCCGACTTCGACCGCCGCGTCGCCGACCACGCGCCATTGCGCTTCGCCCTTCAGGTCCTCACCGGGATGCTCGTGCCGCCAGGCCTCGATGTGCTTGTGTGCGTTTTCGATCATCACCACCGCCGCATCGACCATGGCCCCGATCGCGATGGCGATGCCGCCGAGCGACATCACGTTCGCATTCACGCCCTGGTAGTGCATGACGATGAAGCTCGCCAGGATGCCCAGCGGCAGCGTCACGATCGCGACGAAGGCCGAGCGCAGGTGGAACAGGAAGACCAGACACACCACCGCGACGACGATGAACTCCTCGATCAGCTTGTGGCTGAGGTTCTCCACGGCGCGCTCGATCAGGCTGGAGCGGTCGTAGGTCGGCACGATCTCCACGCCCTTGGGCAGGCTGGCCTGCAGCGACGCGATCTTGGCCTTGACGGCGGCAATCGTCTCCAGCGCGTTCTTGCCCGAGCGCATCACGATCACGCCGCCGGTGGCCTCGCCCTCGCCGTCGAGCTCGCCGATGCCACGCCGCATCTCAGGTCCGACCTGCACGCGCGCCACGTCGCCCAGGCGCACGCTGACGCCGGCGTCGGTGGCGCTGAGCGGGATCTTGCGGAAGTCGTCCAGCGTCGCCAGCAGGCCCGAGGCGCGCACGACGTACTCGGCTTCACCCAGCTCCAGCACCGAGCCGCCGGCCTCCTGGTTGGCGTTGCGGATCGCGTCGATCACCGCACCGTGCGGCACGTTGTAGGCCGCCAGCTTGTCGGGGTCGAGCAGCACCTGGTACTGGCGCACCATGCCGCCGACCGACGCAACCTCGGCGACGTTCGGCACGGTCTTCAGCTCGTACTTCAGGAACCAATCCTGCAGCGCGCGCAGCTGGCCGGCGTCCATCGTGCCGTTGCGGTCCACCAGCGCGTACTGGTAGATCCAGCCCACACCGGTGGCGTCCGGCCCGAGCGCCGGCTTCGCGGCAGCGGGCAGTCGCCCTTGCACCTGGTTCAGGTACTCCAGCACTCGGGAGCGTGCCCAGTACGGGTCGGTGCCGTCGTCGAACAGCACGTAGACGAAGCTGTCGCCGAAGAAGGAGTAGCCACGCACGACCTTCGCCCCCGGCACCGACAACATGGTCGTCGTCAGCGGATAGGTGACCTGGTTCTCGACGATGCGCGGCGCCTGCCCCGGGTAGGGCGTGCGGATGATCACCTGCACGTCCGAGAGATCGGGCAGCGCGTCGAGCGGCGTACGCTGCACCGCCCACAGGCCCCAGGCGGTCACGATCACCGTGGCCAGCAGCACCAGGAAGCGGTTGACGATGGACCAGCGGATCAGCGCGGCGATCATCGCGACGCTCCCGGTGCGGCGGCAGCAGGTGCAGCCGGCGGCAGCAGCGTCAGCGTGGTCACCGTCGGGCCATCGGTCGGGTCGACATAGAACTCGAAGTCGACGCGGTCGCCCACCGCCAGGCCACGCGGCAGCCGATTGGGCGGCGGCAGCTTGAACTCCATCGTCATCGCGCCCATGCCGACGCTCGGGATCGGGCCGTGACTCAGCGTGACGCTTTCGCGGTCCAGCGACTCGATCAGGCCCTGGGCGCTGTGGCGCTGGGCGGTGTTGGCCGCCGTCGGCGCCGGCTGGTTGTTGAGCCGCGCCTCGACACCCTTCAGGCTGGCTTCGGAGTCGATCAGGAACTGCGACGAGACGACGACGCGCTGGCCCGCCTTCAGGCCGCGCTTGATCTCGGTCTGGCCGCCGGTCTCCAGGCCTGTCTCCACGTCGACCGGAGCAAACCGCCCGCCCTCTTCAGCCACCATCACTACCGCGCGCCGGCCGGTCTGGATCACCGCCTCGGTCGGCACCAGCAGCGCCTTGCCCGCGCGGGTGTCCATGAACTGCATCGTGACGAACAGGCCAGGGACCAACTGACCGCTGGGGTTGGCGAACTGCACGCGCGCCTTCAGCGTGCGCGTGGTCATGTTCACTTCGGGCAGCAGCGCCTGAACGCTGCCGCGGAACGCCGCCCCGGGGACGCCGGGGCTGCGCGCCTCGACCTGGCTGCCGGGCCGCACCAGGGCGGCCTGACTTTCGGGCAGCTCGGCGAGTGCCCAGACGCTGGCCAGGCCGTTGATGCGGGCCAGCATCATCCCCGGGCTCACCGTCATGCCCTCACGGGCCACGAGTTCAGCCACTACGCCGCTCGACGGTGCGACCAGCGTGATGCGCGGCTGCACGGTGCCCGCCGCATCGACACGCGCGACCTGCGCTTCGCTCATGCCGGCCAGCAGCAGGCGCTGGCGGGCTGCAGCTGCCAGCCCCGCATCATCCTTCGCGAAGCGCTTGACCGCGAGGTACTCCTCCTGCGCCGCCACCCACTCGGGCACGTAGAGTTCGGCGAAGGGCTGGCCCGCGCGCACGCGATCGAGCGTGGCTCGCACATGCAGCTTCTCGATGTAGCCCATCGCCCGGGCCTGCACCACCGACTGGTCGCGCTCGTTCCAGGCGATGCTGCCGACGGCGCTGACCATCGGCTGCAGCGTGCCCTCCACGACCTCGGCGGTGCGCACGCCCAGGTTCTGCTGGATGCGCGGGCTCACCGTGACCGTGCCCTGGTCGTCACCACCGGCACCGCCGTACACCGGCACCAGCATCATGTCCATGAACGGCGACTTGGCCGGCGCGTCGAAGCGCTTACCCGGCACCATGGGGTCGTGGTAGTAGAGGACGGGTTTGCCCGTGGCAGGGTCGATCTCGCCGGCCTTGATCCCTTCCTTGATGTGGCGGCGCGTCGCTGCCTCGCCGGCGGCGATGCTGCTGGTCGGGTCTTCTGCGGCCGGCGAGCCGGACGCAGTAGCTGCTCCGGCGCCCGCCTGGCCCATGCCGCGGTGCATGCCGATCTGGTAGAGCGCAAAGCCTCCCGCGGCCAGCGCGACGGCCACGACGGCCGTCAACAAGGTGTTTCGGGTGTTCATCGTGCCGCCTCCGGCTTGGCTTGGGCGCCGTCGTGGGACGGCAGCAAATAGTTCAGTTGAGCCCAGACCCGGGCCCCGTCCATCTCGATGCGCAGGCGCTCCATGCGCACGTCCACTTCGCTGCGGCGCGCATCGAGCACGGCCGGCAACGGACCGGTGCCGCTGCGGTAGGCCACCAGCGCGGCTTCGCTGCGCTGGGTCGCCAGCGGCAACAGCGAAGCGTCGTAGCGACGCAATCGATCCTCGTGGCTGCGCCACTCCTGGAGCATGGCGCGCACCTCGGCTTCGTGGGCGCGCTGCAGTTCCTCGCGACGGGCTCGCGCCTCGTCGATGCCGGCCAGCCGCGCCGCGAGTTCGCGGTCCTGCCGGTTCTTCTGGTCCCACTGCAGCGGCACCGACAGATTGATCGACACCATGTTGGAGTAGGCCGGGCCACGCTGGCTGACCATCAGCTCGACGCTCCAGTCCGACGATCGCGCGGCACGCGCCACGGCGGCGTCGCTGTCGGCGATGGCCTCTTGCTGCGCTGCAGCGGCGATCTGGGGGTGCTGGGTCAGGTGCTCCGCCAGGGCACCTTCGGTCCATGCAGGCAGCGTGAGCGCAGGACGTGGCGCCAGCGGCAGCCGTGCGCCTTCACCCACCCACCGCCCCAGCTGGGTGGTCGCGACCGCGATCTGGCGCTCTGCCTGTGCCAGCCCGTCGCGCAGCTGCTCGACCGATCCGCGCGCGGCGAAGACCTCAGCCTGCGAGCCCTTGCCGCTGCGGTACAGCGTCTCGGCAGCCTGGACCTGAAGTTCTGCCTGGGCAATCTGCGCCTGCAGCAGCTCGCGCATCGATTCCAAGTACGAACGTTCGAGCCAGGCCGTCGCGGCGTCCCGCTGCAGGTCTGCGATGGTGGCCTGGCGCGCGACCTGGGCCAGATCGACCTCGCGTTCGGCACGGCGCGCGCGGGCGCTGCGCTTGTCGGCCCGGGTCAGTTCCTGCATGACGCCGACGGAGCGCATCGTCATGAAGTCGCGGGTGACGCTGTAGCGGTCCGGGCCGTCGATCGGCAGGTTGTTCAGGCCGAGCTTGAGCAGCGGGTCGGGCAGCTGGCCCGCAGCCGCAGCCATCTCGCGCGCAGCCTGGGCCTGCGACTCGATGGCGTTCACGAGCCGCGAGCGCACGGCGGCTTCGGCGACGGCGCTCTCCAAGGAGAGCGAGGTCTGAGCAAAGGCAGGCGCAGCGCCCAAGGCCAGCCATAGCACGAGCGATGAAGCCAGACGGAGGCCATCTGGCCTCCGGGGCAGGGTCGAAATCATGGGAACTCCTGAAGTCCGGAACCGGGCCGCGACAGCGCCGCGACCGATCAAGCGGGCGACTTCAGGAGGTCAAATGCGATAGCAGCAGTGCGCGATGCTGAGAGCGAGCGGCGGAGGTCGGTCACGCAGGCGCTCGTCCTCGGCCCAGGACCTCAGCCCGAGGTCTAGCCGGTCATCGCCAGAGACGGTGAGCAGCGCGGGGAAAGCCGTCACCGGCGCGAACACCGCCGGTACGTGGTCGACGACCTGCGTGGTCGAGCCGAACTGGCAGTGCTGCATGCACAGCGTCGGCTGATCGGGGTCGAGCGGCAGCCCGGCCGCCATCATCTCAGCGCAAGGCATCCCCGCCATTGCTGCCATGTCGGCTGAGTCGGCCCGCTCGCCAACTGCCGGGCAGGCGTAAGCAGCCAAGGCGATCTGCGATAGCAGCAAAGCCACCGACAAGATGCCGATCAGGCGCGAACGAAGGAGCTTGCTGAAATTCACCTTGTAAACGATAGCGCAAACTGTGCCTAAGCGCCGAAGGACGGTGTCGAGCAAGCGAACGACCGATCTTTCACGCTCGCGACTAGGTCCGCTTGTGGCCGGGACGAGCCGAAGACTGGCCCAGACTCGTCGCCGGAAACCTGTCGTTCAGGTGCTCGCCGTGGCCACGACTGGGCGTGCGGGGCGACCGACCGGTAGTGGCCGGCAGCGTGAGTACCAGGCGGTACCTCAAAGCCGACACCGGACCCTTGCCGGCGTCGCGCGGCTGATTTGACTCATGACAAGGTGTGCAACGACGGACCGGCGCATCTTGGCGGACCCTCAACTTCATGGGCGTCCATCATGGAATCCATTTCGAGCGCTGTTCATCGCGAGCCGTGGAACAAAGGCAAGGTTGTCGGCCAGAAGGCGCCGTTCAAGCTGAAGGACATCTGGGCCCTCCGGCTTCGCCTGCAGATGGAGAGCCGGGTTCGTGAGCTCGCACTCTTCAATCTCGGCCTCGACAGCAAGCTGCGCGGCTGCGATCTCGTCAGCACCAAGGTCCGGGACATCTGCCACGGTGACCAAGTCGCCTCTCGCGCCATGGTGAAGCAGCACAAGACGCAGCGCCCGGTGCAGTTTGAGATCACGGCGGCCACCCGCGAGGCGGTGCAGAAGTGGATCAAGCAGGCCAGATTGAAGTCCGACGACTTTGTCTTCCCCAGCCGCATTCACGCCTCACCGCACTTGGGCACGCGGCAGTACGCTCGCATCCTTGAAGGTTGGGTCGAGGAGCTTAGCCTGGATCCGGCAGAGTACGGGACACACTCGATGCGGCGAACCAAGGCGACGCTGATCTACCGGCGTACGAAAAACCTGCGCGCGGTCCAGTTGCTGCTGGGTCACTCCAAGCTCGAGTCAACGGTGCGATACCTCGGCATCGAGGTGGACGACGCACTGGAGATCTCCGAACAGACTGAGATCTGATCGAGAACGTCAGGCTGCTCCGACCGCGTTGATCGGATCGGCCGGGGTGGCATTTCATGCATCGCGTGTGACCCAGACGCTAGCCGCTTGAGGCCAGACGGCGCGATTGGCCCCGGCCGTTCGTACTCTACGTCTTGGCGGACAAGTGAACCGTGGTCGTCGCGCCTGCGGCAGCAGGAAACCTTGCGACATAGCGATAGCGCGCCTTCAGTGACTCACTGCCCCAGATCGCTGTGCGCGGGGTCCTGAAGTTGAACCACACTTCGCGGCCGGGCGCGCCCCTGGCAACCACGCGTGCGATCCCTTCCTGATTCGGGTGGCCGAAGATCGCGCCGTTCGTGCAGACCAGAACGTGCGGAGCCTGCACCGTCTCCAGCAGCTGAGTCGTGGTGTTCGCCCGGCTGCCATGGTGACTGAGCTTGATGAGGTCGAGCGTCCAGGGCAATGGTTGGCGTCGGCTGGCGGCCAGCGCGGCCAGGGCGCGCTGCAGGACGGACGGGAAAGCATCCGCGGTCAGGAGCGCCGATGCACCTCGGTGTTCGAGCAGGAACGCGATGCTGGACCCATTGGCAGGCGCTCGATCCTCCGGCGTGACGCTGCGGGCCAGTGCTTCGACGTCAAGCCCGCTTCTTGTCGTGGCAAGGGGCTCCGGCTCGGGCGGGACCTTCATCTTGGGAAGTTCCTTGGCCCACACCCGGTAGAGGTCATCCAGCGTCTGACGGGTCGGCGACAGCAGCGTGATCCGCGGTTCCCCCCGCTTGCGCGGCACCTCGGCAAACAACTCTGGGCCGGTCACTCCATCCCGCCCCCCGAAGGCAAGGTTCCAGGGCAGGCCCCTCGCTGCCGCCCCGAGAACCGCCGCAAGCCCTACCCCTTCCCGGACACCCCTGCTCACCGGTCGGCTGGGCGCGTTGAACCAGATGTCCCCAAATACCAGCTTCAGCGACGTGTCGGCAAAGAGCCTGGCTGCCCCGCCAATGTGGTCGTGGTCGATGTGGCTGATGACGGCCAGGTCGATGCGGCGTCGGCCGTGGGCGTTCAGTGGAATCGCCTTCAGGCGATCCACCAGGGTGGGGAGGCATTCGTCCGGGCCGGTATCGATGAGAAGCCGCCAGGTGCGCCGGCCGACCGGACAGGAGATCAGGAGGCAGTCGCCATAGCCCGCGGGAAGCGCCTCGACGGTGATCGCTGGGGTGGGCATCGCTGCTCCGGAGAAGTTCGGCGATCGTAGGCCTGAGGGACTGAGCTACGCCCACGTTTCATTAGTCGACCCCCTACTTCGACAGGCGGGTAACGGGCGCCGGCTCGACCTCACGCTGCCGGCCACAAGCCGTCCTTCACCGTCGGCTTGAAGATTTCGCTCCGGCGGCGTCACGAAGGTCAGGTTTTCGGCGGTGAGTCTGGCCCGCCCGTTGGCCCAAGCCGGCCATCAGCGGGTATCTAGTTACGACCGCTTTGGGTTTACTTATTTTGGTGAAAACCGATTCACTTGACGTCAAGGGCCGTATTCGGGGTCCCATGGGAAGAAAGAAGGCGTTTAAGAATCGTATTCTTCTGCGCGAGGTTACCAACCTGGTCGGGATGAGCGAGCGCCAACTGCGATGCTCTCCGCTTGCATGCCTACTGTCCTCGTCCGCGCCTGACGGCGTCTTCCAGGATAGTGGTTAGGGCAGCCTCCCTTCGAAGAAAGTCTGCCCGATCTGCCGAGTAGGTTTTAAGCACTTGGCTGCGAAACTTTGAGCACACCCGCTTAGCAAGCTGCACGGCTCGCTTGGCCGGGAGCGCTTCATGTTGCGGGCTTTCTTCGCTAGACGAGCGCAAGATTAATTCATTGACAGAGGCGGCCATGCATACCGAATACGGCCTCCACACTTCCGCGCGTTCGAAATCGACTGCGAGGCTCACAGTCGGCAGAAAAATTAAAGCGCAAACCAAGAAGCGCATCACCGCTTCCCCGCCTGCGCGGCGGCGAGGTCTTGCTTCTCCAAATCAGCTAGCAGACGAGCCTGGCTCACGTTTGTTGAGCCCGTTAATCGCTGTCTGAATTGAGCCTCGACCGTCTGCTTTATACTCGAATAGTTCTCGGCATCTAGGAAAGGTTGGGCAATCTCTAAAACGGGATTCGTTATAGCACCACCGACCGCTCGTCCCACAGCTGAACGCACTGAGGTGAAATTGATCTGCGAAATGTAAGCCGTCAACATTCCGAGACCAGTATCGCGCAAGGTCTCCTTCTGCTCCTGGCTTAAGCTTTCGCCTGTCGATGCAGGAATTGCAGGTCTCGGCGGCTCGCGGAACTCTTGATAGGTCAACGGTGCATCGGCAGGAGCGTTTGATTCGGTGTAACTAGCCTCAGCCGCATTAGATCTTGGAGTGTCAGCCCGTTTCGAATCCGCTAACGTGGCTCTTTGGTCACGGCGCTGGTGCGCAGCAATTTCTCGTGCGTCACGCGCGGCATCACGCGCTCCCCGTTCTCGATCTCTTTCATCGCGATCTTGCTGCTGTCGAAGTTTAACTTGCCGCTTTCGCTGCTCCTCAAGAGCTGCTTGTTGTACGCGCTGACCACAAAGTGCAACCTCCTTGCTCGAAAGTGCTTGAGCATCATCTCGCGCAGTATGCAAGCCCTGGCAAGCTGCATTTGAGCAATTTCCTCCTGCCTCTCGTGCTGTTGGTTTTCCACTCAAGCATTGATCATGTGCTCGGCTAAGCTCTTGAATTTCGATTTGAAACGACTGCGCGAGTGCGGAACATTGCTGATATGAGGCGGGGAACAGCGGTGCGCTGAGCAAGCGGTATCGAAGAGGGACGGTCTGCTGCGCCAGAGCTAGACCAGGGATCACTAGGAATACCAGCAGTGCGACTTTCATGTGAAATTCTCAGAACTTCTTAACTGCCGGATCAACCCGCTTGCACGGTTCAGATGCCCGGGAGTTCCAGCTCTCGTACTTTTTCTTGATGCTGAGAGTGGCTATTCCGGTCATTCTGTCTATTGAAATAGATACTTCTCCCTCGTCAGTTTTCGACTTTGCCTTATAAAATTCATCAGTGACTGTCCATGACTTACTCTGGTCAACATAAAACGTCTCGGTGGTAGCTGGCCAAGTGCGAACGCCAGCAGCCGAAGCATCTGGAAAATAGCAAATTAGTCCAATGACCGTCTGCCCCATCGCACAGGTGGAGGACGTGTAAAGAACACCCAAAGCTAGCAATTGACGCATTCCTATCTCCACTGTTGATTTGGAAGAACCCAGTCAAGCTCAGGGCAACTCAACTGTACAGAACGCAGGGCCGCTGCGGCACAGGTAGACCAGCGCCTTGGCGGTTGTAAGCCCCGCAGAGCGCGACGGCCTGAACACTGAAGCCGTCTATGTCGGCGTAGAGTTTCGACTCTAGGAGCGCATTCTCGGGCATGGCGGACTGCGGCGTCAGCACCTTCAGACCAGCTTGTGGTGGACCGAAGGTTATGCGATGAGTATCCGAAAAGACCTGCCGCGGCCTGAGCGCGCTCCTTAGGGGGCTCGGGTGTGGATTCGCCCGGCAGCTTCCGGGCGACAAATTCGGCAGCGGCTGCAACCGCAACGGGTCGGGTTCTGCCTGTCGCTCAGCGCAGCAGCGGTCGTTCTCCCGCTGCCAGGCCGGCGGCAGCAGGCGGGTGACCGGTTCCGGACGCGCAGCGGTCATCGATAGTGAAAGGCCGGGTGTGACCGCTTGCGCCTAAAGCGGCCGCTCGACCGCCAACCCTGTTTGGCTGCACCCAGTCTGAAGCACGCGCTCCGTGCCTGCATAGCGGACCCATCGTGAAAACATCTTTCGGCCTTTGATCCAGATGCGCGCTCCAACCTCTGCTGTCCTGCGGCGGGTGTGCCCTCTTGCCCAGCCTTTACGTTGTTTGGCGAGCCGTCGATGCCCTGCGGTGGCATAGTTGGCGTATGACAGCCCGTCTGGACGAAGCGCTTGCGGTGATCCGCGCGGCAGCATTGTTGAGCGGAGATCTCCATAAAGCCGCGTCGTGGTACTTCGCTGATCGAATCGGTGTGTTCGACGGGCTGACCGCCGAGGCACTTGTCAGGCAAGGACGTTCAGACGACGTGCTGCGCTACCTCGAGACGCTCGAAGCAGGCTTCGCAGGCTAGCGCGGTGGCGCAGCAGTGGCAGCAGTCGCGCACGGCCGGCTGAAGTCGAAGAGATCGACCTGTGAGAACGGTGTCACCGACCGCCATATAGGAGCCAGTCCGTGATCCGCATGTAGGAGCCATCCGCGGATCGGCGTATTGGATCCACTGCGTGATCGACGTAATGGTGCCACGGCCGCGCAACTAGAGTCGGCAATCACGCCGCACTCGTTGGTCGAAGTGCTCCTCACGACTCGTCTGCGGTGCCGATGTCAAAGACCGTCGGCAGTGAGCCTGCTTCATTTTAGCGAGTGACGCTCGGCTCCCCACTTGCCAAATCTCCCCTGACCACGATGAACTCCTTCCTTGCCCTTATGAGTCTGGCGAGTTGGTACTCGACGTTGCCAGGGTTGGTAGGTCCCACATGAATCCGGCTAAAGCACGAAGTCAAGTATCCCTTGAGTGCTGGGAGCATGAACGCGAAGTGCGGATCTGGGACTGGAACGTTGCATCGCTCCATTAGCTCGAGTAACTGGAGGTAGTAGGCGATCAGATTTCCGTGTACCTCCCACCGGCGAAGTTGAAGCAGCGTCAGAAGCAGACCCCATCTTGATGAACCATGGGATCGGGGAATGAAGTATTCCAAGGCCTCACTACCTTTCTGATCGATCGGCAATTCCACAATCCAGGCTGCGAACTTCTCCTGCTGATCCAGCACCGACATGCCGAGTTGCTGCGTCTTCTCGGCAGACCGATGCCACTCAATGTAGCTCATGGGCGACGGATCGAGCAGTCTCCATGTAGGCTCGTACAAAAGGTCTTCTACTTCAGGAGATCGCGACAGGGCCCGCCGTATCCACGGTGCGCTGCTCGAGTCGCTCCGAGCAAGTTCGCGCGCAACCGCCGGCTCACCTCTTGCCAACATGCGATGGAACAACCGCGGTCGATCAATCTGAAAGTCGAGGTGAGAGGTTTCTATCATCAGCTTCTGCTCAAGCTGGTAACCGTTACACACCTGCCACGAGTTGAAGAGAGCCTGCGTCAACGCCTGGGTCTGCCATCGTTCGATCTGGCGTGCTGCCTCACGTTTGGTCAAGCTCGCTAGGTTCGGACCAACCAAATGCACAACTGGCAGATCCGTGGCGCAGTCAAACGCGTTGGAGAAGACGGCAAGGTCGGTATACATGACAGGCGCCATCGTAAACGCCCTGCAGCGGGGACTTGGTACGGAAAACGTACCTGCGTTTCTGCCTAGACCTGTGTGCCGAGACTGTGCACAGTGGGATGGATTTCCGTCCTCATTGCGTGCACAAAAAAACTGACCTGAAACCTAAAGCGGAGTCCTCTGCCGCGGGGGTTGTCTCGCCCGCGCGACGAGACTCTAAATCCTTTGGCGCGATCCTGTTCGACGCGCGAACCCGACGATCCCTGACGCAACGAGAGCTTGCGCGTCGGGCTGGTGTCGCCTTCTCAATCGTCAGCGAGATCGAGAACGGACGACGACCGCCTCCAGCAGGCGAAGTACTGCGTCGACTGAGTCGAGCGCTGGGCCCGAACGCGCCAGAGGCAGACTTGCTCAATCACACCGCCCGTGCAGAAAGGCAGTCGCTCGGCCTTCGGGTCAGCCGCGCTACACCTCGACACGTCGCCGACCTCATCCGAGATATCTCGCGACTTGGCAATCAACTCTCGGCCCGGCACGTCGCAGCAATCAGGACATGTTTGACGGAGGAAGCCATGAAATAACGAACGGCGAGACCCCTTTCGAAGCCCCGCCGTCCGGGTAGCTCAGACAAACCGCCTTCGCAACCGGCAGAACGAAGGTTATCAGGTCAGGGCCACTCGGGTTGGATTCGTTCGCGCCTAAGCCGCGAACACCCTTGGACGCTGATCCAACCTCCGTCCTGGCACCCTCAGCGCAAGCCCCGACCGGACTTGAGCTCCTCCGGGTGCGCAGTAGGCGAAGCCAGGTGGCGTCCCGCTCTTGTGGTCTCGAATCGCCTCGAGCCACATGGGGAGCCCATGAAAACCACCAAGCGCTTCTCCCCGCAAGTCCTGGCACGGTTTGACCGCCAGGGTCGCGGCACAGGCATCCACGCAGACGCCCTTCCATGGCATCAGGTGACCCGCGGTGACCCTGCAAGCTCAGGCCGCAGTCACTTGCTTAAGTGGCGCGGACGACTGCGACATCTGTTGTCCGATGGCGAACTGGGCCAGCAGCTCTTTGCAACGATGCTGCCGAACTTGGATGACTGCCTGGAGCAGTGCAAGCTGTCCGTAGATCCGGCGCCTCACCTCCTGTCAGCGTACTGCGAACGAGACCCAAAGTGGCTTCTTCCGGGCACTCTCCATATTGCAAGAGAGTTGGGTATGCGCCACCCCAAGGTGTACGGCGGCGGGCAAGAGGCCTACTGGACTCTGACCACTGACCTCGTGCTGGTCTTCAAAGCTCCTGGGCAACCACGAGAACTGCTTGCCATTGCGTACAAGCCATCCGGATTTGATGCCGACCCCAGGAAGGTTCAACTCCTCAACCTTGAACGTGAGTACTGGGCGCGCCGGGGGGTTACCTGGCTACTCATCACCCCGGGTCAGTCGATACCCGAAGTTGTACTGACGATTCGAAGGATTGCTTGCTGGGCACTCGATGGAGAGGCCTCTGAGAAAGAGCGCCGCACTGCCATTGAAGTCGCCCATCAGCTTGGCGGCCACTCACAGATCAACGTGCTCCATGCGATCGCCTCGATTCAGGGAAGTATGGAGTCTGCACAGCGCTCGCTTTGGCAGACCGTATGGTACGGGGAGTTGCCTCTGGACCTGCGGCGGGACTGGCGACCGCACCGCCCTCTCAATCTCATGCCTCAGGATGAGTTCAGAGCCCTCAATCCAGTTGCTTCCAGGCGGTCGGCATGGACTTCTTGATCCATAACGCCACCTTCCGGCTCCTGAAGGAAGGAGAACCGTCGACTTCGCACGAGCCTGGCATTTACCGGGTCGTCCTGGATGCGCCGGACATTGACCGGACTGTGACGGTACTCATTCAGGCGGATGCGCCGAACAGACGCGGCAAGGGCGGACGGCCGCGCGCAGAGTCCGCTGCCATTTTAGAAGGTGGCGGCGATTCCGGCGCTTCAGTGGATCCCGATAGCGCCAAGACCGAGTCTCGCAAGGATGAACAAGGTACGCCGCGGCAGGCAATAAGGAAAAAGAAGGGCAGTCCACCTCCCCTGGTAGGTCGACTTATCTGGATGATTCGAAGCGACATCGTTCGCTTGGCCAAGGAGCGTGTAGTCCAGAAATTGCAGATCGAACGAAAGGTTCATGTATTTGCGAGCGCGTATTCGGAGGCCGAGAAGACTCCAGATCAGCGCGACTACGAAATCCGCGTGATAGCAATGGCAGGCTTTCTAGACGTCAAACAAATGCAGGAGAGCATCCTCGTGCATGGGAGCTTGGGCGGACTTGTCAGGCAAGCAATGACAAACGCCGGCGTCAGTCGACCATTTGTTTACAAACAGTGGTCTACCCTCTGCCGGTTTGGATACATCGAATCAAGCCTCAGAACAGGTTACCAGAACTGTGGCGGGCCTGGAAAGGCTAGACCTGTCATTCCTGGCGTACGTAAGAAGGCAGGCAGGCTGACTGCTCGGCAAATGACTAATCGTGCCTACGGGCAGGACTATTCTCCAGAGCAACCGGGCATGAGCATCGAGTGGGCGGCCGCAATACGAGCCGCCGACAAACTCATCCCCGAGCCGAAACCAAAGTGGCCAAAGCGCTGCACCCGCATCGTGTCCAGCGCTTTCGTTGGAAAGGGCAAAGATGTCGATGGGAAGATCGAGTTGATCAAACCCGTCATCGGAACGTATCCTAACGATCGACAAATTCAG
The DNA here is from genome assembly GCA_027489455.1 of Rubrivivax sp. Lineage (GTDB taxonomy): Bacteria > Pseudomonadota > Gammaproteobacteria > Burkholderiales > Burkholderiaceae_C > Rubrivivax. The sequence goes on along the minus strand of JAIXZR010000028.1, from coordinate 40,067 downwards.
CGTGTACTGACCGAAGGAAAGTCACAACTCCAATTGCTGCTGGAGAAGACGACGAAGCGACACTTTAATAGCGCGCTGCGGGGCCTCATTGCGCGCAATTGGCAAGATGTGCCGGGCCCCGGAAGCCAATGGGCCATTGATTCCACGGTTGGGGATATCTACTTGAGATCTTCCTTTAACCGAGCTTGGATCATTGGCAGGCCCATTGTCTACATCATTGTGGACATTTGGTCGACTGCTGTCGTCGGTTTTTATGTTTGCCTTACGGGCCCTAGCTGGAATACCGCGAAAGTTTCTTTGTTCAACTCGTCGGCAGACCCCGCTCTTCTCGGCGAAACCTGGGGGTACCAGCCAATATTGACATTGGATCCGCACCCATCTCTGTGCTACGAGCTGATGTGTGACCGCGGCGAGTACCTTTCAGAAGGGGCGCGTCAAACCGCCATGAAGCTCATCCCTCATACCGGCATCGCCATGCCGTATCGGGGCGACCTCAAGGGCTTGGCAGAGGTACTCCATCGCATCGAAAAAGATGCGCAGTTTCTATTCGTGCCCGGCGCAATGGACTTTCGGCGGCAAGAGCTTGAGCTTCGCCGCGTGGACCCCAATGACAGCGTTTTGACGCTCCCTGAGTACGTTCAATTTCTTCACGACCTCTTCGCCGAGTACAACCTTACCGCGTGTCGACGGCACCGGGTCGATGCGCACATGTTTGCGGCGGGATGCCAACCATCCCCGGCTGGACTGTGGCGCATGGGGTTTGAAATGGCTATTGGCTTCAGGCGCCAGATCGAGGAGGCTGATCTCATCACAGAACTCCTGCCTCGCCGCACAGGGCGTGTCCGCAGAGATTGCGTTCGCTTTCTCAAGAACGACTACTCGTCGGAGGAGGTGAAAGCCGCGCAATGGACAGCCATCGCGCGCAATTGCGGGGGATGGAATCTTCCCGTCTATCACTACCCTGGCGCCATGGGCCGCATCTGGACTCCCGATTCCGTCGGGGCAGGACTTCTACGCTTGAAGCTCAGCCCCCAATCAAAGGTCGCACCCGAGGCCTCCTATGAGGAGCTTATGGACTTCTTCGCTTTGGAGACCATGGCCCAACCAGGCGTCAGGCACGTCAACAAGATGCACGCCATCGACTTCCTCGCGCGCAGGACGGCACTGATTGACCAGGCAAAGGTGCTGACCGCGGAAGCGATGGCTCGAGCGACTGGAAAAGCACCCACCTTCACCGAAGCGCGTCTCTTTGAGGTTGCCGCACAGCGTGGAGCCGAAAATTCCGAATCAAAGACCGCTGATGACTTGCGAGATGAAAACTATCGGCAACACGAAGCCATGATGGATGCGCTCTTGGCCGCTACAAATACGGGGGACGACTCCAATGACTGACCAACTCATTCTTGGCCCCTATGCGGGCAACCCTCTTCAGACTCCGCTGGGTTCCATTCTCTCTCGAGAGCAAGCGTTAAAGCAGTTGATCGACTTACCCAAAAGGCCCAGGAACTTGAAGGAGGTGCCGCGACATATTCGCGTGCACTACTTGATGCAACTGAAAGACTTCCACGTACCACCACTTGAGGAAGGGCGCATATTCGAGACGATCGACTTGATGATTCGGTCCAGCTATGGCTACCGTGACCCTCGCTCGCCGGCAACCTTTGGCGACATCAGCGGTGAACTGCGCTTACGCAGTTATCCTGGCATACCGCCTCACGCTTCTGCGGTGGACGGCCCCTCTGGAACAGGGAAGACGCAATGCATTCGGCGAATCCTCAACCTTTACTGCCATCACACCTATCTGCACACGCACCTACCTGGCTTCAAAGATGCTCACCTTCAGGTCACACACTTGTCGATCGATGTTCCACCGTCGGGCTCTGCAGAGGATCTCGCGCGGGGTCTGATGAGGGAATGGCAGAGAGTCACTGGAAGTACTCGATTCGATCTCCTGCTTGAACGTGATAGATTTAAGAATCCATTGGAGCAACTCAACGAATGGCTTCAGGTTGCTAAGGCACACTTTCTGGGAATCCTGCATCTAGACGAAGTCCAGAACTTCTTCAAGATAGCCACATTGGAGCAACGCCGGCGTCGGGCCGGGAAGGACGGGACGCCTGAACTGAGCGTTGTTGAGGACCGGTGTTTGAAGTGGATTCTGGATCTGATCAACAACGCGGGCATAGCTGTTCTCGTTTCGGGCACTTCGGACGGAATCGGGGCGTTCTCTAAACGGCTCAGTACCCTGGAGCGATTTGCAACGGGCGGCTACCATTCGTTGGCGCTTTTCGATCGCTGCGATGATCCAGAGTACGGGAACCGATTTCTCGGCCAACTGGGTCGCTTTCAATACACGAAGGAGAAGATCGCGGTTGACGACGAGCTTGCCGCACTCATACTGGAGTTGTCCGGCGGGATTCAGCGCATTATTGTGGCCCTGTGGGTTTCAGCCAATCGGCTCGCGCTGGAGCGCCCAGAAGATCGATTGACGAAGGCCGATTTCGTCTTGGCATCCCAGACCTATCTCGGCCCGCTCGCACCGGCCATAGCAGCTATCCGAAGCAAGGACCCGAATCGCATGCGAGGGTACGAAGATCTGGTATCGCAGGACACGACCGTCTGGTCGCGATTCTGGAGTCGCGTTGGGCAGCCTCTGGCGTCGTGATCAGCGCCGGCAAGGCTAGCTGGTTGCCTCTTGCCTTCGTGTCCGGCCCGACGTCGCACGGGGACTTTTGACGCAATTGGGCATGGATGGGCGCCGTCGCGTCACACGCCCAGGGGTCGCGTCCGCTGTGTCCATTTCTTTCAGGGCAGCGATCAAAGGAGCGGCCGTTCGCCTGATCAGCTCCAAGAGCTCGCCTTCGGTAACTCCGCCAGCCTGAGCCGACTCCATAAGGTCCAGTTCTTCGAGCAGCAAGGCCCGCGCGGCGGTCAGCATTGATCTGCCCCCTTTCAAAGCCATTGTGGGCAGCCCGATCTCGCCGAGACATTTGCGGACGCGGTACTGGCCTCCTCCGGATGAGCGATTCGCCAAGCCGTAGCTGCCCCGGCCTTTGATGTATAGGGCACGAAGCGCATCGACGTCCGGACCGGCTGGCGCAGCATCCTTCTGCGGAGTTATCGCATGGTTCTTGTCTGCCGCCATGAACTTGCGCAGCGCCTCGTCTGCAGACCCGAAGAGCACGCAAGCCGCCATCGCGTAGGCGACTGAAGAGGATGCCGAGTTGGACATCCATAGGACGCCGTCGACCTGGCTCACGATGGCGCCGGTCGGTTTGCTGGCTAGTCCAGGAAGAATCGTCTCAAGCCATTCGGAGGGAAAAGCCGATGCGATCCTGTCGCTGAGCAAGGGTTCAGTGCAGGTCTTCTTGCCGCTGGCGTGCATGCGGAGTCCGGCTTGACGTGCTGGCACCTGCAATACGTTGCGTGCAGCCCGGACTGCAATGGGTTTGCGCGTATCAAGAAGGCCAAGGCAGACTTGTGCAAAGCGCTCAATCATCGGGTGACGGCTCGAGGTTTGGACCCATGGTTGTCCGAGCTCCTGGGATTCAGGAAGCCATGCCGAAGGTGCAGCAAGAAAAGCGTCTTCGGCCTCGACCAATCGGAGCGTCAGTCGATGCTTGGCACACCAATAGATGCCCGGAAGCTGATGCGCCCGTCGCCAGTAACTGCGACCGAGGGTTACCTGGTCCGACTTGACGCAGTCTTCGCAGAGGTAGGCTCCTTGGCGGGCCACTCGCATCGCTGAAAGGCGCAGGATCTGCCGATTTGCCGGACTCCCGTGTTCAAGTGAGTGCTGATAGGAGGTAATTCCGCGCCTGAACGGCAGAGTGGTGTGCTGCCGCACAAAGGAAACGGGCTCGATGCCGGCCACTCGGCTCAACAGTTCGACACAGGTGATGTCTTCTTGGATGTTCTCGTGGCGCCGAGCCCAGCGAGTCATGGCCTGGACGGCCTCGGGAGCCGTGCGATAGCCGTTGCATCGCATCACCGCGCCCAAGTAGGAACTGTCAAACTCATCTGGCAGCGCCTCCAGCCGGATGAGGTCTGCCTCAATCATCGCTGCCCGCCTTCCTGATGGCATCGCCCTTTGGGCTCAGCAACGAGAGCGAGCGGATGACTGTCGACAGTGCCCGGGCGTGCGATGCCGACCCATCCCAGGCCGCCTGAATCGCCTCGACGAGTTCAGCGTTGCCTCGAACGGCATCCGCTGTGACGCCGCCAGAAAATCGCTCAATGTAGAGGCAGACCTCCTCAAGGAGCCTGGACTGGCGGAGTCCGTGCCCGGACAGGATCCGGCTCACCTGCGACTGGCTGGCGCCGACCGCCTCGGCGATCTGAGCCTGCGTGATCCCATGCTCCCGGCAGATTTCACCTGCCCTGAGGGCGCGCGCGACAGTGGCTGCATCTAACATGCATAAAGCATATCACGATACATATCCGCATTCTCTTGCATTCAAGTGGCTGGTGGCTCCAGTTGAAGCATGTCGGGTGGCTTGCGGGCCAGACGTCGCCCGAGCGCCCTCTCGAGAACCTGCTGAGTCAGTGGCAGTCGGTGCAGCACGGCGAGCTTGGGTTTGAGTTGGGGAACCGCCTGGAAGATTTGCCAAAGCTGCAACTTCCGGCCAGATCCCGCAAGGCGTTCCACGGCTTTTTCTACCTCCACGCTTAGCGACCGGTCCCGCTCGTCCCATCGCACTGGGCTCTGCCGAAGTGTTGTCATCTCCGCGGCATTGGCTGGTGTGTGCTCCGTCAACCAAGGCCGGTCGTTCCGGTATAGCCAGGCGTAGCTGGCCGGATCCATTGATCGCAGCACCTTCACGCCGATGCCCGGATGGGCCATCAGCAGCTTTGTCCAGGCAGCGCGAGCCATGCGCTGCGCCCTTGCGGTCCTGGCGGCCTTCCACGCCGCATGCAAACCGACCTCCGTGTGCAAGAGGCGTGTGACGGTCTCGACGGAGATGCCGTGGCGCCCGGCAGCATCGACCTTGTCCATGCCTCGGCGAAGGCATCGCACCAACGAGACGCGCGCCGCTGGCTTCAGTACCTTGGGCCGCCGCCGCACCTGAACACCGCCAGAAGCGGCCCAAGCCATGGCCGTCGCAACATCGATGCCGAGCTGCTTTGCCGCTGCTGTCGCCGACGCCCCCGACTTCAACAGCTCGGCCAGCTGCATGCGGCGCGCGTCGTCCTTCGCCACATCCTCCCCCTGGCGCACGCCGTCAGCTGCGCTTGGTTCAACTGCGGCACCGGGAGGCATTGTGTGCATCGCCTGAAAGTCACTGGCGTCGCTGAAGAGCCAATCGATGGCCACCAACAATCTGATGGGGTGGACGCCCGAGCGCAAAGGTCTGATCAACCGTCCGATTTGCACCTTAGCTTCATCGTTCGTGGCAGGGAGGCCGCTTAGCTCCTCAGGCCCACGAAGTTGTGAGCAATGCTGGAGGTAGTCGTTGGCCGCTTCAGTCAGTCGGGTGTTCCCGGAAGGCGTCAACCACCCTCGCTCCCTGAGCCGCGCTCGGAGCGTGCTCTGTACCAAGTCCGCACCCAGCCACCCGACTTCACGGTCGGCCCCCACCAGAGCGACCGTCAGATTGGACAGGCGCAACAGCGCCGCGCTTGGATCGGCATTGCTAGGCGGCCACGAGTCAACCAGTTGTGTCGTTCTTGGGAGGTGCCAGAGGAAGCGCTCAACGCCGGTCGACTTGAGCCGTGATGTACGCAGAGGCACGCTGTGCGTAGGACAGAACCAAACGCCCGGAAACTGGTGAACGAGGTGCCAGTAGACCCAGCCATGCTCTTCAAGGTCGTTCTGCATGCAGGCCGCGCAAGCCTTCAAGGGGTGGTTGGCCCTGAAGCGACTGGTCAACAGGCCCAAGCGAAACTTGAGGTGTGCAACGGCTGGGCCGCGCATCGCCCAGATGACGTGGTCCAATTCTGACTGAGGCAGGAAAGGTCGATAGAAACGAAGCAGTGTCCGGTCGCGAGCGGTCTCTTGGGCAGTCCCAAGCCGCCCCTCTGTCCGAGCGGCAAAGTTGTCCAGCGCACTGGGGAAGTCGTGTTGCGTCCCCAGTCGGCTACCGCCAAACAGGTTCTCGGTTGAGCGCGAGGAGAGGCTGTGTCCCCATAGCCTGTGGTGCCTGCTGCACAGGCTGAAAAGGGACTCCCCTGGAAGCCAGTCCAGCAGCGAGTCAGCGCGAGGGAACAAGTCGGCAGCCATCTTCCGACATAGTCCACGCCGCAACGAAATATCGCAAGGGCGTCAGAAGCCGCCGAAGGCCACGAGGCCTGAACCGTATCCGCCCACTGGCGCAGAACGAGGCCAATGTGGAAATGCTACTTGTGCGTCGCTGTGTCGTCTTCGGCAGACACCCGTTCGACTACTTTCACGCCGAGAGCGCCTGCGACCCCACGGTACTCAGGGGGGGTTGCCGTTCAAGCACAAGCACCACGTGAACTTCAGGCGGATCGTGTGGTTGGTCAATGTGCGCCTTTGCCTCCAGCACCGCGCGGTACTTCACCGCTTGCTAGATCCCTCGTTCGTAGTCGTTGGGGTTGCCGTCGGAGACCTTGGACTTAACCTCGACGCCGATCCAGATACGGTCCGGCCTGAACATCACGTCCAGTTCGTCAGCTGAGCGAAGTGCGAATTCCTCCTGCGCGTCCCAGTCAGCCGCCGCACTGAGCAGTTGCGGATGACCGAGCACATACCGCTTCAATGCTTTGTGAGCCTCCGACTCAACCCCGCCCCAACCACCTTTGGCGGGTCGACCATCGGCACCGATGGGCGCCGCAATCTGCTTCATGCCAATAAGCCGCAAAACCAGGTTCCAGCGACTGCCAAATTGCAGCACTCGCAGATGCTCAGCCGAGACTTTGGCCTCTTTGTCGTCGCGGGAGAGCGAGTCATACCCCGGCCAGTGGCTGCCAAATCCTCTGGTCGGCAGACCAGCGCTCAGACCACATGACAGGACGACAATGCTAGTCAGGAATAGCGGCGCATCCGGCATCTGATTACTGACGCTGTCGATCAAGGCGATTACCCGTCCGAGGACATGCCCCAGCCCCCGCGCCCAAGGATCCCGAAGAGCGTGAGGTACGAACGGGCGCGCGGCTTCACGCGGCAGAGCCGGGTGCGCGCTCCACCAGCGGGTAGTCACCGCATGCAGTACGGGGCAGAAGTGGGCGTGAAGGTGGCACGTTGACAGACCACCCGTCGTCGTGGCTCAATCCGCACCAAGGCCACCCCGGGGCCTGTCAGTTGCGCACCGCGAAAGCGGCACGGCTAAATCCGGCGAGCGAGACCAGCCGCCCGGCGGCTACGAGTGATTCCTCCGTGAGGTCCGATGTGGGCTCGCACGGCAACGCGCAGCGCCACCCGCGAGTTCCGCAGGCCCAACCTACGGAAGGAACACCCCGTGGCTTCTATCGTCTCGACACTCTCTCTCCCGGAACAGGCGGCGCGTCTGCGCGAGTTCCTCGCTGCGCGCGAGCAACCGCTGTCCGACACCGCGGCTCAGAACGTTTGCCGCTCCATCGAGTTGCACAAGCCGGGCGAGTCCAAACTACTTGGCCGCAAGCTAGTCGCCGCCCTCGCCGCCCATGGCGTCGTTATCAAGCACAGCAACGCGCTCGAGGCACTTGCTCGAATGTGCGGCAAGCCGAACTGGATGCGAAAGCTCCAGGCCGACCTGCCCTTCGACGCCCATCAGGAGCGCGTTCACTACGGCCTGTTGACCAGCATGGACGGCGAGAAAGCAGGCGGCATCCAGCTGTTCCCCTCGATGTCCGAAGCGACCGATCACCTGCTCAAGCTGCTGGAGGCAGCCTGGCCGACGGCAGAGGCGGTGGCGCTCGCAACCCTGGGCATCGGAGAGCAAATGCTCGTGGTCGAGTTCGAGCACCCGACGGCGCCGTGGCTCGATTTCCGGCTCTGCAGGTTTGCGGGCTTGGGCGACCGAACTGAGCTCGGCAAACTGCCTCCCACGGAGTCGCGGGCCTTCTGCGACCGCCTCATTCGCACCCTGGAGTACACCTACCCAGGCCTGCTGGTCGTCAATTCCATGCGCAGTACGACGCTTCCTCCGCACTACTACCTCTGCCCGGAGGTGCGGCGCGTCGAAACCGGCGACGTTGTGACGTGCTGGGCTGACCTGGAGCTGCTGCCTGTACTCGACAGCTTTCGGGCGCTCCCGAACACAGTCCTGGTTGGTGACGTTCTGCGCTTCGACTCTGACCAAGGGCCTATTGAGCTCAAGCCACTGTGGACCTCGAACACCGACCAACGGCACGTGCCTGGAGGCCTGGCGCCGGCACAGTTGAACGGCCTGCTGACCCGCTTGGCGCGGCTGCGCCGCATGAATGGCGGCAACGCAACCCAGCACTTCGGCCGAGTCATGACTGGCGTGCAGCGGGCCGAGGACGTCGAGAACCACTTCCCCGTCAGCAAGGCAGCACTCGACGTCGCGATGCGAGAAGCGAATCTTTCGCCGAAGCAGCTCGCGTCGCTGTCGGGCCTCGCCCTCAATGCTGTTCAGCGAATCCGAAAGTACGGCTTCGCCCATGAGTCCGCCGTTCCGCTCTTGTCGGGCGCGCTCGGCCTGGCCAGCCCCAACGCCCTGCTCCCGGAAGAGAAGCAGGATGGCATCGGGTACCGCATCGAGGACGGAGCTACGTTCCTGACTGCCCTCAAGCAGACCCATGTGTGGCGCCGCATCTTCGGCGAGCGCCTGCAGGGTGCCGAGCTCAACGAGGTGAACCGCATCGCCGAGTCGCTGCAGGAGTACGTGGAGCTGTTGCAGCTCAGCGCTGGGCCGTTCGGCAAGCCGACCGAAGGGTTCGAAGGTGCCGAAGAGCCCATCGATGAGCCACACCTGGCAGCCCACATTCAGGAGCTTCTCGACGAGCTCAAGGCGATGGATGTCGCTGTTGTCGTAACGACCCAAGTCCGCTACGCCGGTGGCTCCGGTCGCCTGGAAAGCATGAAGGGCATGCCGCTGCACCACGGCACACTGTTCTTCGAGAAGCTGGCTGCCTTGAAGTCGCCGCAGACGTGGAGCGCAACCTCCGCTTGACGAAGAGGGACTGGTGCCGAGATGGGCCGGTCCCACGGCGCGGCCAGCGAAGGCAGGGGGCGTAGCACACCTGGAGGCCGCACCCTATGCGGACCACAGCGGCAGACTCTCCCAGCCCTCAACTAACCCGGCAGCCTACAGCGAAACCAGCGGGTACGCGGGAACGAAGTTGGGTCAATCGCCCGAATCAGCAGCCTTATGCATGTCATTGCCGCGAACAGCTTGGACCTGGCGCGCTTGTCCTTGTGGATCACCCCAAGCCATCGGCAGCGCTCTTCGGGCGGCAGTGCCAACTGTGGTTCCAAAGACGGGAGTGATGTGCGGCGACATGTCGAACACAGTCGAACATCGGAAGCCCGGACTTCAGCATGGAACCACTCTGGAAGCCGCACTGCGCGGCTACCGCTGCTTGGTCGCGCAGTAGTGGCTCATCCGGTGAGCCGGCCAGCACCCAACATTTCGCTCTTTGCGGGTACTGGCCCTCGAGCGCAATCGTTCTTTCGATCCGTCGCCGCCACTCCACCAGTTCAAAGGACGCCGAAGCAGTCTCACCCTGATAACGTATATCCGTTAGGTATATAAGGCGCTTCGCTATCCCGCTGAAAGGACCTCTGAACCGATGGCACGCCCCAAATCCAAGACCTCCGCGACGACACTAAAGATGACCCCCGAGGTCCGCGACCTCTGGGAGCGCTGCGCCGCCGAAGAGCACCGCAGCCTGACCAACATGTTCGAAGTGATGGTCAGGCTGTATGCCAAGAAGCTTCAGGTAGAACCTGGCGACCCAGCGCCTGAGGCGAAGAAAGGCGCCCGATGACCGCGGCCGCCTTCTTCGAGAACGAACGCTGCAAGTTCTTCCGGCCTCTGAACAGCTCCCGCCGTGAGCTGGTCGTGGCCTGCCTGAGGGCGCTCTATGAACGCCTTCACGGCCCAGCTGCGGACTATGCACACAACCTCACCCGTGATGCGCTGCGTGAACTGCTCTTTCCGGTCGTGCGTGAGCACCTTGACCAGGCGGCGCCGGATGCTGAGCAGGACGAGTTCAACGCCCCAGAAGCCGACGACCCGCAACAACTGACAAGCCTTCTCATCCGCACCCTGCTGGCCGATGGATGGCTGGAGCAGTTTGCAGACAGGCATGGCCTGGTCACAGCCTTCCGCTTCTCGCGTGCTGGCAAGCTGTTCTCGGAGGCCCTTTGGGCGCTGGACCGCCCCAGCCGCAGCCGGCAACGAAACATGCGCGGCTGCCGGAACGCCCTGGATGCCGCCCTCTCCGGTCGTGGTGACGCGCACGACATCGTGGACGCCTACGAGTACGCCGAGAAGGTCATTGAAGACCTGACTGAGGGCATCGACTACTTCCAGGGTCTCGTCCGCCACCTGATGCAAAACGCCTCGGTACACACGCAGTGGGGCGAGTTCGTCGATTTTCTGGACCGGTTCCAGCGGGAGTACTCGAAGCAGTTGACGTCCGACAACGCGATGCTCAACCGCCAGGCTATCCAGCAGAACCTCGAGAGGCTTCGGGCGGTGCCTGACGCCAAGTTCAAGCGCATGGACGAGCAACTGCACGACATCGCGCACTGGGCCGCCAAGGAGCACGCCGGGAATTCGGTCTACGACTGGCTGCTCAGCCGCATCGAAGACATCGTCGACGCAGCCTGCGAGTCGAAGCAGCCGGGCTTCGTCAAGGCGATGGAGACGTACATGAAGCGCGTCAATGGCCTGGCGCTGCAGTCGATGATGCTGCGCTCGGGGCAGACTCGCCACGCCTACCTCGCGGCCATCCAGAAGGTGTCCGAGTCGCCCAAGGACGCGCAGGACCGCTTTCTCTCCCGCATCGGCGACCAGCTCACCACGGCCGAGGTTCGGCTGCTCGACCCCGCCAGCTTCAAGCTGCGGACGGCCACGCAGCGCCGGAAGGCGGTCACCGTCACGGTCCGCCCCCGAGCCAGCCGGCAAGAGCGCCTGGCCGCTGCGATGGCACGCGCGGAGTCGGAAGCGTTTTCCATCCCCAACGAGCTGGTGGCCGAGAAGCTGCGAACGGACCTGCGCCTGTTCCGGCATCCCATCCGCGTTTCAGCGCTGCCCACGGAGAGCGCCCGTGACGTCATTCGCGCCATGCAGGCCGTCGAGGCCGCTCGCAGCGCAGGCGGCGACCTCTCCGTACGCAAGCTGCCCGCTCGCCTGGACAACCCCGCCTACAGCGGCAATGACTACGAAATCGACCTGAAGAAATGAGCATTTCATCCCTTGTCAACGAACAGCTGACGGTCGCCAACCTGAAGGCTGAGCGCTTTCGAGAGATCGTCCTGCGCCTCATGTCCTACGGCGTCGTCGTACGCGACGAAGACCGAACGGAGCAGTTGCTGTACGACGACGCCCGCCGCATCGAGACCTTGCTGGAGGACTACTTCGACGTGGCGGGCTTCCGGCTGCACCACGACTCCACCAACCAGTACTACCGGCTATACGCGCCGGGCGCGGTGGTTGACGGCATGCCCGAGGACACGCTTGAGGCCGTTCCGTCGGTCCGTGCGCGGGTCTCGCCTGACTTCGTGGCGGCCGCCCTGGCGTTGCGCTTCCTCTATCAAAACAAGCTCAACAACGGCGACATCCAGCCGCAGGGTGAGGCCCTCATCAGTTTCGAAGAGCTGGCGGTGACGATGCAGACGCAGCTCAAGCGCCTGTTGCCGTCCAGCTCGACCGACAAGATGCACTTGCTGGCTGAGCTCAAGCGGCACCGAATCCTGAGCTACGCCGCAGGCTTTTCCATCGCGGACGAGGACGCACTGCTCGCCATTCGGCCGACCATCCTTGGCGTTGTGTCGAACGACGCCCTGACGGCTGCCCTAGACGCTGACGGCGTCATCGAACAAGAAGCCACGGTCGCAGGGACCGAAGAATGAAACTCGACAAACTCATCCTGGCCAACTGGGGCCAGCTGCCGTACGGCGAATACGACTTCAGCAACATGACTCTCTTGACTGGCCCGACAGGCGCCGGCAAGTCGACCATGCTGGACGCCCTGCAGACCGTGATGACCGCGTCCTACCAGGGCATCGTGAATTACAACCCGGGCCAGGAAGAAGTCCAGGCCAACCAGCGCCGCGGCAAGTCCAAGCGCACGCTGGAGTCGTTCGTTTGCGGCGCCGAGTACAGCAACTTCTCGAGGCCCGACGGTGCGCAAGGCTACGTCGCCGCCGTGTTCCGTCCAGGCCCCTCCGAGACCTCGGCCAAGCCATTTACAGCCTTGGTCGCTGCATCTGCCCGTGTCGACGGCACCGGCGAGCGCCGTGGCGCCAAGCTGGAGCGCTTGGAACTCATCATCGTCGACGACGAAGCCCTGACTATTAACGACTTCTTGAGGGACGCTGAGAGCAACGAATGGGTGTCCGTCGACGAAATCGTCAAGCGGCTAAGGGCCCGGTACCGGAAGGTCACCTCCTACGACGGCACCAAGCGCGATTACCTCTGCGCGCTGTACGGCAGGTTCCGCGGTCGCACTTCGGTCACCTGGGACGAGACCCAGAATGCGGCTAAGGCCTGGGGCCAGTCTATTGCCTACAAGCCCATCGGCTCAGTTCACGACCTGGTGCGTGACGACATCCTCGAGTTCGACGGCAAGCAGCTGCAGGAGGGCATCAGCCGCATAAGCGACCTCATGAAGCAGGTGACCAACCTGCGTGAAGAAGGCGCCCGCATAGCGGCGACCGTGGCGCGCTTGAGCGAACTGAAGACCGCCATCGTCAGCACGACGTCGGCCTTCGAAGAACAAGTGCAGTACGACTTGCTCGCAGCCAAAATGCACCTGCGCGACGACGAGTCCCGAATCGACCAGGAGCGCAAGAAGATTGCGCAGGACACGGATATCGCTGAGCGCAACGAGAGGCTCAAGAAGACCCAAGGCGCGTTGCGTCACAGCGCTGACCTGAGTCGCATCGGATTGAAGGTCAAGCTGGGCGGTATCGCGGCTCACGGAGCGAAGGAACGTCTCGAAGAAAAGCTTAAGGTCTCGACCCAGGTGGCCAAGGACACACTGGACGCATTGATGAAGGGCCTGCTTGCAGCCGGTCGCCTCGAAAACACGGCGCGACTGCTCATCAGCAAAGTCATCCCAGAACAGTTCCCGACACTCAAGGCTGCGGTCGAAGCCCTGGCGAGCGCGTTCGCGGCCACGGAGCTGGAGCGCCTGGCAGCACTTCACGACGCCGTACTGGACGCGTCAAGGGACGAAGCGCTGGTCGCGGCCAAGCTCTTGCAGCTGGTATCTGCGTTTGAAGGCGTCAACGTAGGCCTGGCCGAGGTGCATGCCGCGCTCGTCGGACCGACCGAGAGTGTCTCCACCGCCATCGCAACCGAAGCGGCCACGCTGGACGCGCGCATCGAGTCTGAGGGTCGAGCCGTCAAGGACCTGGCTGACCGCAAGCAGCGATTGGCCGCAGGTGCCAGCAACTACCCCCGTGAAACGGGCCTGGCGGTCGACCGCATCCGGGAGCAACTGCCTGAGGCGAGCGTCCAGGTGCTGTGCGACCTGGTTGAGCCAAGGTCCGAGGACTGGCAGCCTGCCATTGAGGGCTACCTTGATGGCGCGCGCTTCAACCTCATCGTCAAACCCGACTGGGAAGCCCGCACGATTGACTACCTTCAGTCGGTCGGCTCCCGCGCCAAAGTCATCCAGGGCAAGCACTGCCTGGACAGGGCCGACCCGAGTCGCGTGCCTCGTGACTCCATCATCCACGAGCTGCACACCGAGCACCCGATCGCCAAGGCGTACCTCATCGAGCAGTTCGGTGCGGTCATCAAGGTTGAAAACTCGCAGCAGTTGCGCACCACCGCGCGCGGGCTGACGAAGGATGGCAAGGGCAGCGGCTCGCGGACAATGTTTGTCGGCGAGAAGCGAGAGCTGGTGTTCGGCCGTGCCGCCCGCGAGCGAGCGCTGAAGGAGACCACGGCCCAGCTCGAAGCTGCGGAAGCCGCTCTGAGCCGCCTCAGGGGCCTCAAGAAGCTTCTGGTCGACCAGCGCAGCACCCTGGGCCAGCTCCGCGAGCCGTCCTTCAACGCACAGCCGCTTCACGCCGCGGCCACGGACATCGACCACTGCCGACGTGACCTGGACCAGCTGGACCTGACCGAGGTGCTGGAGCTCGAGGCGGCCCTCAAGGACATCGAGGAGCAGATTGCTGACTACGACATTCAGATTGCAGCTGCGGCAAAGGCGATTACGCTGGCAGACGAGCGCACCGGCAAGTCTGAAGAGCTCATCCGCAGCATCCAGTCCAAGCGCGGCGACAGACTGCGTGACCTTGAAGACCAGATTCGCAGGCTCAAGCAGCTTTGCGAGGCGAACCCCGAGCGGACCTACACGGTGCTGGCCGAGCAGGTCGAAGAACAGCTAGCTTCGGGGACGATGACCAGCGTCGATGTGAATAACCAACGCGACAGGCTGAAGAGCCTGCCGGCCGGGCGACTGGGGGAGGTCCGCGAACTGCTGACCGACTACAACGCCAAGGCCAAGAGCGAAGAGCGCTTCCAGGTCGCTTTGCCGCACCTGCATGACGATGCTTCTTTCGACCCCTGCTACGGGCCGCTGGCGGTCCTGGGCCGCGCGGTCAGCACGCTGTACGGTGAGCTTGAAGGCATTGGTCTTTACAACAACCGCAACGAGGTCGAGCAGGCCGAGCGCTCGTTCCACGACGTCTTCACGAAGCAGTTCTGCGTGGAAATCAAGACGAAGGTAGACGATGGGGTGCGGACCCTGCGCCAGCTGAACGCCGAGCTGCAGAACCTGAAATTCGGCACTGACCGGTTCAGCATCGACTGGTCGAAGTGGGAGCCCGAGTTCGAGGACTACTACAGCTTCTTCAAGGCCGTGACTGAGCTTGCCGACTCGCCGGAAACGGTCGACCTGTTCGGTGACACCGAGCTGTCCGAGAAGCATATCGAAGTGCGCAAGCGCATCGTGGGCCTGCTGCTGGACAAGGACCAGGAGCGTGCCGGCCGCGAGCTGCTGCGTATCGCCGACTACCGCAACTACCGCCGCTACGAGATCTGGAACGAGTCCGACAGCGGCGGCCGCATCGCGCTGTCCACCTGGGGCACGGGTTCGGGAGGCCAGCTGGAGACGCCGGCGTACATCGTCAGGGCAGCCGTGGTTACCAACCGCATGAAACTCTTCGACAAGAGCTCCAGCCTGAAGCTGCTGGTGAGCGATGAGTCGTTCTCCAAGATGGATGAGACGCGCGCTCGGGCGGTGTTGCGCTACCTGCGTGACGGGCTGGGCCTGCAAGTGGTCAGCGCTATGCCAACGCGCAACGCGGGTGGCCTGCGCCCTGAGTTCGACCGCGAGTACAGCTACAGCCGGGCCGGCGTCGACAAGAACGGCGAGCTCGACTTCGTCCTGGAGTGCGACGAGCGCCTCTTCAAGCCAGACCGCATGCGCGAGCTGTGGGACGCCCAACGCGCTCAGGCCCGAGAGCAAGCCCGCCTCGAATTCGAGGAGAAGGAGCTTGCGGAAGCGATGGAGCCTGCCGCACAGGCCGGGGCCGCCCAGTGACGTCACGCCCCCTGTGGCTCGAATCAACGGAGGTTCGGCAACTGCTGGGCCTGCTTGTCGACAGGCTGGACGCAGCCGACAGCCGTGGCACCAAGGCCCAGTCTGTGACGCTCGCCGAGAAGACGTGGCCTGCACTTTACAGGGCGCCCCTCGAGTCGCGCAAGGAGGACCTCTGGGAGCACGTCGGTGAGATGTGCAACTGGGGCTGGCTCAGCGTCAAGCCGGAAGGGGCAGTCAAGGCACGGTCTGGCTACGACCGTAGCCCCCGAGTGACAGTGCTCGACGAGGCCGCTGTCCGACTGGCAACTGGGCGACCCGAACGCGTCAAAAGTTCCGTCGAGCGGTGGCGAGAAGCGGTCAACGTGGGTCTGGCTGCTTCACAAGAGGTCAAGCGAGCTGTCGGCGACTACTGCATCGACATGCCGAACTACTCGATGTCCGAAGTCGTGCAGCGACTCAACCAACTGCCGTCCCTTGCAGACAGGCCGATGCTGTTGCGCGAGGTCTCGACGCAGCTCTTCTGGGGCATGTCGAAGGTGCTCGACAAGCGCCAAGGCCTGGTGGCAGCCATCCTGGGGGTCGATGAGTGCCCCTTCCCGGAGTCGCCCATCCAACTTCAGGTCTTCCTGCCGCTGGCCGGTTACCGGGGCGTGCTCTTCATCGAGAACCTGATGAGCTTCGAGCAGGCCTTGCGCTCATCATCCCATGCGTTCTCCGGGCTCGCACTGGTCTACGCGTCAGGGTTTAAGGGGAGCGCCCAACGGCTGCGGAACCCGGCGGGCTGCTCGCTCTTCTACGCTGGCGAGGGCGCCCTAGGAGGAGACCTGAAGGTCGCCTTCGAGGCTTGGCTGTTTGGGCGCGGCTCGACGCCAGTCCACTTCTGGGGCGACCTGGACTACGCCGGCATGCGAATTCTTGCGGCAGTGAGGTCGACGTTCCCTGACCTGACCGCGTGGGTCCCCGGCTACGCTCCGATGCTGGCATCGTTGCTGGCGGGTGGGGGTCACTCGCCAGAGGCGGCCGAAAAGCAGGGTCAGCGGCCTGTGGTCAGCTCAGGTTGTGCGTACGCTGACGCGGAACTGATTCCGGCGCTTGCGCAGACCGGGCGCTATGTTGACCAGGAATTGTTCACGTTGTGAACTGACAGGGGGAACAAGATAAATGGCGAGAAGGAAGAAATCGGGGCCAGGTGGCGTTGTCGCGGTGCTGGTCGTTGGCGCGATTGCGCTGCTCGCCGGCATCCCTCAGGAGGTCTGGATTGGCATCGGCGTCATCGCAGCCGTCGGTGTCGCCATCTACCTGTACCGTCAGTCCAAGAAGGCCGTGGTCGTCGAGGAGCGTGAGCCGCAAAGGCGCGCTTCCAGGGTGGCCTCCCGCGACGCGCCCGCCGTAGCTCGCTCCCTGGAGGCGACCGCGAGGGTCAGTTTGCCCCCGCCGGCGCCCAAGCCAACACAACGGTTCGTCCCGGACGACGAGCCAGTCAGTGTTGCTCCAACTCCGCCCACGTACCGCAATCCATTGCCGGCGGCGCCGGCCCCGGCCCCGTTCGTCTCCAACTTCAAGGTGTCGGCGGCACCGAAGGGTTACGGCGCCGGTCGGTGGCTGCCTCCCGGTGAGACGGTGAGCATCGCTGGGCTGACCATCCCTGGCGGAATGGTCTACGTTGGCAACTCGCTGAAAACACCGCTCGGCGACAACGACCCGTGCCTCATCGACCCGTCGAAGACGGTTGCGGCCCGAGCCGAGTACACCGAGCGCGACATGGGCTACTGGCCCAGCTACTCGGAGATTTCGCCAAGCGCGCGACGGGCCTACCTGAAGTGGCTTGCCGGCGGGCGGCAAGACCCCCGCGCGGACATCGGCTACGTCTTCCTGTTCTTCTATGGACTGGAGCGCCGGGCCATCCTCGACGGCGCCAAGGACGAGGCAGCTCAGGCTGATTGGCCCATCATTGCTGAGGAGTTACGCCGACTGCTCGACATCTACGGCGAGAAGTCCAACTCGTTCAGGCGCTACGCAGGTGAGCTCCTGGACTGGGTTTCGCTGGCCTCTCATCCCTCCAAGCTGTACGAGCGGCCTGTCCCTGCGCTTCCGAAGACGTTCGAGCTGCCGCTCTACATCCGCCTCGCCCTTGGGCAGGCAGCTGTGGACGGTGCCCAGGTGCCGGCGCATCTGGCGCTTGCCTGGGCGAAGCTTGACCCCAACATATACCTGCGTACACCCGCGACACGCTGCCCCGAGCAGTTCGAGCAGCTCTTCGCACAGAAGTACTCAGAACTGTGCGGCCGCGGCATGGCGCTGCCGCGGAACCGGACGAAGCTCAAGCTGGTCTATCGACCCGCGTCGTCAGGCTTCCGGGGCTACCAGGAACTCAAGCTGACCTTCAAGGACACGCCTGACGTCACGGTGCTGACTGCGCCGACCAAGAAGCTGCAGGAGGTCGTCGAGGCCGCCACGAAGCCTCTGGAGTCGTTCAGCCGCGCGGTCGGAAAGAACGCGGACTCCAGGGCCACGCTGGAGGCCCTGCTGCAGCTCCCGGCACCGCTGTGGCCGGAGGAGCCCCAGAGGGCCCTGCAGGCGCTCAAGGCACGCATGGGCGAGGGCATGGTCTCAATGTCGTTCCAGGACTTGCTGACTGCCCTAGGCGCCAAGACGGCATTCGCCAAGGACAAGACGCTATCGCTGGCCCGCACGCTGGAGTCGGCCAACGTGGGCTTCGAGCCCGACGTTCTCAGCGGAGCGAAGCCGCCCAAGTCCGAGGAGAAGGTCGTCCTCTTCGCCCTCCCGCCCTCAGAGCAGCTGTCCCGTGCGAACGGGCCGTACCTGGCCGCCGCGCTGACGTTGCAGCTGGCCTCGGCCGTGGCGACCTCCGACGGAGAGTTCGGCATCAAGGAGATGGGCCACCTGCGTGAGACGGTGCTGTCCTGGAAGCACCTGACACCCAGCCAGACGCGCCGCCTTCTGGCGCACCTGAGGCTGCTGATGCAGGCGCCGGCGTCGCTGACCGCGCTGAAGAAAAAGTTCGAGCCGCTCGACTTGACTGTCAAGGAAACCATCGCCGCCTTCATGGCCACGGTCGCGCAGTCGGACGGTGAGGTGTCACCGGCCGAGGTCAAGATGCTCGAGAAGGTCTACAAGGCCCTGGGCGTCGACTCAAAGAAGGTCTTCTCCGATGTTCACGCAGTCGCAGCCGGCACAAAGCCGACCGCCGCGGCCGCCGCCGCCAAGGTCGAGGAGTCGGGCTTCAAGCTCGACCCGGCACGCATCGCCGCCCTCCAGAAGGACACCGAGAAAGTGTCGGCGCTGCTGGCCAACATCTTCACCGAGATCGAGGAGCCCGCCGCGGCAGTTGCTGAGCCGTCTGAGGCCGAAGTCGAGGCAGAAGCAGCTGAAACACCCAAGGGCCTCATGGGTCTGGACGAGGCCCACACCGCGCTTGCCCGAATGTTGCTGTCGCGCCCAGAGTGGAGCCGCGAAGAGCTGCTGGATGTGGCGGCCGACCTCGACCTGATGCTCGACGGCGCGCTCGAGCACATTAACGAGGCCGCGTTCGATACACACGACATGGCGCTGTTCGAGGGCGACGACCCCGTGACGGTGAACGCCGAAATCCTGGAGAAAGTTGAAGCATGACGACCCCGATTCGCCCCAAGGACCGTGACGCGGTCATCCAGTCGCTGCGCGCCGGCGTCGTACCCCGCACCGGCCAGCATCTGGTGCAGGTCGGCCGCACGCGGGAAATCGAGACGCTCGTGACCGACATCGAACGCATCGCGGACGGCGGGTCCGCCTTCCGCGTGGTCATCGGCGAGTACGGCGCTGGCAAGACGTTCTTCCTGAACCTCGTGCGCGCGGTGGGCATGGAGAAGAAGCTGGTCGTTGCCAGCGCCGACCTGAACCCGGACCGGCGCCTCCACGCCAGCGGTGGCCAGGCCCGGTCGCTGTACGCCGAGCTCATGCGCAACCTCTCGACGCGCACAAAGCCGGATGGCGGTGCGCTGAGCGGCATCGTCGAGAAGTTCATCGCCACGGCCAAGACCGAAGCGAAGGCCTCGGGCCAACCCACTGAGGCGGTGCTTCGTCAGAAGCTCGACCAGCTGACGGAGTTGGTGAATGGCTACGACTTCGCCGACGTCATCGCGGCCTACTGCCGCGGCTTCGAGGAAGGCAACGAGCAGCTCAAATCGGACGCAGTACGCTGGCTGCGCGGTGAGTTCACGACCAAGACAGACGCCAGGCAGGCGCTGGGCGTGCGGGCCATTGTCGACGACGCAGCGGTATACGACCAGTTGAAGCTGATGGCGCGATTCATCCGCCTTGCCGGCTTCTCCGGGCTACTGGTGAGCCTAGACGAGCTGGTGAATCTGTACAAGCTCGCGAACACGCAGGCGCGGAACTCGAACTACGAGCAGATTCTCCGCATCCTGAACGATTCGCTGCAGGGGACCGCAGTCGGACTGGGTTTCGTGCTCGGCGGCACGCCGGAGTTCCTGCTCGACACGCGCCGGGGCCTCTACAGCTATCCGGCGCTCCAGAGTCGGCTGGCGCAGAACACCTTCGCGACGAACGGCCTGGTGGACTTCAGCGGGCCAGTGGTGCGGCTGTCCAGCCTGACGCCGGAGGACTTCTACGTCCTGCTGCAGAAGATTCGCGGCGTCTACGCCTTCGGCGACCCGGCCAAGCACCTGCTCCCTGACAACGGGGTGATGAGCTTCATGGAGCATTGCTCCAAGCGCATCGGCGACACCTACTTCCGCACGCCACGCACCACCATCACGGCCTTCATCAACCTTCTTGCTGTGCTTGAACAGAACCAGGGCTCCGCATGGCAGGAGTTGCTCGGCGGCATCGAGGTTTCGGCCGACACAGGTGGTACCGGCGACCACGCGGTCGAGGCCGAAGACGGCGACGAGTTCTCGTCGTTCAAGATGTAACTCAAGAGGCTGAGCGCAAAAATGCCGCTACCAACAAACCTGCTCGCCACTACGGAGTCTGACCTTCTGAAGCTTCTCACCGAGCACGAGCAAGAGGGGCCGCACCTTGAGTTCAAGCAAGAGACGCCGCGCACCGACAGCGGTGCGCGGCACGAGTTCGCTGCAGACGCATCCGCCCTTGGTAACAGCGGAGGTGGCGACCTGGTTTACGGGATAGCTGAGGACGCGGACGGCTGCGCCGGAGCAATCGTGCCGTTCGTTGGAAACTCCGACGTGGAAGCACGACGCATGCTCGACGTTCTTGCGAGTTCCATTGAGCCGCGCCTTCCGGGATTGCAGGTTCATCCTGTTGCGGTTGCTGGGGGTTCCGTCTTCGTAGTCCGCGTACCTCAAAGCTGGGCTGGCCCACACCGGGTCAAGACGAACCAGCACTTCTTCATCCGAGAAGGCGCTCGCAAGCGCCAGTTGGATATCCCTGAAATCAGGGCCATGTTCGTCCGGACGGAATCGCAGGCCCAGAAGGTTCGCGACTTCCGAACCGACCGACTCGGCGCGCTGATGTCTGGCCGCGCTCCCGAGCGCCTTGCTCCAGGGGCGCTCCAGGTGTTGCACCTCATACCGACACAAGCAGCGCTTGGCCTGATGAACGTGGACCCTGTTCCGTACATGAATCGCCAGGTTCTGCCGGTGCTGGCGACCGGAGGAGCAAATCAGCGCATCAACATCGACGGAGCCCTGGCTGTTCGAAACGCTGGAGCCGAGGGCACGCACGGGTATAGCCAGTTCTTCCGCAACGGCTACTTCGAAACTGTGCACGTCGAGACATGGCACGGCGCTGAACAGCGAACTTCGCTCGGCAGTATTCACTACGAGCAGAACATCATTCAGCTCGTCGATAGGTTCCGCGCTGAGCTCACGCGCCTCGGTTACTCGACAGAGGTCGCTGCGATGTGGTCGCTGCTGGGAGCGGATAGGACCGAGCTCGGGTTGGACAGGTGGCGTTTCAACCTCGACGACAACATGGGCCGTTTCGACCGGGCAACGCTGGTCGTTCCGGATGTCCTCCTGCGCTCCGAGGACACGGCGGAGCAAGCCCTTCGGCCTTTGTTCGACCAAATCTGGCAGGCCGCGGGGATGCTACGAAGCTACAACTACGATGACCAGGGCAACTGGGCGCCATCGAGGTAGGACCGGTGTCGGACTCCAGCTCATTCCACTTGCTCGATGAGCGCATCCAGCGCTTCATATGGGCCGAGGGCTGGGAGTCGCTCCGTGACGCCCAGGAAGCGGCCATCCCGCTCATAGTCAAGGCCGACCGCGACGTCATCGTGGCGGCTGCTACCGCGGCAGGGAAGACAGAGGCAGCCTTCCTACCTGCGCTGACGCACCTGCTGCAGTCCGACCCACCTGGGCTCATCGTCTACATCAGCCCGCTAAAGGCGCTCATCAACGACCAGTTCGGGCGGCTGGACCGGCTCTGCGAGCAACTCGAGGTGCCGGTGTGGCCATGGCACGGCGACATCTCGGCGTCGACCAAGACGCGGTTCCTGACCAAGCGGCAAGGCGTCCTCCTCATCACGCCGGAGTCGCTGGAAGCGCTGCTGTGCAACCGCGGCACCTCCATCGGGCCTGCGTTTGAGCGGCTCACGTTCTTCGTGGTCGATGAGCTTCATGCTTTCATCGGCGCCGAGCGCGGCAAGCAGCTGCAGTCGTTGATGCACCGCATCGAGCGGGTCATCGGCCGGACCGTGCCGCGCATTGGCCTGTCTGCAACCCTGGGTGACATGAGCCTGGCGGCTGACTTCCTGCGTCCAGGCAAGGGGCCAGCAGTCGCGATGGTGGAGTCGAAGTCCTCCGGCAATGAGCTGAAGATTCTCGTGAAGGGCTACGAGGAGCCCTTGGTTGTGAGGCCCGACCCTGTTGCGGCGCTTGGTGCCAACCTCGATGTCGAAGACCCCGACCAGCTCAAGGATCTCGAGCCCGAGGAGCCGCCTGAGCCCGTGACACCGGCGCAGATTGCCGCGCATCTGTTCAAGGGCCTCCGTGGGTCCAACAACCTTGTTTTCCCGAACTCCCGCCGCGAAGTCGAACGGTACACGAACCTACTGAACAAGCTTTGCGAGGCCCAGCAGGTGCCCGCCGAGTTCTGGCCGCACCATGGCAGCCTGTCGAAAGAGATTCGCTCTGAGACCGAGGCCGCTCTAAAGCGGAAGGAGCAGCCGGCGTCGGCCATCTGCACCAACACGCTGGAGCTTGGCATCGACATCGGGGCCGTCAAGAGCGTGGCGCAGATTGGCCCGCCGCCCACGGTGGCCAGCCTGCGTCAGCGTCTGGGCCGCTCCGGCCGCCGCAAGGGCGAGCCGGCCATCCTGAGGGGTTACTGCGTCGAGCAGGCTATGGGTGGCAAGCCATCCCTGGACACCGAGCTGCGGCTCGGGACCGTGAGGATGACGGCGATGATTTCGCTGCTGCTGGAGGGTTGGTTCGAGCCGCCGATGTCCAAGGGCGCACACCTGTCGACCCTGGTCCAGCAGATGCTGTCGTTCATCGCACAGAACGGCGGCGCGACCATCGGTCAGCTCTACGGCCTGCTGTGCGGTCCGGCGACTCCGTTCGCGGGGCTCTCGAAGGAGGAATTCGTTGAGCTCGTGCGGCACCTGGGTCAGAAGGAGCTTCTGACCCAGGACTCAGCGGGCACGCTGCTGCACGGTCGGGTGGGCGAGAAGTTCGTAAACCACTACACCTTCTACGCGGCGTTCTCGGCCGACGAGGAGTTCCGCATCGTCACCGGCGGGCGCACGCTTGGAACCTTGCCGGTGTCGCAGGCGCTGAGCGTGGGCCAGCGCATCCTCTTTGCAGGGAAGACGTGGCGCGTCGAGGACATCGACGAACCTCAGAAGACCATTTTCGTGGTTCGTGCTGGTGGCGGGACACCGCCTTTGTTCTCCGGCGGCGCCGGGCGCGTTCATACCCGTGTCCGCCAGCGCATGCGCCAGCTGCTCGAGTCGACAGAGGTCCCTCTGTACCTTGATGAGGTTGCCAAGCGGTTCCTGGCTGAGGCACGGGCCAACTACGCCGAGCGCGGGCTCGCTGATGCGTTCGTCGTCGACCAGGGAAGCGAGACGCTGCTCCTCACCTGGCTAGGCGACGCGACCAACGAGGCGCTGGCTTGCCTGTTGCAGCGCCGGGGCTTCAAGGCGAGCGCTGCCGGCCCGGGTGTTGAGGTGATGAAGGGGGCTCACAGCGCCGACGACATCGTCGACGCGCTTGTGGATGCGGGCGTCGACGAATCGCCTCCACTGGATGTCCTCTTGGCCGAGGTCAAGAACCTCCAGCGCGAAAAGTGGGACTGGACCCTCCCCGACCCACTTCTGCGCCGAGCGTACGCCAGTCTGTATCTGAACCTGGACGAAGCCCTGGCATGGGCACGGGCGGTCGACGTGACCCAAAACAAGAAGCTCTCAGAGGGAGAAGACCGTTGAAGTTCATCCACGCAGCCGACATCCATCTCGACAGTCCCCTCAGCGGCCTGTCTGCGTATCCGGACGCTCCAGCGGCCCAGCTTCGAGGCGCAACCCGAGACGCCTTCACCGCACTTGTTGACCGTGCCATCGAAGAAGCCGTCGACTTCATGGTCATCGCCGGCGACCTCTATGACGGGTCTTGGCGCGACTACAACACGGGCATCTTCTTCTGCAAGGAGATGGGCCGGCTCAAGCGTGCGGGAGTGCCAGTGTTCCTGCTGTTCGGGAACCACGATGCGGAAAGCGAGATGACCCGCAAGCTGGACCTCCCTGACAACGTTTCATGCTTCTCTGCGAGCAAGCCCGAGACGTTTCGCATAGAGGGCCTGTCGGTGGCGCTTCACGGCCACAGCTTCAAGCAGAAGGAAACCACCGCCAACCTGGCGGCGCACTATCCGGCCGCGGTTCCGGGCCACTACAACATCGGCGTGCTGCACACAGCGCTCGAGGGGTACGCGGCCCATGCATCGTATGCGCCTTGTTCGGTCGACCAGCTTTACGCCAAGGGCTACCAATACTGGGCCCTCGGCCACGTGCATGAGTTCCAGCAGTGGAACGGCCCGTCCACCATCGTCTTTCCTGGCAATCTGCAAGGTCGCCATGTTCGCGAGTGCGGGCGGCGCGGCGCGGTGCTTGTTTCGGTAGACGACAGCGGCTCGTCGAACGTCGAGCGCATCTTCATCGACGTGCTGCGGTGGGAGCACATTCGAGTCGATGTCAGCCCATGTGAATCGCTAGTTGAGGTCACCCGGGGTATCGGGCGTGGCTTGGAAAGTCTCCTTGCGGACGACGGGCAAGTTCCTCGCGCTGTGCGCGTGACGGTTCACGGCCGCACGAAGGCGCACGGGCAACTGTTCGGGCTTGAGGCGCAGCTGCGCAGCGAGGTCCTGGCCCAGATTGCTGCCATCGGAAACGAGCGCCTGTGGCTGGAGAAGGTCAGGCTTGAAACCGAGGCGTTCGTAGACGCGGCCAAGGCACACGAGAGGCTGGACGCGTTTGCCGACTTGCAGGACATCTTGGCCGCCGCTGCTGTAGACCCCGACTTCAACTCGCACCTACAGGACTGCCTGGCGCCCTTCGCCGCGAAAGCCCCGTTGGACTTGCAGCCCCTCGTGCCGCTCATTGAGCAAATCCGTAGTGGTCAACTGCAGGACCTTGTCCAAAGCGTGTCCCCGGGCCTGCTGGCTCACCTCCAGCAAGGCGAATAAGTATGCGCATCCGCCAACTCGACCTCATCCGCTACGGCAAGTTCACTGATGCGCATGCGGCCTTCCCGCCCGCTGTGCACGACTTTCACTTCATCGTTGGGCCCAACGAAGCGGGGAAGTCGACTGTCCGCAGCGCGGTCTCTGAGCTGCTCTACGGCTTTCCGGCTCGAAGCGCGGCCATGGCCTTCCTGCACCCTCAGCCCGAACTGCGCCTAGGTGCCCACCTGGTCGACGGCGCGACGGAGCTCAAGTTCCATCGCACCAAAGGCAACAGGAACACGCTACGCACACCTGGCGACGCTGTGCTACCCGACGATAGCCTTGCGGCCTTCCTCGGTGCGTCGGACCGCGATTTCTTCGAGCAGATGTTCGGGCTGGACCATGGTCAGCTGGTTCGCGGCGGTCAGACCATCCTGGACGCCTCCAAGGATGTCAGCCAGGTGCTCTTTCAGTCCGCTGCCGGTATCGCTGGGCTTGGCAAGGTGAAGGATGCCTTGGCGGCCGAGGCAGAGAAGTTGTGGGCCCCGCGAGCTGCAGCTGGACGTGCTTACTACGCCGCGTGTGCCCGGTGGGAGCAGGCATGCAAGGACCTGAAGGAGCTCACAGTCCGCACGAAGGGCTGGTCAGAGACCAAGGACCAACTTGACGATGTGGTGCAAGCCATCGCTGCCGAGGCAGAAAAGAAGAAGGCTTTCCAGACCCAGCGTACTCGACTGGAGCGAATTCGGCGCCTCGCCCCCACCGTGCAGGCCATGCGTGCGTGCCAGAAGGAGCTTGAGCTTCTGGGTGCTGTCCTTGAGCTCCCGGCGGACGCGGCATTGACGCTTCAAGCAGGCCTGTCCGAGCTCTCGGTCGCCAGCACTGCCGCGTCTCAGCGACAAGATGACACGGCGGACTTCACGCAGCTCCGTGATGGCATCGCTTACGACCAAAAGGTCCTCGATGCTCAACACCACATTGAGGAGCTCACCGCGTTTGGCCAACGCGTCCGTGACCACTACGCGGACATCGAAACGCAGAGGGGCGAGCGGCGGGCATTCCTGCGGCTTGCTCAGGCTGCCGCCCTCGAGCTTGGGTGGTCGGTCGACGACGCCTCATTCGCCGATATGGCGGTGCCGACGCCACTGAGCCTCCGCGAGGTCCGGCGGCTGGTCGTTTCGCATGGCAAGCTTCGTCAAGCGAAGGCCGATGCGCAGCAGGCGCTTTCGAAGAAGCAAGCCGACATTGAGACCGCGAAGGCGGAGCTTGCGGAGACCCCGGCGCCGGACGTCCCGCTGTCGCTTCGCGCCGCGCTATCCGATGCGCAGGGCTACAAGAACACAGTATCGACCCAGCTGCAGTTGAGTAACGCGCTGGAGGCAGCTCAGCGTGCGCTGCGCGGCCATCTGAGCTCGTTGACGCGGCCGGTGCTGGATTTCGAAGCGCTACAGGCGGTGGCGCCGATATCGACGGCAAGGCTGGTTGCATTGGTCAGCGAAAGGCAGGGACTGCAGTCAGGGCTTGGCACCGCGATTGGCTTGGAGGCCGACGCACATCACGAGGTTGAAGAGTCGCGCCTTGCGGCCTCCCAGTACTCCGAGGCCCGCCACATCGTCACCAGCGTAGAAGTTGACGATGTGCGTCGCACCAGAGACGCTCGGTGGGGGGCCATCAAGGACGGCGAGATTGCTCTCACTGTTGGCGCTGCCGCGCTCGATGCCGCCATTCACTTGGCCGACGAGCTTGCTGATGCACAGCTTGGCTCCGCCACAGAAGCAGCGGAGCTGCAGAGCCTTCGCCAGCGGTTGGCGCGCGCGAACCTCGACCTTGAGCAGCGAACGCGCGCCGTCTCGGAAAAGCGAGACGCTCTAGTTTCGTTCGACCGCGAGTGGAACGCGCTATGCCAGTCCTCCGGCTGTGCTGACTTGGACTTGGGCGATGCCCAGTCTTGGTTTTCGACCCGTGAGAAGGTCAGGCAGGCCGCCTCCTTGGCCGAGCAGAAGGAGGAAGAGTTGGAGCAAGAGGCCAGCGCGTCCGGGGCGGCCGCCGCACGACTCAGGGCCGAGATGACCTCCGTCGGCGTTGTGCTTCCAGCGGAAGCATCGCTCGTCGCCGTTGTCGCCGAGGCCGAGCGGCTCATCTCAAGCACTGAGACAGTCGCAGCGCGCGCCAAACTGCTGCGTGAGCAGGTGGCGGCCGCAGACACTGCACTTGACGACCTGAAGACCAAAGCCGAATCCGCGGCGGCGTCCTACGAGGACTGGGAGGTGGAGTGGCGGCAGGCGCTGAGCACATGCCGGCTGAGCGACTTTGTCAAGTCAGTGGACGACGCCGAGCAAGCTCTTCAGAAAGTTGAGGTGGTCCGCGCCAGCCTCGAAAAGGCGGCAGCGACGAAGAAGGACCGAATCGACACCATGGCAGCCGACTTGGAGCAGTTCCGCGCGCTGGCCCAAGATGTTGTCAGCCGTGTAGAGGCGCCCGATCTAAGCGGGGCGGAGCCCCGGCTAGTGGCTGCCCGCCTCTCCGAGCGGCTGGCTGACGCAAAGGCGGCCATGCAACGTCGCGAGGCCGCGGATGCGTCGTTGGAGAAGGCGGCAAGACAGCTTCGAGAGGCGAAGCAGACGGTAGAGCAGATTGAGGCGAAGGTCGCTCCGCTTCTGACGGCTGCGGGTGTGGCCAAGCTGGATGACGCCGCGCCTCTCGTCGAGCGCTCCGACCTTTGGCGGGCGCTGAACCTAAGTGTCGAGCAATCACGGCAACTGCTCACCCAGGACTCGGATGGTCTCGGCCTGGACGCTGTGGTCGCCGAGGTCGACGCTTGCGACCTGGAGCAACTTTCCGCCGAGTTGGCCAGCACGTCCGACGCGTTGGAGGCAACGCAGCCGCATCTAACGGAGTTGGCAGAAGCGCGGGTACGGGCCGAGCAGGCGGTGAAAGCCATCTCAGGTGGCCAAGATGCCGCCGCCGCAGAGTCCCGCCGGCAGGAGGCCCTGGCAGACATGGCGGAGGCTTCTGAGCGATACATCAAGGTTGCGACCGCCGTCACGCTACTGACATGGGCAATCGACCGCTACCGCGAGCAGAAGCAGGGGCCGATGCTTGCGCGGGCTGGTGCCATTTTCGCCAAGCTGACCTTGGGGCGGTATGGCAAGTTGTTCGTCGACTATGAGAAGACGCCACTGAGCCTCTCTGCGCTGCGGGTCGACGGCCGTCCGGTGGAAGTGGCTGGCATGAGCGAGGGAACTCGGGACCAGCTGTACTTGGCGCTGCGGCTTGCGGCCCTCGAACTTCATCTAGAAAAGTCGAAGCCGCTGCCTTTCGTTGCAGATGACCTTTTCATCAACTTCGATGACGAGCGGTCTACTGCTGGCCTGGAGGCGCTTCGCGAGCTCTCGACCAGGACTCAGGTGCTCTTCCTCAGCCACCACGACCACCTCCTGCCGCGAGTCCGGCAAGTGTTCGGTGCTGAGGTGAACGTTGTCACGCTCGAGCGGGAAGCCGTTGTGGCCTAAGCACCAGAGCTCGACCCGGACTGGCGATGTCCATCTTGCCGTTGACCCCGCGCCCTCCTTCAAGCGGTACGCCGGAAGCGTGGGCCGCGGGGTCGTCGTCTTTGAGCACTCGCTTGCGGAGCTTGCCGCCGCCGCGCGCGCGGGGCGCCCAGCGGCTCTACGCACTGCCCCTAGACAGCCGGATACCCCGACAAGCCTTGGACCTATCCGACGTGGAGAGCTCGGCCCTGCTGCGGCTGCTCACGTTGGCGCAAGCCAGACCCGTTGAGGTGAGGCGCTGGCCTCGACTGAGGGGCACGCCCGGTCGAAGCGGTCTCCCGGGTAGGGCACCTGCTGATCTTCTCCCGCATTCGCCCAAAACGTACTTAAGTCTGACGGCCGACAATGATATTGAGCGAGGACCAGGTGACCTGTCGGCAGCCCAGTCTTGTGGCGCCGCCGGCAGCAGCATCACCTGGTCGCCTGGCAGAGCTCGTAGGGGCGGGAGCTCGTGGGCATGTCCCACCAACGCACGCACCGTGCCACCTGACATCAGGAACTAGCCGGTTCTGCTGCGCACTAGCTGCCAGGACCAGAGCCGCCAAAGCGCACCGCAGGATTGCTGCAGCCGTGCCAACAAATCGCTTCTTGGATCCGTTTTCTACTTTATTGTCGTGTTTACGACTTTAATGACCTGTTTACGACTATTTTTGGTCGGAACAAGAACACCGCCCCCGCTGCGCCTCATTCCACAGTCACGCTCTTGGCCAGGTTCCTGGGCTTGTCGACGTCGGTGCCCCGGGCGCAGGCCGTGTGATAGGCCAACAGCTGCAGCGGCACCACATGCAGCAGCGGCGAGAGCGCGCCGTAGTGCTCGGGCATCCGGATCACGTGCACGCCCGGGCCGCTGTCGATGTGGGTGTCGGCATCGGCAAAGACGAAGAGCTCGCCGCCGCGGGCGCGCACTTCCTGCAGGTTGCTCTTGAGCTTTTCCAGCAGCGCATCGTTCGGGGCCACCGTCACCACCGGCATCTCGGCCGTCACCAGGGCCAGCGGGCCGTGCTTGAGTTCACCCGCCGGGTAGGCCTCGGCGTGGATGTAGCTGATCTCCTTGAGCTTGAGCGCCCCTTCCTGCGCAATCGGGTAGTGCAGGCCGCGGCCCAGGAAGAGCGCGTTTTCCTTGCGCGCGAATTCTTCGCTCCAGGCGATGACCTGCGGCTCCAGCGCCAGCACGGCCTGCAACGCCATGGGCAGGTGGCGCAGGGCCTTCAGTTCGGCGGCTTCCTGGGCTTCGGTCAGCCGGCCGCGCACCTGGGCCAGGGCCAGCGTCAGCAGGTACAGCGCCGCCAGCTGGGTGGTGAAGGCCTTGGTGCTGGCCACGCCGATCTCCACGCCCGCGCGGGTGATGTAGGCCAGCTGGCATTCGCGCACCATCGCACTGGTGGCGACGTTGCAGATGGTCAGCGTGTGCTCCATGCCC
Source organism: Rubrivivax sp. (assembly GCA_027489455.1). Taxonomy (GTDB): domain Bacteria; phylum Pseudomonadota; class Gammaproteobacteria; order Burkholderiales; family Burkholderiaceae_C; genus Rubrivivax. The sequence goes on along the minus strand of JAIXZR010000028.1, from coordinate 9,821 downwards.
AGGCTGCGGGCGTGCTTCAGCGCAGCCAGGGTGTCGGCGGTCTCGCCGCTCTGGCTGATGGTGACGACCAGGGTCCGGGGGTCAGGCACGCTGTCGCGGTAGCGGTACTCGCTGGCGATTTCCACCGTGGTGGGAATGCCGGCGATGCTTTCCAGCCAGTAGCGCGCGGTGCTGCCGCTGTAGTAGCTGGTGCCGCAGGCCAGGATCAGCACGCGGTCGATGGCCTTGAAGACGCGGTAGGCGCCATCGCCAAACAGCTCGGGGCTGATGCCGGCCACGCCTTCCAGCGTGTCGGCCAGCGCGCGCGGCTGTTCGAAGATTTCCTTCTGCATGTAGTGCCGGTACGGCCCCAGCTCGGCCGCGCCGCTGTGCGCCCGGACCGTGCGCACCGGGCGCTGCACCGGGGTGTAGCGGCCCGGGCGGCTGGCGTCGGCGGCGCTGATCCACACCTTGCCCAGCTGCAGGTCCACCACATCGCCTTCTTCCAGGTAGACGATCTGGTCGGTGACGCCGGCCAGGGCCATGGCGTCGCTGGCCAGGAAGTTTTCGCCCTGGGCCACGTCACCCATGCCCAGAATCAGCGGCGAGCCCTGTCGCGCGCCCACCACGCGCTGCGGTTCGTCGCGGCAGAACACGGCGATCGCGTAGGCCCCGCGCAGCCGTGGCAGCGCGCGCTGCACGGCGTCCAGCAGGTCGCCGTCGTACAGAAAGTGCACCAGGTGGGCGATGACCTCGGTGTCGGTCTGGCTGGTGAATTCGTAGCCGCGGCCCTGCAGCTCGGCGCGCAGCTCGTCGTGGTTTTCGATGATGCCGTTGTGCACCAGGGCCACGCGGCCGTCGGTGCTGGCGGCGGACTTCGGGCCGCTGCTGAAGTGCGGGTGCGCGTTGTGCACCGCCGGCGCGCCGTGCGTGGCCCAGCGCGTGTGGGCGATGCCAGTACCCGCGGCAATGCCGTCCTGCGCCACGCTGGCCTGCAGCTCGGCCACGCGCGCGGTGCTGCGCGCGCGCCGCAGCGTGCCGCCCTGGTGCACGGCCACGCCGCAGCTGTCGTAGCCGCGGTATTCCAGGCGCTTCAGGCCTTCCAGCAGGATGGGAACGATGTCTCTGGCGCTGACGGCGCCGACGATGCCACACATGGTGTTCTTGCCTTGGTTGCGGGAATGGACGGGATGCTAGGCCGGGGACAATGGTGTGAGTGATCAAACTTCTGTCTGACTTGCATCATTTATTGCAGCTGTACATCACAAAGGCCTTTCTGGTCTTTTATCGCCGATTCGTGCAATAAAGTATCGCCATGCCCTTCGACGATCTCGACCTCCGCCTGCTCGATCTGCTGCAAACCGACGCCTCGCTGTCCAACCTCGCGCTGGCCGACCGCGCCGGCGTTTCGCCAGCCACGACGCTGCGGCGCGTGCGCCGGCTCATCGACACCGGTGTCATCGACCGCCAAGTGGCACTTCTGAACCCCGCGGCGCTGGGCGACGGCCTCACGGCGCTGCTGGAAGTCACGCTCGACCGCCAGGGCGCCGAGCACCTGGACGCCTTCGAGACCCGCGCCGTGGCCGAGCCCGCCGTCCAGCAATGCTGGCGCGTCAGCCCGGGGCCGGATTTCGTGCTCGTGCTGTGGGTGCCCGGCATGCCCGCCTACCAGGCCCTGGTGCAGCGGCTGCTGACGCAGGACGCCAATGTGCGCAACGTCAAGGCCTACTTCAGCGTGAAGCGGGCCAAGTTCGATCCGCGGATCAGCCTGTAGCGGCCGCCGGGGGCCGGCAGCGGCTGGATTTACCATCGACACCCACTTTGGGGGGGGTCGAATGGCGATGCGTGTCTTGGTGTACCTGGAACCGGTGATCTTCCGAGACGACCCGCATCTGCTGCAGACTCACCTGGAGCATTTCGTCTGCCCCATGCTGCGCGCGCTGTCGCTGGGCGGCGAGCTGGCGTTTCTGGGCTGTGCCAGCAACATCTTCCTCACCCTGGCCAGTCTCGACACGGTGCGGAGCCTGCAGACGCAACCGGGGGACGTCAGGGTCTACCCGCTCTACAACGGCGATCTGCTGGCACCCTTCGAGTTCTCGCTGGAAGACTACGCCAGCGACGTCTTCAGCACCGCCGCCACGCTCGCGCCCCATCCGCAACTCCTGCAGCAGCTCACGCGGGTGGTCGAAGACGCACGGCCCGACGTGGTGATCACAACGGCGCCCAACCGATACCTGGATCATCTGTCGCGGCAGATGGGCTTCACGGTGTTCAGCATGGAGTACGGCCCGCTGCCACGACTGATGCACCCGGGCAACCGGTTCGTCGCCGTCGATGGACACCTGTCCCAAGGCGCCTTTGCCTCTGCCGCGCGCCTGCGTGCCGCCCTGGGAGCGATGGCGCCCAGCCCCCTGGGGCCGTCGATCAGGGACTTCGAAGCCGGCTACCTGGCTTCGATCCGCCTGCACCCTCAGCACGAGACCGTGCGCATGCACCTCATGGGCCTGCGCCGCAAGGGGACCCTTTCGATGCTTGCCCTGCAGCCAGATCAATGGCTCACCTGGGAGGGCGCGCTGGGCAAGCGCCGCTCGGGCGCCAGCATCATCTACGAAGCGCTCTCGACGCTGCGCACCGACAAGCTCATCGTCACCTTCCATGCCGACCGGCGCCGGGCCATCAACCCGAGCACGCTGCGCGAGGTCTGGCTGTCCGATCCGCGGATGGAGCTGCTGCCCGACGATCTGGCCACCGGCCAGAGCGAACTCTTCCTGCCCTACGTCGATGAGGTTCTGACCGTGTCATCCAATGTCGCGATGGCAGCCTTCCTGCTGGGCAAGCCGGTCCGGGCCATCGGGCAGTCGTTTGCCAAGACGCTCGCAGACATGGGCACCCTGGGCGGCCCGGCCGAGCAAGCCGCCTGGCGCGAGAAGGTGCTGCGCTACATCACCGAATGCATGAGCGTCGACGACACCACGTTTGCCACGCCGGAACTGCTGCGCCACCGGCTGCAGCAGATCCTGCAAGCGCACCACCCGCAGCCGCGTGCCCTGCTCCAGCCATGGCCCGCCGACGCATCGGTCGAGGCGGCCACCACGCAGCGCGGCGAAGACCTCCGCACGGCCGATCTCGCTGTCATCCACGCCCGCATCGCCGACCACCTGCGGGCCGGATCGGCACCGGCAGCCCTGTTGCAGCACTTCGGCCGCCACGCGTTGGGGCACCTGCTGCCGGCAGGCGCAACCGGCGCGGAGTTCGGCGTTGCGCGGGGCTTCTTCTCGGAATCACTGCTGCAATCGGGGGCCTTGTCGCGCCTCTACTCGATCGACCGCTGGAGCGACCATCACGACGATGCAGAGTTCGCCTTCGTGCAGGAACGCCTGGCCGTCTTCGGCGACCGCTCGCAGATCCTGCGGATGACGTTCGAAGACGCCCTCGCCGCGATCCCCGATCGCTCGCTCGACTTCGTCTATGTCGATGGCTATGCCCACACCGGGCACGATGCCGACATTGCCCGCCAGTGCCTGCCCAAGCTCAGGCCCGGCGCGCTGGTGGCCGCGCACGATTACGACCGCTTCAGTTGGCCCGTCAACTTCAGGTGCCTGGACGAACTGTTCAGCACCGGCCCGTTCACGGACCGTTGGGTCATCCCCGCGGTGCTGACGGCCAACAGCGAAGACATCTTCCCCGGCGTGGTGGCACGCTACGTGGGCTAGCCTGCCGGGCACTGGCGCCCGGAGCAAGGGCCGGTCAGCCCGCAGCCTTCAGCAGCGCCAGGCCCTTGAGGTATTCCCCTTCGGGAAATTCGATCGTCGTGGGGTGGTCGCACGCGCCTTCCAGGCGCTGCAGGATGGCGGCGTCCACGCCCGCATCCATGCCCGCGCCGGCCACGATCTTGTGGAACAGCTCGGCCCCGATGCCGCCGCTGCAGCTGAAGGTGAGCAGCAGGCCGCCGGGCTCCAGCAGGCGCAGCGCCAGGCGGTTGATGTCCTTGTAGGCGCGGCTGGCGCGTTCGGCATGGGCCGCGGTGGGTGCGAACTTGGGCGGGTCCAGCACGATGCAGTCGTAGCGCGCGCCGCTCTTGAGCGCGTCGCGCAGGAACTGGTTGACGTCGGCGTCCACCACCGTGCTGCGCCCAGCGTCGAAGCCGTTCAGCGCCACGTGCGCCTGCACGCGCGCCAGGGCCGGCGCGGATGAATCCACGCTGGTGACGTGCCCGGCACCGCCGGCCAGCGCGGCCACGCTGAAGCCGCCGGTGTAGCTGTAGCAGTTCAGCACGCGCTGCCAGCCAAAGTGCCGCACCCAGCGGCCCAGCTGGGCGCGGTTGTCGCGCTGGTCCAGGTAGAAGCCGGTCTTGTGGCCTTCGGCCACGTCCAGGGTCAGCTGCCAGTCGTGTTCGGTGATGGTCACTTCGGTGGCACCGCCGCCGCGCAGCCAGCCGGCCACCGGCGGCAGGCCTTCCAGGCCGCGCACGCCGCTGTCGGACCGTTCGTAGAGCCGTTCGCAGCCCGTGGCGGCGAGCAGCGCGTCGGCCAGGGTCGCCTTCCAGCGCTCGGTGCCGGCGCTGCCGAACTGCGCGCACAGCAGGTCGCCGTAGCGGTCCACCACCAGGCCGGGCAGGCCATCGGCCTCACCGTGAACCAGACGCACGCCGTTGCTGGCCACGGGCAGGCGCGCACGCAGGGCCACGGCACGCTGGATGCGGCGGGCAAAGTGCGCGGCGTCGATCTGCTCGGCTTCGACGAAGGACCAGGCGCGCACGCGGATCATGCTGCTGGGGCTGAAGGCGCCCCAGGCCAGGAAGCGCCCATCGGCGGCTTCGACGCGCACGGTCTCGCCCGGGTCGCCACCGCCCTTGGCGATGCTGCTGTGGAACACCCAGGGGTGGCGGCGCAGCAGGCTGCGGTCCTTGCCTTCGCGCAGGCGGATGGTTTTCATCGCGGCATTTTCTCGTCACTGCCGCCAGGGCCGCATCGCGCTGGCCTCAGCGACGCTTCGCGCGTGGGTGCGCCGCGTCGTACACCTTGGCCAGGTGCTGGAAGTCCAGCTTGGTGTAGACCTGGGTGGTGCTGATGCTGGCGTGGCCCAGCAGCTCCTGCACGGCGCGCAGGTCGCCGCTGCTTTGCAGCAGGTGGCTGGCAAAGCTGTGGCGCAGCATGTGCGGGTGCACGTGCGTGGGCAGCCCGGCGCGCAGGGCCTGGGCCTTGAGCCGCGCGCGCAGCTGGTTGGGCACCAGCCGTGTGCCGCGCTGGCTGACGAACAACGCCATCTCGCCGGCGGCCGCCAGCTGCGGCCTCAGTGCCAGCCAGGCCTGCAGCGCGGCCAGGGCGGCCGTGCCCACCGGCACGCTGCGGCGCTTGCTGCCCTTGCCCAGCACGTGGGCGGTACCGTCGGGCAGATCCACCCAGCCGGCGGCATCCGTGTGGGCCGCCACGTCCAGGCCCAGCAGCTCGGCGACGCGCAGGCCACTGCCGTACAGCAGCTCCAGGATCGCCGCGTCGCGCGCGGCCAGTGCCGGCGTGTTGGCGCGGCCTTGCAGCAGCGGGTCGGCATCGGCCCCCGGGTGATCGGCCAGGGCCATGGCCTGTTCGACGGCCAGCGCCTTGGGCAGCGGCTTGGGCGCCTTGGGTGGGCGCAGGCCTTCCACCGGACTGGCTGCCACCAGCCCCTGCCGGCCCCACCAGCGGTACAGGCCGCGCCAGGCCGCCAGCGCGATGGCGATGCTGCGCGGCGCCAGGCCCCGCAGGCGCAGCTGGCCCACCCAGGCGCGCAGGTGCAGCGGGCTGGCCTGCGGCAGCGCCACGCCGTCGGCCTGCGCGCTGGCTTGCAGGCGCAGCAGCGCTTCGGTGTACATCGCCAGCGTGCGGGCCGCCAGGCGGCGCTCCACGCGCAAGTGGTCGACGAAGGCCTGCACTGCCGGCAGCAGCTCGGCCGGGGCGGCCGGCGCCGCGCCTGCGGACATCAGGCCGCCGGGGCGGGCGCAGGCAGCAGGCGCGTCAGCGCGGCGCTGGCCACTTCGCCGATGCGCTGCAGAAAATCCGTGCCCATCTCGGCTGCATAGCGCGTGGGGTCGGGCGAACCCAGCACCAGCAGGCCGAAGCAGCCGTCGCCCGCGGGCGCGCCCTGCTCGCGCGTCTGCCGCAGCGGGATCATCGCCATCGACGCCACCGTGGCCCCGTCATCCAGCCACTCGCTGGCCTCGAAGCCGCTGTTCACGCCGCAGTACGGCAGCGCCAGGCTGCCGCTGAAGGCCTGCAGGTCGTCGCTCACGGGCCGGGCGTAGGCCCGGTCGGCAAACGCCGGTGCCGCACCCCACAGCCGCACGGCCGCCTGCGGGATCAGGAACTGGTGCTTCATCGCGTCCACCATCACCTGCGGCAGGTCGGCCGGGTCGGCCGTGAGCAGGATGCTGCGCGTCCAGCGGTGCAGGCGGTCGGCGATGGCCACGTTTTCCTGGCTGTGGCGGATCATTTCCATGATCCGGCCTTCCAGGCCCTTGATGCGTTCGCGCAGCATTTCCATCTGCCGCTCCTGCAGCGACACGGCGCGCTGCCCGTGCGGGCTGGTCAGCTGCACGCTGGCCAGCAGCTCGGCATGGCGCTCGAAGAAGGCCGGGTTGTTGGCCAGGTAGTGCGCAATATCGCCTTCGGTGATGCCTTGCAGGGCGCCTGAAATGGGGCTCACAGCTCGATTTCTCCTTCAAACACGGTTTCGGCCGGGCCCGTCATCAGCACCGGTGCGTCGTCATTCAGCCATTCGATCAGCAGCTGCCCGCCTCTGGCCTGCACGGCCACGCGCCGCGCCAGCCAGCCCAGCCGGATGCCGGCCACCACCGCCGCGCAGGCGCCGGTGCCGCAGGCCAGGGTCTCGCCGGCATCGCGTTCATGCACGCGCAGGCGGATCGCGTCGCGTGCGAGCACCTGCATGAAGCCCACGTTCACGCGGCGCGGAAAGCGCGCATGGGTTTCGATCAGCGGGCCCAGCGTGGCCACGGGCGCGGTGTCGACATCGTCCACGCGCAGCACGGCATGCGGGTTGCCCATCGACAGCAGCGCCAGGGGGTGGTCGCGCAGGCTTGCGCCGTGGCTCTCGCCCTCGATGCGCCACTGCTCGAAGCCCCCGGCCGGCACCGGCTGCAGGCCGGTGGCGTCGAAGGGCAGGCGTGCCAGGTCGAAGACAGGGCGGTTCATGTCCACCGTCACCCCGCCGTCGGGCTGCAGCTGCAGCGTGAGCAAGTTGTTGACGGTCTCCACGCGCACCGTGCGCTGCTGCGTCAGGCCACGTTCGTGCACGTAACGCACGAAGCAGCGCGCGCCGTTGCCGCAGTGCTCGACTTCGTCACCGCTGCTGCCGTTGAAGATGCGGTAGCGGAAATCCACCCCCGGCGTGCTGCTGCTTTCCACGACGAGGATCTGGTCGGCCCCCACGCCGAAGCGGCGGTCACCCAGGTGCCGAAGCTGAGCCGGGGTCAGGGCCAGTGGCGCGGCGGTGGCGTCGAGCACGACGAAGTCGTTGCCCGCGCCTTGCATCTTGGTGAAGCGCACTCGCATGGCGGCGGATTATCCGCGCCATGCGGCCCGCGGCCGGGCTTTCAGCGGCGCCGCAGCGCGGCGGCCAGCAGGCCCAGGCCGGCCAGCAGGGTCAGCGCCGTGGCCGGCTCGGGCACGGCCGTGACGGTGAAGGCAAAGCCGTAGGTGGCCACGCCGACGCCGGTTTCCTGCACCCAGAAACTGTAGGCGCCAGCGGGCAGCGGCGCGTCGAAACCGCTGCTGCCCAGCGACGGAATGCCCATCGTCGGCAAGAGATCGTTGCCGATGTCGTTCACGCCGTAGAGCGAAAAGCCCAGCAAGCCAGCGGCGCTGCCGGAGTTCGGATCGACCGTGAAACTGCTGCCGCTCATCATCGCGATGAAGCCGGCATCGCCCAGCGGCTGGGTGCCGGGCAGCAGGGTCAAGGCGGTGAGCTGGAAGCCGGTCGGCACCAGGATGCTGAAATAGTCACGGTCGATGGGTCCGCCCGTCACGGCGCGGCCCGTGGTGCCGACAACGGCGCTCGTGCCCGGCACGGCCAGCGTGACGAACGTGGCGGCCGTGCCCGTGTTGGACAGGTCGCCGCGGGTGACTTCGTCCCAGCCCACCGGCACGGCGATGCCGGCCTGCGCCGTCGTGGCCGCCAAGGCCAGCGAGGCCAGCGCGCAGCGGTGCAGCCACGGCAGCCCGCGCGATCGGGCAGGGGCCGCGTGGGGCTCGGCCAGCAAGGGCGGGGTCATCGGCGTGGGGGCAAGGCGCAGGCGCATCGACAGGTCTCCTCGACAGCAGGGCGTCGTTCAAAAAGCTGATGTGTGACTGTGCCGCAAGCCCGGCCCGCAACACCCCCCTGAATCGGGGCCCGGGCTAGGGCCAGCGGCGGCTTCAGCCGTAGAGCGGCGGCTCGCCCGGCGGGCGCGTCTTGAAGCGCTTGTGCACCCACAGGTACTGCGCCGGGCAGCGGCGGATCTGGGCCTCGATGAACCGGTTCATCGCCGCGGCATCGGCCAGCGGGTCGTCACTGGGCCAGTCGGTCCAGGGCTCGAGGAAGCGCACGACGTAGCCCTGCCCGCCCGGCAGCATCTCGGCCACCACCGGCTGCACCACCATGCCCAGCCCGCGCGCCATGCGCGAAGGCGCCAGCAAGGTGGCCGCCGGGTGGCCGAAGAAGGGCACGAAGGCGGCGTCGCGCGGGCCGAAATCCATGTCGGCCGGGTTGAAGAAGCCCAGGCCGCGCTTGATCGCGCGCACCACGGCGCGGGCGCCGTCCTGGCGGCGGTAGAACTCGTCATGCCCCAGGCGCGAGCGGCCGCGCAACAGCGCCGCATCCAGCACGGCATTGCTCTGCGGCGCGTAGATGTCCACGCCCGGCCGCGGCTGGTGCAGCTGCACGGCCGCGCCCGCCACGTCCACGGCCAGGAAGTGCGGCACCAGCCACATCGTGGGCTGCTGGCGCTGCTGCCACAGGCGCTCGGCAAGCATCACGTCGCCTTCGACGCGGATCAGCCGCCGCAGCCGCGCCGGCGACGCATGCCACAGCAGCGATCGCTCCAGCAGGCTGCGCGCCAGCCACTGGAAATGCTCGCGCGCCAGCGCCTGGTGCTGGGCGGGCGTGTGCTCGGGAAAGCAGAGCGCCAGATTGCGCAATGCCACCCGCCGGCGTGCGCCGGCCAGGCGGAACAGCAGCGCGCCCAGCCCGCGCCCCAGTGCCGCCAGCAGCGGCAGCGGCAGCCAGTGCAGCAGCCAGATGCCCGCCAGCAGCAGCCGGGCCAGGCCGTTCATCACCAGCGTCTTCATGCGCCGGCCTCGGGCTGGCGCGGCTGCTTGTAGCGGTGGTAGCCCCAGAGGTACTGCGAAGGCTTGGCCAGGATCATGCGTTCCATGTTGCGGTTCATGGCCGCGGCGGCCGCGCTGAGGTTGCCGCTGTCGTCGGAAGCCGGCAAGGCTTCGGCCAAGGGGGTGACGCGCACGACGTAGCCGCTGCCGCGCGGCAGCCTTTCGCCCCAGATCAGCAAGGGCGTGGCGCCGGTCTGCAGGGCCAGCCGCGCGCCCAGCGTCATGGTGTAGGCCAGCTGGCCAAAGAAGGGGACCCACACGCCCATGCCATCGGGCGGCACCTGGTCCGGCAGCAGGCCCAGCGTTTCGCCGCGCTTGAGCGCCCGCATCAACTGCCGCACCCCGGCCAGCGTGGCCGGCGCGGTGGCTAGCGCCGGGCGGGCGCGGGCGGTTTCTTCCAGTTCGCGCAGCCAGGCCTGGCGCGCTGGCCGGTAGAGCACGGTGATGGGCTGGCGCGCGCCGAAGCGTTCTGCATAGGCCTGG
>JAIXZR010000053.1 GCA_027489455.1 Rubrivivax sp. | reverse complement strand
GAGCGCATCGCCACCAGCGGGCTTGCCGTCCTTGCCCGGGCTTTCGAACACCACGCGCGTGTAGCGGCTGTCGCTCTCGAAGTAGACGACTTCGTCGGTGCGGATCAGCCGCACTTCGCGCCCCACGCTGGCCTGCAGCACCTGCAGCGGCACGCGGCGGGCGCTGCCGGCCTGGCCCTGCAACTGGGCCAGCAGGTCCTGCAGCAGCGGCTGGGCCGGCACGGCCGGCGCCTTGCGCGCGTGCAGATGGTTCAGCGCGCCGCGCTGGTGCAGCCGGGCCACGGTCTGGGCCACGCGCTCGGGGTCCACGGGCTTCATCAGGTAGTCCACGGCGCCAGCATCGAAGGCGGCCAGCGCATGGTCGCCGTAGGCGGTGACGAAGACCACGGCCGTCGCCGGCCCGATGCGCCGGGCCACGTCGATGCCGGTCAGCCCCGGCATGCGGATGTCGAGGAAGCAGACCTGCGGCTCGTGTTCGAGATAGGCGTCCCAGGCGTCGACGCCGTTCGTGGCCTCGGCCACGATCTGCAGGTCGGGCCAGGCCTGCTGCAGGGCCAGGCGCAGCTGGGCGCGAGGGGCTTCCTCGTCGTCGGCGATCAGGGCGGTGATGGGCATGGGCGTTGTCTTCAGTTCGGGGTCGGGTTGGGCAAGGGCCACTCGATGCGCGCTTCGCAGCCGCCGCCTTCGGGTTCGGCCAGGCTCAGCCGGGCCAGCGGGCCAAAGGCCTGCTGCAGCCGCGCGCGGCTGTTGCCCAGGCCCACGCCGTCGGCCACGCCCGGGGCGCAGCCGGGGCCCGTGTCGCGCACGCTGATCCAGGCCCGGCGGCTGGCGCCGGCGGGCTCGACGCCGGCGCGCACCTGCACTTCGGCGCCGCGCAGGCTGCCCTGCACGCCATGTTCCACGGCGTTTTCCACCAATGTCAGCAGCAGGCCGGGCGGCACCTGCAGGTCGGCTGCGTCGGCGTCGATCTGATCGCCGAAGCGCAGCCTGTCGCCCAGGCGCAGCTGCATCACCGACAGGTAGCGGCGCACGGCCTCGGCTTCGTCGCCCAGGCGCAGGCGCTGGCGGTTGAACAGCGGCAGCGTGGCGCGCAGGAAGGCCGTCAGGTCGGCCAGCAGTGGCGCGGCGCGGGCGTCGCCGGTCTGCACCCAGTGCTGCAGGCTGGCCAGGGTGTTGAACAGGAAGTGCGGCTGGATCTGCGCCGCAGCCAGCTGGCGCGCCATCTCGGCAGCGCGTTCGCGTTCGGCCAGCTCGCGCAGGCGCGCGGCGATCTGCTCGCTGCGGTAGACGGTGAGGAACCACAGGCCGGCGTTGGACACCACCGACACGCCCAGGCAGACGCCTGCGAGCCAGCGTGTGGTGCCGGTCTTGCCCACCAGCAGGCCCGTGACCAGCGCCACGCCCAGGCCGAAGGCCACGAACAGCCAGGATGCGATGTTCAGCAGCCGCCGCTCCGGCCGCCACCACAAGCGCCGGGCCAAGGCAGCCGTGACCAAGAGACCCGCCGCCAGCAAGGCAGTGACCTGCGGCAGCAAGGCCGGCGGCGCAGACTGCAGCAGCACCAGGCTCATCAACGCCACCATGCCGGTGACCATGGCCACCAGGGTGCGGCTGGGCGCGTCCTGCCCGGCGCGGGCCAGTTCGTCGGCGCTGAAGACGCGCACGGGCCCGGGGTTCCACAGCTGCGACCAGTCGATGCGTTCCTGCGGCTTCATGCGGGTGTCGGCTCGGTCTGGCAGGGGGCCTGGCCCACCGTGATGCTGGCGCAGGTGCCGCTGCCCCCCGCAGCGGCCTGCAGCTGCAGGCGGGCGCTGGCGCCGAACTGGTGCTGCAGCCGCTGGCGGCAGTTGGCCAGGCCAGTGCCTTCCTGCCAGCCCGGGGCCAGGCCAGCGCCGTCGTCGCACACGCTGAGCTGCCAGCCGGCTGCCACCGGGCTGGCGCTGATGCTGACGCTGCCCCCCTGCAAGGCCGGGGTGATGCCGTGTTCCACGGCGTTCTCCACCAGGGTCAGCAGCAAGCCGGGCGGCAGGCTCTGGCGGGCCAGGAGCGGGTCGATATCGATCTGGCTGCGCAGCCGCCCGCCCAGCCGGGCCTGCAGGATCGACAGGTAGTGGCCGGCCAGCGCGGCTTCCTCGGCCAGCGTGGCCTGCTCGCGCGTCAGCAGCTCGGTCGACCCGCGCAGGAACTGGGTCAGCTCGCGCAGCAGCGGGCCGGCGCGCGGGTCGGCGGTGTCCACCCAGTGCTGCACCGCCGCCAGGGTGTTGAACAGGAAGTGCGGCTGGATCTGCGCCTGCAGCAGGCGCAGCCGGGCTTGCGCGGCCTGGCGTGCGGCGCTGTCGCGTTCCTGCGCCAGGCGCAGCGTTTGCAGGTCGTGCTGGGCCTGCTGCTGGCGCACCTGGGCCACGCCCCAGCCCAGGCCCAGCAGCAGCAGCAGCAGCAGGGCCACCACGGGCACGGTGCTGATGGCGGCGTCCATCAGGGCCTGGCCCAGGGTGTCGGTCTTCAGGCCGCCGTGCTTGACCATGCGGCCGACGATGAAGCCGCAGGCCAGGCCCAGGTAGGCCTGCAGCAGGGCCAGCAGGCCGGCGCGCAGCAGCCGCGCGCCGCGGAACTTGTCGGGCTGCAGCCAGGCGCTCAGCATCGACAGCGGCAGGCTCACCCACACCGCCAGGCTGCAGGCCACCGCCAGCCACAGCGGCAGGCCGGACGCCCGCAGCCCGGCCGCGGTGGCCAGTGCGGCTGAAGCCAGGCCCAGCCACAGCCCGGCGGCACGCCGGCTGTAGAGCCAGCGGTCCAGGAGTTCGGCTTCGGCCCGCACCGCGGCCGGCATGCGTGCATACAGCGGCTCGGCCCAGCGCGCGTACGCGCGCTGCAGGCGGTTGCCGTGGGCCAGTGGCGCGGCGGGCGGCAGGTCGGCGCTTGGGTCCATGGGCGGCAGTCTAGGCAGTCGGCCTGCCCACGGGGGCCGGCGCCGCGCCACCCGCAGGCGGCGCGGGCGAACGGCGGGTTTCAGGCGCTGAACTGCGCCCCGGCGTGGAACACCCGCAGCTCGCCGGGGGCGAAGGGCAGCCAGGTCTCGTCGGCCGTCAATGGCTCGGTGGCGACCACGGCGACGCGGTCGCTGGGGGTGGTGACGGTGGCGAAATCCACGCTCAGGTCTTCATCGGCCAGCGTGGCGGCGGTGAAGGGGTGGCGCCGCTGCACCGAATACAGCCGCGTGCTGCCGTGCGCCCACAGCGCCTGGCCGTTGGACAGCAGCATGTTGAAGGTGCCGTGCGCGGCCGGCTGCGGCAGCAGCTCGCGCAGCGTGTGCGTGAGCTCGGTGATGCTGGGCACGCTGGCATGGGCCTTGGCCAGCTCCTGCATCAGCCAGCAGAAGGCGCGCTCGCTGTCGGTGTCGCCCACGGGGCGGAAGGCGCCGTGCAGGCGCGGCGCGTAGTCCTTCAGGTCGCCGTTGTGGGCAAACACCCAGTGCCGGCCCCAGAGTTCGCGCACGAAGGGGTGGCAGTTCTGCAGCGCCACCGCGCCCACGGTGGCCTTGCGGATGTGGGCGATCACGACCTCGCTCTTGATCGGGTAGCGCTTGATCATCTCGGCCACCGGGCTGCAGGTGGCGCCGTCGCGGTCGATGAAGTGGCGCAGGCCGCGGTCTTCGAAGAAGGCGATGCCGAAGCCGTCCTTGTGCTCGTGCGCGCGCGTGGCCAG
>JAIXZR010000237.1 GCA_027489455.1 Rubrivivax sp. | reverse complement strand
GGTGAAGTGGTGGAGCCAGGCCGGCGGCGGCGGCGGGTCGCTGGGCACGATCGAAGAGGGCTTCATCGGCCGGCTGAAGGCGGGCGACTGCTTCGTCTTCGCCGGCCGGCTGCTGGAATTCGTGCGCACCGTGGACATGGTGGCCTTTGTCAAGCGCGCGACGAAACCCAAGGGCGTGGTGCCCAGCTGGGCCGGCAGCAAGATGCCGCTGTCCAGCGAAATGGCCGACGCCGTGCAGGTGCTGCTGGACGGCGCTGCACAGGGCCGCTTCGACAGCCCCGAGATGCTGGCCGCCCAGCCCATGCTGGCAGCGCAGGCGCGGCTGTCGCAGCTGCCGCGGCTGGGCCGGCTGCTGGTGGAACGTTTCGAGTCGCGCGAAGGCCACCACCTCTTCATCTACCCCTTTGCCGGGCGCAACGTACACATCGGCCTGGCGCAGCTGCTGGCCTGGCGGCTGGCGCAGACGGAACCGAACAGCTTTTCGCTCAGCGTGAACGACTACGGCCTGGAGATATTGGCCGCCAAGCCGCCTGCGCTGAGTGAAGTGACGCAAGGCGCGCTGTTCCGCAGCAGCGGCCTGCTGGCCGACGTGATGGCCAGCCTGAACAGCGGCGAACTGGCGCAGCGGCGCTTTCGCGAGATCGCGCGCGTGGCCGGGCTGGTGTTCAGCGGCTACCCGGGTGCGCCCAAGAGCCTGCGCCAGCTGCAGGCCAGCAGCAGCCTGTTCTTCGAGGTCTTCCGCAAGTACGACAGCGGCAACCGCCTGCTGGGCCAGGCCGAAAGCGAGGTGCTGTCGCAAGAGCTGGACCTGCAGCGCCTGGGCCAGACCCTGCAGCACCTGGCCGCGTTGCCGCTGGACTTCGTCACGCTGGCCGCGCCCAGCCCCTTCAGCCTGCCGCTGATGGTGGAACGCCTGCGCGAACAGCTGACGACCGAGAAGCTGAAGGACCGGCTGGACCGCCTGCTGGCCGATGGCGAAGCCGCGCTGCAGGCGCCCACCGCCGCGCCGCGCAAGCGGCGGGCGCGGGCTTTGGCATCATCGGCAGCGCCTCCAGCCTCACTTCCCGAACGATGACGCTGCTTTCCCTCCTGTCCCACCGGGCCCTGCGCACTGCGGGGCCCGGCGCCTGGCTGGCCGGCCTGGTGGCCCTGCTGCTGGCCGCCCCCGCCCTGGCCCAGAAACCCAAGGCCCCCGCCGGCTTCGAAGGCCGCGTGGTGCGCGTGATCGACGGCGCCACGCTGGTGGTGCGCCAGGCCGACAAGACCGAGCAGACCGTGCGCCTGCGCAACATCGACCCACCCGAGCCCTGCCAGCCCGGCGGCCCGGCATCGAAGCAGGCCCTGATCGACCTGGCCCTGGGCAACGTGGTGCAAGTGCAGGCGCCCGCGCGCGGCGCGGCCGGCAGCGTAGTGGCGGGCGTCATGCTGGGCGATGCCGACCTGAGCCGCCGCCAGGTGGAAGAAGGCCAGGCCTGGAGCGTGCGTACGCGCTACGACCGCGGCCCGCTGGTGAAGGAAGAACGCATGGCGACAGCCCTCAAGCGCGGCCTGCATGGCGCGGGCGGGGCGGTGCCGCCCTGGGAATTCCGACGCACGAACGGGCCCTGCCCGGGCTGACCCGGCAGCAAAGCCTGCTTCAGGCGCGGTGGCGCGCTGCCGCGGCGGCGGCCAGGAAGTCCTGCAGCAAGGCCCGGTCGTCGAAGTTGTCGGGGCCGCCCGGCTGGTGGAATTCCGGGTGCCACTGCACGGCGGCGACGAAGCCCGGGCCTTGGTCGGCGCGACGACGGATGGCTTCCACCATGCCGTCGTCCGGGCAGCGCGCTTCGACTTCGAAGCCCGGCGCCAGCGCCTTGATGCCCTGGTGGTGGATGCTGTTCGTCACCGCGCGCCCCACGCCCGGGTAGAGCTGCGCCAGCCGCGTGCCGGGCACGATCTCGATGGCGTGGTAATGGTGTTCGTAGCGCCCGGCTTCGCGGTGCGGCAGGGCCTGTGGGCGCTGCGTGGGGATGTCCTGGATCAGGCTGCCGCCGAACATCACGTTGATCAGCTGCAGCCCGCGGCAGATGCCGAACACCGGCTTGCCGGCGTCGATGAAGGCCTGCACCAGTTCCATCTCGTAGCGGTCGCGCACCGGGTCGCCGGCCCAGTCGGGGTGCGCGGGGGTTTCGCCGTAGTGCTGGGGCGCCACGTCGTTGCCGCCCTGCAGCACCAGGCCGTCCAGCGTGGCGGCGTAGTCGTGCAGGTTCAGGTCGCTGCGCACGACCAGGCTGTCACGGGTGACGGCCGGCACCATCACCGCCATGGCGTGGCCCGACAGCACCCAGTGCGCCACCGACTGTTCCAGGTAATGCAGGGTCTTGGAATACACCCCGCCCAGGTTCAGGCCCGGGGCGTCCGGGTGGTGGATGCGCGCGGAAATGCCGATCAGCAGCGGCGAACCGGTGGCCATGGCCCGGTCAGCCCCGGTCCCGCATCAGCGTGCTCTTGCCGAACAGGCTTTCGATCAGGTCCACCGCCAGCACGGCGGTCTTGTTGCGCACGTCCAGCGCCGGGTTCAGTTCCATCACGTCCAGGCTGGCCAGAAAGCCGGTGTCGGCAATCATCTCCATGCACAGCTGCGCTTCGCGGTAGGTGGGGCCGCCGGGCACGGTGGTGCCCACGCCGGGGGCGATGTCGGGGTCCAGGAAGTCGACGTCGAAGCTCACGTGCAGGTGGGTGTTCTCGTCCAGCGTGGCCAGGGCCAATTCCATCGTGTGGCGCATGCCCATCTCGTCGATGTAGCGCATGTCGAAGACTTCCAGGCCGACTTCGTGCACGAAGCGCTTTTCGCCAGCATCGACGCTGCGGATGCCGATCTGCCGCACCCACTTGGGGTTGATGGCCGGTCCTTTGTGTCCATCATGGCCGCCGATCTCGATCAGTGCCTGCGGCCCATGCCCGCACAGGCAGGCCACGGGCATGCCGTGGATGTTGCCGCTGGGGGTGAGCACGCTGGTGTTGAAGTCGGCGTGCGCGTCCAGCCACAGGACGCGCAGCTTCTTGCCCACCGCGCGGCAGTGGCGCGCCACGGCGCTGATGCTGCCGATGCCCAGGCAGTGGTCGCCACCCAGCAGGATGGGCAGGCGGCCTTGCTGCAGTTCCGCAAACACGGCGTCGTGCACGGCCTGGTTCCAGGCCACGACTTCGTTCAGGTGGCGGTAGCCATCGGTGGGCGGCAGCCAGGGGTTGGACGGGCCGCTGACGTTGCCGGTGTCGCGCACCTGCAGGCCGTGGCTTTCCAGGATGGGCTGGATGCCGGCCACGCGCAGGGCTTCGGGGCCCATGCTGGCGCCGCGCGCGCCGGCGCCGATGTCGGTGGGTGCGCCGATCAGGCTGATCTGCCGGTTCATGCCGCACCGCCTTCGGGCTGCAGTTCGGCGCCGTAGTGCTGGGCCAGGTGGTCCCAGGCTTCCTCGGCGGTTTCGACGTACTGGAACAGGGCCAGATCGCCGGGGCTGATCATGCCGGTGTCCACCAGGTGTTCGAAGTTGATGAGCTTCTCCCAGAACGCGCGCCCGAACAGCAGGATGGGCCGGCGGCGGCTCTTGCCGGTCTGCACCAGGGTCATGGTCTCGAACAGTTCGTCCAGCGTACCGAAGCCGCCCGGGAAGCACACCAGCGCGATGCTGCGCATCAGGAAGTGCATCTTTCGCAGCGCGAAGTAGTGGAACTGGAAGCACAGTTCCGGCGTGATGTACGGGTTGGGCGCCTGCTCGTGCGGCAGCACGATGTTCAGCCCGATGCTCTTGCCGCCCACCTCATGGCTGCCCCGGTTGCCGGCTTCCATGATGCCCGGGCCACCGCCGGTGACGACGTACAGCGGCGTCTTCAGGTGGCGCGACTTGGCGGCCACCAGGGCCGAGAAACGCCGCGCCTCTTCGTAGTAGCGGCTCATGGCCAGGGCCATCTCGGCGCGCGGGCGCTGGGCCGGCGCGGCCGCGGCCAGCTGCGCCTGCGCGGCATCGCGCGGCAGCACGCGCGCGCTGCCGAAGATCACGATGGTGGATTCGATGCCCTGCTCCTGCTGGATGAGCTCGGGCTTGAGCAGTTCCAGCTGCATGCGCACCGGGCGCAACTCTTCGCGCAGCAGGAATTTCTCGTCGGCAAAGGCCAGCCTGTAGGCGCTTTCGGGGCCGCCGTAGGGCGAGTTCTGGGTCAGGCGGGCTTCTTCCTCGGCACTGGGGAAGTTGCGTGCAATCAGGGGGGCAGCGGGTTCGGTCATGCAGCGAGCTTAATTCACCCCCGGCCCAGGCCCCGGGGGGTGGGCGTGCCCGGCGCCACAGACGCTGCAGCCCGCCCGGCGCGGCACGCGGATGCGGTCGATGCCCAGGTTGCGGGCGTCCAGCATCAGCAGTTGCCCGGCCAGGCTTTGGCCGGCCCCGGCCAGCATCTTGATGGCCTCGCCAGCCTGCAGGCTGCCCATCACGCCCACCAGCGGTGCCAGCACGCCCATCGTGGCGCAGGCCTCGTCGACGGCCGGCGCCTCGGGCGGGAAGATGCAGGCATAGCACGGTGCATCGGCCGCAGCCGGGTCGACGACCGAGATCTGCGCGTCCCAGCCCACGGCCGCGGTCCAGACCAGCGGCACACGGTGGCGCACGCAGGCCGCATTCACGGCCTGGCGGGTGCGGAAGTTGTCGCTGCAGTCCAGCACCACGCTGGCCTGGGGCACCCACTGCGCCAGCAGGGCGGCGTCGGCGCGGGCCACCAGGGCCTGCACCTGCACGTCGGGGTTGAGCGCGGCAATGCTGGCGCGGATCGACCCGGCCTTGGGCTGGCCCAGGCGCGAGAGCGAATGCGCGATCTGGCGCTGCAGGTTGCTCAGGTCGACGCAGTCGTCGTCCACCACCGTGATGCGGCCGACACCGGCACTGCCCAGGTACAGCGCCGCCGGCGACCCCAGCCCACCGGCACCGATCACCAGCGCATGTGCACCCAGCAGCCGGCGCTGGCCTTCGACGCCCAGGCCGTCCAGCAGCAGATGGCGGGCGTAACGCAGCAGTTGCTCGTCGGTCACGGCAGGCAGGCAAGGGCAGAAGGTGAAAAACGACGAACCCGCCACGGGGGCGGGTTCGGGGCGGCGGGCATGGGCTGCGGCTGCAGCGGCTTACTTCGCGGCCGGGGCCTCGGCCTTGCGCTCGCTGGCCGTCTTGCTGACGACCACGGGCTGGCCGCGCAGCTGGTTCAGCGCCTGCATCAGCGGGAAGTCTTCCAGGCTGCCGAACTCGGGCAGCGGCTTGGGGCCGTCCTTGCTCTTGGCCAGCTGTTCCTCAAGCTTCGCACGGGCTTCGTCGCGGGCCTTCTCGCGCGCCTTGTCCTCTTCGGTGGACTTGCGCTCGTCGGCGCCCTGCAGGTGCTTCTCGAGATCGGCTTCGCGCATCCGCAGGGCGGCGAAAACATTGCCTTCGGCGGTCTCGTCCAGCCAGATGTCGGGCACGATGCCCTTGGCCTGGATGCTGCGGCCGTTGGGCGTGTAGTAGCGCGCGGTGGTGATCTTCAGCGCCGTGTCGGCCGACAGCGGCCGCACCGTCTGCACCGAGCCCTTGCCGAAGGTCTGCGCGCCCATGATGGTGGCGCGCTTGTGGTCCTGCAGCGCGCCGGCCACGATCTCGCTGGCCGAAGCCGAGCCTTCGTTGACCAGCACCACCAGCGGCACCTTCTTCAGCGCCGCCGGCAGGGTGCGCAGCGGGTCGCCGCCGCGGCGGGCGTAGTACTCGGGGCTGGCGCGGTAGGTGGCGCGTGAATCGGCCACCTGGCCGTTGGTGGACACCACCACCACGTCGCTGGGCAGGAAGGCGGCGGATACCGCCACCGCGCCGTCCAGCAGGCCGCCCGGGTCATTGCGCAGGTCCAGCACCAGGCCCTTGAGGTTCGGGTCCTGCTTGTAGAGCTCTTCGGCCTTCTTGACGAAATCGTTGACCGTGCTTTCCTGGAACAGGCTGATGCGGATCCAGCCGTAGCCCGGCTCGATCATCTTGGCCCGCACGCTCTGCATGCGGATTTCCTCGCGCACCAGCGTCACCGCGAAGGTGCGGCTTTCGGCCTTGCGGAACACCTGCAGCTGCACCTTGGTGTTGGGCTCGCCGCGCATGCGCTTGACGGCCTGGTCGACCGACAGGCCCTTGACGGCGGTGTCGTCGATGCGGGTGATCAGGTCGCCGGGCTTCAGGCCAGCGCGGAAGGCCGGCGAGCCTTCGATGGGCGACACCACCTTCACCAGCCCGTCTTCCATCGCCATCTCGATGCCGATGCCGACGAACTTGCCGGTGGTGCCTTCGCGGAATTCCTTGAAGGTCTTCTTGTCGAAATACTGGGAATGTGGATCCAGCCCGGCCACCATGCCGCTGATGGCGTCGGAGATCAGCTTCTTCTCGTCGACGGGCTCGACGTATTCGCTCTTGACCATGCCGAAGACGGCCGCCAGCTGCTGTAGCTCTTCCAGCGGCAGCGGTGCCAGTGAGCTGCGCGCAACCGCCGTGAGCTGCATGGTGGTGAGGGCCCCCGCCACGGCGCCGGCCATCAGCAAACCTGCCACCTTGAATTTGCCACCCATGTGCGAACGCCTTTCCAAGCAGACTGCCGGCTGCGGCCGGCCTGAACCCAGGTACCCAGACCAGTATAGGACTGGCATCCCGCTTGGTGCCGGGCCGCCGGGGAAAGTTGCACCCCTGGCCGGGTGTTTCAACTCAGGCGGTGGCAGGCAGGCGGGGGAATGTCACGACGTGGTCGACTTCGGCGCGGATGCCAATCCATTCGCCCACCTGGTGGTCATGGTGCGAAGGCACGTGCGCCAGCACGCGTTCGCCTGTCTGCAGACGCAGCGTGAGCAGGAATTCCGACCCGCGGAAGGCCTTGCGCTCGATCAGCGCGCGCACCGGGCTGGCGTCGTCGTGGACGATGTCATCCGCCCGCAGCAGCACATCGCAGTCCCCCAGCGGCAGGTTGCCGGGCAGGGGTGCGCCGGGCGCCGCCGTGACGTCGTGGATCTCGCCGAATGGCGTCACGACGCAGGCGCCCTGCGCGCAGTTGACGATCTGCGCCGGCGCGAAAACGCCGTGGCCGATGAATTCGGCCACGAAGCGCGACACCGGCCGGTGGTACAGGGTGTAGGCGTCGTCCCACTGCTCCAGGCGGCCGTGGTTCATCACCCCGATGCGGTCGCCGATGGCGAAGGCTTCCAGCTGGTCGTGCGTCACCAGCAGCGCCGTGGTGCCGCTTTCCTTCAGGATCGCGCGCACTTCCTGCGCCAGGCGTTCACGCAGGTCCACGTCCAGGCTGGAAAACGGCTCGTCCAGCAGCAGCAGCCGCGGCTGTGGCGCCAGCGCCCGGGCCAGCGCCACGCGCTGCTGCTGCCCGCCCGACAGTTCATGCGGCGCGCGTTGTGCCGCATGCGCCAGGCCCACGAGATCCAGCACCTGCTGCACGCGCTGCTGGCGCTGCGCGCGCGGCAAGGCAGAGATGCCGAAGGCGATGTTCTCGGCCACGCTCAGGTGCGGGAAGAGCGCGTAATCCTGGAACACCATGCCGATGCGGCGCGCTTCGGGCGCCAGGTGCACGCCCGCCTGCGCGTCCGACAGCACCTGGCCTTCGATGCGCACCGCCCCGCCACTGCAGCGCTCCAGCCCCGCCACCGCGCGCAGCAGGCTGGTCTTGCCGCAGCCCGAAGGGCCGATGAGCACGCCGATCTGCCCCGCCGCCAGGCCCAGGCTGATGCCTTCCACCGCCGCGCGGGCGTTGCCAGCGCGGGCGTAGCGCACCGCCACGTCGTCCAGGTCCAGAAACATGGGCTGAATCATAATCTGCGAATCTGAATGCGGATTGTTCGCATTTGCTAGAGGCTGCCCGTTCCCGCCCACCCGCCGCACCCCGGCACGCCCGGGCTGGCGCCGCCCCGACCTCCCCGCCCTGCTGCCCTGCCCTTGCGAATCTTCCAGAGCACCTTGACCCTGCTGTGCCTGCTTCTGGCCCTGCCCGTGCTGGGGGTGCTGGGCGCCTGGCTGACGCTGGACACCGCCGCGCTGGCGGTGCTGCGCCACCAGTGGGACACCGTGCTGCCGGGCTATGCGCTGCAGAGCCTGCTGCTGGCAGGCGGCGTGGGCCTGGGGGTGATGCTGCTGGGCTCGGCGCTGGCGGCGGCGGTGACGCTGTTCGATTTCCCGGGCCGCCGCAGCTTCGAATGGGCCTTGCTGCTGCCGCTGGCGATGCCGGCCTACGTGCTGGCCTACGCCTGGACGGACGCGCTGCAGTTCAGCGGCCCGCTGCAGACCGCCCTTCGCCAGACCTTCGGCTGGCGCGGCGCGCTCTGGCCCGACGTGCGCAGCCTGGGCGGCGCGGTGGTGCTGTTCGTGCTGTGCCTCTACCCCTACGTCTACCTGCTGGTGCGCACCGCGCTGGCCGAACGCGCGGTGCAGATGATGGAAGCCGCGCGGCTGCTGGGCGCGCCGCTGCGCCGCCGCGTGCTGGCAGTGGCGCTGCCGATGGCGCGCCCGGCGATCGCCGCCGGCACCGCGCTGGCACTGATGGAGACGCTGGCCGACTACGGCGTGGGCGCGTACTTCGGCCTGACGACTTTTTCCACCGGCATCTACAAGGCCTGGCTGGTGATGAACGACCGCATCGCTGCGGCGCAGCTGGCGTCGATGCTGCTGCTCGTGGTGGCCGTGTTACTGGCCAGCGAGCGCGCCGCGCAGCGCCGGCTGCGCTTTGCCGCCAGCCGCAGCGGCAACCGCCAGGCGGCCGAGGCCCAGCCCGTGCGGCTGCACGGCGCCGGCGCCGTGCTGGCCTGGACGCTGTGCGCGCTGCCGGTGCTGCTGGGCTTCGTGCTGCCGGTGCTGTGGCTGGGGCGCATGCTGTGGCAGGAAGCCACGCAGTCGGATTTCGGCCTCCCGCTGGCACGGTTTGCCGAATGGGCCTGGGCCAGCCTGCGCCTGGCCGGCACGGCTGCGCTGGCGGCCACGGCGCTGGCGCTGGCGCTGGGCTTCGCGCTGCGCGGCCGCGCCGGGCCGGTGCTGCAGCCCGCCGCGCGGCTGCTGTCGCTGGGCTATGCGGTACCGGGCGCGGTGATCGCGGTGGGCATCCTGCTGCCGGTAGGCTGGCTGCAGGCGCGGTTCCCGGACGCCGGCATCGCCGCGGTGGCCACCGGCACCGTCTTCGGGCTGGTCTACGCCTACCTGGTGCGCTTCTCGGCCGTGGCGCTGCAATCGGTGGAAGCCGGCTACGCACGCGTGCCCGGCTCGATCGACGAGACCGCACGCATGCTGGGCAGCGGGCCGCAGCGCGTGTTCTTCCGCCTGCATTTGCCGCTGCTGCAGCGCTCGGCCCTGGCCGCGGCGCTGCTGGTGTTCGTGGACGTGATGAAGGAACTGCCAGCCACCCTGGTGCTGCGGCCCTTCGGCAGCGACACCCTGGCCGTGGTGGCCTACAACTTCGCGCGCGACGAGCGGCTGGCCGAAGCCGCGCTGCCATCGCTGGCGATCGTGGCCGTGGGGCTGATCCCGGTCGTGCTGCTCAGCCGCGCGCTGCGCTCGGGCAACCACTGACGCGCCGGCAACGGCGCGGGCTCAAGCTGGCGCGCCAGCGGCCGACATCGTGGCGAAGCCGCGTCTGCCGCGGCCTGGAAAGCCGCCCGATGCTCCATCCCCTTCAGGCCCTGACGCCCGAGCCACCCGACCCCTGGTCCGGCATGCGCCGGCCGGCACGCCACAGCGACGAGGCGCTCAACGGCACCGCGCGCCTGTGGCTGCGCCGCCTGCCGGCCAGCCGCAAGCCGATGCGGCTGTGCGAGCTCTATCCGCGCGTGGCCAACCGCCTGGCCTGCAGCTGGGCCGATGCCGAGCAGCGCGAGAAGACCCTGGACGACCTGCTGAACGACAAGCGCGGCGGCCGCCGCGGCTTCCCCCACTGCGTGGTGCGCGAGCTGCAGCGTCTGCGCGACTACGACCCGTCGTCCGGCCCGGGCCAGCCGCCAGGCGGGCCGCCTTGGTGGCGGGCGATGGTGAAGGCGGTGCGGGACTGACAGCCTGCCGATGCACCGGCGGGCCCGGCTGCAAGCTGGTCCCTCCGACAGGAATCGAACCTGTATCTGGCGCTTAGGAGGCGCCCGTTCTATCCATTGAACTACGGTGGGCACGGTCTGGCCTTGCGGCCGTTCGCCTGCACGGGCTGTGCTGTGGCATCCTGTTAGATCACTGGCTTTCACGCTGCCGGTGCTATCAGGTTGCTACAGGGGTGCTACGGCATGGCTTCCATCATACAAGTGGGCGGGAAGTGGCGGGCGCAGGTGCGGCGCAAGGGTCACAAGGCGATGACGCGCACTTTCGCCACGCGCAAAGAGGCTGACGTCTGGGCGCGGCGCATCGAAGCCGGGATTGACGAAGGCAAGCAGGCTCTGGTGGCCGACGATCTGACGGTGCAGCAGCTGCTGCAGCAGTACCGGCAGATGCGGGCCGAACTGGGGCGGCCGGTGCAGCCGGTGAGCAACACGCACTACATGCTGCAGCACCTGGAAGAAGACCTGGGCGGCCGGTTGGTGCGCGACCTGTCGCCGCAGTGCCTGGGCGCCTGGGCGAAGGCGCGGGCCCAGCAGGGGGCTGGGGGCTACACCATCAACATGGAACTGTCGGCGCTGGGCACGGCCATCCGGCACACCGGGGCCTACCTGCGGCTGACGCTGCCGGATGTGGTGGGCCTGGCCCGGCCGCTGCTGCACTATGGCCAGCTGATCACGGGCGGCAACCGGCGCACGCGGCGGCCGACCGAAGATGAACTGGCCAGGCTGCTGGCCTACCTGGACGTGCACCGGCCCCTGGTGGCTGACGCGGTGCGGGTGGCGGCCGTCACTGGGCTACGGCGGGGTGAGCTCGCGCGCATTGCCTGGGCGGACCTGGACGAACTGCGCAAGGCGGTGCTGGTGCGGCAGCGCAAGCACCCCCGGCGCATTGAAGCGCGCGATGAATGGGTGCCGCTGCTGGGGGATGCCTGGGCGGTGGTGCAGCGCCAGGCGCGGGGTGATGCGCGGATCTTCCCGGTGTCACCCGAAACGCTGACAGACAACGTGACGGCGGCCACGCGGGCGCTGGGCATTCCAGATCTGCGGCTGCACGATATGCGGCGCCAGGCTACGTCTGCGCTGCGCGAACTGGGGTTCGACGCCGACGCCCGCAAGGCGGTGACAGGCCACCGGTCGGATGAGGTTCATTCGCGCTACGTGGCAGTGAGCCTTGAACAGCTGCATGCGCAGTACGCCGCTGGTCGGCCAGATACTGGGCAACGTCAGCGACGTCAGCGTAAAGCCCGCGGCCGTCAGACCTGAGCCACGCGAAGTCGCCGGCCGTGCGGCGGTTGCGGATGGTGCCGGCGGCTAGGCCGATCTGTTCCGCCACTTCGTCCAGTGTCAGCGTCAGGCGGCCGTAGCGTTCGGCCAGGAACATGGCTTGCCACAGCACGGGGTCAGGCCTTTGTGGGTGAGGGGCCGGGAGTAGGTGCCGGGGCTTCGTCAGGCGGGCTGTACTGGTGCTTTGCCAGCATCGCCACGACAGGCGCCGGCAGCGGGTTTGCGACGATCTCAGCGCGCGCGCCGGCCCAGCCAGCGCAGATGCGGCCGTCTTGCGGCGCGTGGCACAGGAACGGCCGGCCCTCGGCAACTGCTTTCAGGAAGTCCATCTGCGTCTGCAGGCAGCCGTTCGGCACGCTGCCGGGCTGGCATGCGCAGGTCTTGCACATGGCATCCCGCAGGGTGGCCAGGCCTAGGTCGGTCAGGCCGGCGGCTTCCAGGCGCTTGCGACCCAGATCGGCCAGGCGCGCAGCGCTGCGGCCCATAGCCTGGCCTTGAGGGGTGACGCGGCTGTGAGTCATGCAAATGTGTCCAGCGGGCTGCGCACACCCTCCCCACCCTGACTGGCTGGCAGAACATGCGTGTAGATCATGGTGGTCTCGACATCGGCGTGGCCAAGCAGTTCCTGGATAGTGCGGATGTCGTAGCCGGCCTGCAGCAGGTGCGTGGCAAAGCTATGCCGCAGGGTGTGCGGCGTGGCGCGCTTGGCAATGCCGGCCTGGCGCACGGCCTTGGCCATCAGGCGCTGGATGGCGTCTTCGTGCAGGTGGTGCCGGCGGATCACGCCAGTGGTGGGGCAGGTGCAGTAATCCTCGGTGGCGAAGATCCACTGCCAGCGCCATTCGCGCGGGGCCTGCGGGTACTTGCGATGCAGGGCGTGCGGCAATTCGACATCGACCATGCCGCGCGCCAGGTCCACGGAGTGCCATTGTTCGCGCTGCCGCAGCACTGCCTGTAGCGGCGCGCGCAGTGTCTGCGGCAGCATGACGGTGCGGTCTTTGCCGCCCTTGCCCTGGCGCACGGTGATGCTGCCGGTGCCAAAGTCGACATCCTGCACGCGCAGGCGCAGGGCTTCCATCAGGCGCAGGCCGGCACCGTACAGCAGGCGCAGCACCAGGCCGCGGCGGCTGGCAGCGGGGATCTGGTCCCACAGGCGCCGCACTTCGTCTTGCGTCAGCACTACAGGGATGCGCTGGGGCTGCTTTGCGCGCACGATGTTGTCGACCCAGGGCAGCTCGATCTGCAGCGCTTCGCGGTACAGGAACAGCAGCGCGGCAAGGGCCTGGCGCTGAGTGCTGGCGCTGATGTTGCGATCGGTAGCCAGATGCGTGAGGAACTGGCCGATCTCCGGGGCGCCCATGTCTACCGGGTGGCGCTTGCCCGCCCACAGCACGTATTGGCGCGTCCAGTGCCAGTAGGCCTGCTCGGTGCGGCGGCTGTAGTGGCGTGTGCGGATCGCGGACACCAGTGCATGCTGCAGGTGGCCACGCTCGCCAGGCTGCGGCGCTGCGGCCGGCAGCGTTGCGGCGGCGCGGCGCGTAACGGGGGCTGCGGTGGGCGGTGCGTGGGTGGTCAGCATGGTGATGCGGTGTTACGCCGCGGGGGTTGCGGTCGAATTGACGTTAGGCCTTGCCAGGGCGCGCACGGGCAAAGGCCCCCACGCAGCTTGTGTCGCTCTTGGCCTGCTGCCGCAACTCGGCCGCCGTCGTCACGCGCGGCTCCCGCTGGTGCTTGGCCGCCACTGCCGCGCGCTCGCGCTCAGACACCGGCGCGTCCATGTAAGCGTCGGCGTAGGCCACCAGCGCCTCGCGCAAGATGGTGTGCGCGTCGCGTGCAAACGCGAGCCGCCCAATCTCCGGGCAGCAGTTCAGCAGCGACACCGCGTCGCACACGGCCACATGCAGCGCTTCGGCAACACGGCCTAACCCCTCGGTCGAGCCGAGCCCCAACGGCCGGCCAGCTTCAGTGCTTTCCATCGTCATCTTTCCCGGCCGCTGGGGCCGTCTCACCTCGAACGTTAGGCCCCACGAATACACCGCGCGATGCCATGGCCTTCGGGTGTGCCTAGGTCGTAGTTCTCGGCCATGCTGGCGCACCGCTCGCGCTCTGCGGCCACAGCAGCATCCAGTGCGTCTTGGTCGTACAGCGGCGTAACTGGCGCGCCCGCCTCAGCAGCCAGGCGCTCAACCTCTTCGCGTACCGTGCTCCAGATTCGGTAGTTGCCATTCGGCGCGAACAGCGCCCACGCTCTAGGCCTAACTTGCCGCTCGACCTGACCCGCAACGGGTAGGCTCTCGGGCGCGGTAGTCTCGTGTTCGTTCATCGGTTGTCCTCGCGTTGCGTTCAGGTCAGCTAGACGTTAGGCCCCGCAATACCGCAGGGAGGCATCCCAGGCTTCCCAGCGGCCATAGCAGCGCACGCACACGGCCTTGTATCCGCCTTCGCTGTCGCCTTCGGCCACCGGGCCGCAGTACCACGGCACCGCGTGCGAGTGGTAGCCCAGCACGCCGCACATGTTGCATTCGTCCGGGTCGCGCCACAGGTGAATGCGCAGCGAAGCGTTGCCGTCCGCGTCGATGTGGTCCACGCGCATGCCGGCACTCGTACTGCTCACGATGCGCGCGGGGCCTAACACTGCGCTCGAACTGAGAGCCAACGGCTGGTCAGGTTCGTGCGCTTCGGGTTGCTTGGTAATGGCCGTTGTCTCCAGTTCAGCTAGGCGTTACAGCTGCACCGTCACACGCACGCCCGCCAGCGTGAAGCTGCGGGCGTTCGGCGGGTCGGCCAGGGTGCGGCCTTCAAGCAGCTGAACTTCGACATAGCTGGGCGTCAGGCCGGTGCTGTCCTGGTATTGCTGCAGCAGGGCCAGCAGGTCCAGTTCCAGGCGCTGGCGCAGGGCGACGGCTTCGTGCGTGGTCATGGGTGGGGGCCTTGGATTCTTGGGGGCGAAAAGTCCAGCGGCGCTTACTTGCCGGTGACGTAGCTGCCCTGGATCACCGGGCACTGCGCCTGCACGGCCTGGCGCACCAGGGTGGCCAGTTCGGCGGCCATGTCTTGCTGGTGCTGTTCAGCGTTCTGGATGCGCAGGGTGATCTGCGGCTTGTCGCCCGTAAGCACCGACAGGCGCAGCTTGAAGCGGCGCGCGGGCAGGCCCAGGTACGGCTCGGTGATGAAGGTGATCTCCGTGGGCAGCGGGTGGCCGCTGCCGCTGCTGGCGCTGACGCTTTCCAGCGCGCTGCGCGTGGCGCTGAGCTGGCTTTCGGTGGCCTGCACCTTGCGCAGGCCTTCGATGGTGATGTTGCGCAGCGCGCCCACGGCCTTGATCGTGTCGATGATTTCTTCGCCCTTGCTGCAGGCCACCAGCGGGGCCCAGTCTTCCAGGAATTCGGCGGCCTCGGTCTGCGTCAAGCCCCTGCCGCTGGCGGTGCTGGCCAGGGCCTTGAAGGCTGCTGTTTGCTGCAGCTGCAGCACGGCGCGGTGGTCTGCGTGGCCGGGTGCCGCGGTGGTGCCCAGGTTCAGCACGGCGGTGGCGGCCATCTTGGGCTGGTCGATGAAGACGGCGGCGCCGGGTTCGATGTAGCTGGCCAGGTACTGCGCAAAGTCTTCCAGCGTGGTGGTGGTCATGGTGCCGCGCTGGCGGCGGCGCATCAGCTGGAAGGCTTCCAGGTCGTGGATCTGGAAGTCGTTGGGCAGGGCCACCAGCGTGGCGCTGCGCGCGGCGGCTTCGTTGGCGGCGGTGATGGCCTGGGCCTTGGCCAGGGCTTCAATGGCGGTGTGGTCGATCATGGTGGTGCTGGGCTGTGGGGTTGCGGTGGGGGCTGGGGTGGGTGCGCTGCGCGCTTAATCGGGCAGGCGGGTCTGGCGCTGGTTGTCCAGCAGGGAAGGCTGGGCCAGGCTGAGCTTGCCGAAACGGCCCACGTGCATCACGGTGGCGCCCTTGGCGTCTTCCCAAGCGGTGCCTTGCATGGTGGGCTTTTCGAACTTGGTGATGTGGCTGATGCGAACCTGGGCGGTGCCCTTCACCGGCTAGAACTGCAGGATGATCGTCACCTTGCCTTTGCGTTCACTGTCCACCACGGCGGCGGCGGTTTCGCTCATGGCGATGGATGCCATGCGCTCGAATTGGCCGCCGTCCAGTTCGCCGATGAATTCGGCCACGTCTGTGGCTGCAGCGGTGGTGTCGGGCTTGTGGGTGGTGCTGGGGTTGTTCACGCTGCTTTCCTGTCGTGTGGGTTGATCGTGCCGATGTCGCCTTGGATGACGTGCGCCGTGGGCGGCGCGTTGCCGGCCCGGGCCTGGGCGATGCGCCGGGTGGTGCGTTGGAAGGCTTCTTCGAATTCGGTGTAGCTGCACACGGCCATCTGCGTCTGGTGCAGGCGCAGCAGCCAGTGCAGGGCTTCGAGCTCAGCGGGGTACAACGTCCAGCTGCCGCGCTGGGCGTGGCGGCGCCACACATCGGCCAGGGCCTGCTGTGCCTGCTGGATGACGGCTTCGGCCTGCGGGCCGGCGCCCAGGCGCATGGCGGCCAGGGTCTCGGCCATATTCGCCACGTCTGCCAGGCTGCGCCAGTGCTGCGGGCACTGCTGGCCGGCGCTGAACTGCTGCAGGGCGTGCTGGATGCGCTGGCATTGCGCGGCCACTTCGCCCGGGTGGATAAGCCCGGCCCCGCCGATGGCGCGCTGCACGATGTTCGCGTGCACGGGCGCGGGGCGGTAGGCTTTGCGGGGCTTGCTGCTGCGGGGCATGGTCAGCCCTTGGGCGTGGTGCTGCAGATCTGCACCAGGTAGCGCAGCTGGGGGTGGCGCTGCACCAGGCCGGAAAATTCAGCGTAGGCCAGGGCTTCGACGGCCATGTCCAGGGCTTCGGGGCTGTGTTCGCGCGGGTCCAGCATGGGGCGGGTGTCGTACCAGCGCTGGCCTTCCAGCTGCACGGGGGCGCTGTAGGTTTCGATGTCGGACACCACGGCGCGGTTGGCCAGGCGCAGGGCGCTGTTGATCTGGTCAACCACTACGGTGGCGCGGGCATCGCTAGGGTCCATCGGTGTGCACTCCATGGGCAGGTCTGGCACGGTCAATCCTTGGTGTGTTGGGGGTGTTGCAGGTCGGGCGCGTCCAGCCATTCCAGCGGGCCCAGCAGGCTGGCGCCGCGGGCTTCGTCTTCACCGGCAGCCTGCACGCGCACGCGCACGCCGCGCTGCAGCTGGCTGGCGCGCCAGCGGCAGGCCAGGGCGGCGGCTTCGCCGGTGCCGAACACCTTGTGCGCGCGGTAGGTGCGGGGCTTGCCCTTGGGGCCCGGGGGCGGGGCCAGTTCGATGTGCAGCTGCCATTCGCCCGCCTGGGTGCGGCGCGCTTCGGCTGGGCGCAGCAGGTGGCCCGTGATGTCGACGGCGGCCATGTCAGGGCTGGCGCTGGGGCTGCGGCTGCTGCGGCTGCTGCTGCTGCTGGGCGGTGCAGTCGTTGAGCTGCTTCGTCCAGGCGTCGATGGTCTGGGTGGTGAGGTCGCGCTGCAGGGGCAGGTGCAGCAGGTCCATCTCAATCATGGCCAGGTCGTATTCCGCCGATCGGATGCGGTACCACAGCCACCAGGCGCGCCAGCGGCGGGCCGCGGCCTGCAACCACTGGCGCGGGCTGCGGGTGGTGCGGGTGATGACGGCCAGGGCGCATAGCTGCGCGCCATCGCACGGCGTGGCCCACATCACCAGCAGCGCGGCGCCGGCCACGCCCAGCGCTGCGGCCAGCAGCACGCGCATGAAGGCGGCGGCCAGGCGGCTGACGCGGCGGGCTTGCTGGGCGTGGTACGTGGCCATGATGGTGCTGGTGAAGGGTTGCTGCGTGGCGGGCGGTGTGGTGGTGCTGCTGGCGCCGCTGGGGCGGCTGGTGATGGGCGCGGCCTTCACAGCGTGGGCCCCACTGCGAAGCCCCAGGGGCCCAACACCACGCCGATGGCGCCGAGGATGGCCAGGGCCACAGCGGCGCACAGCGCGTAGTAGCGGGCGGGCAGTTCGCGGCCGGCGTCTTCGAATGCGCGGCGCTGTTCGTCGGTGCGGCCTTTCATACGGATGCGCTCCCGATGGCCTTGGCAACGGCAGCGGGCGCATCCTGGCGGAACAGCTTCACGAAGCCTGCGCGTTCGTGTGAGCGCAGCACAGCGGCCATTGCATCGACCAGCTCTCTGTATTCGCCAAGGTTGGCGACTATCTGAGCAACGGCCAGCAGCTCCGGCGCAGCGGAAATCAACTGCCGATCCGCGTCCAGCTCGGCCATCGTGGCCGATACCTTGCTGCCAAGAAAGCCATAGCCGCCTTCAGCGTCCAGGATGGAATGCACCGCAGAGCGCTCGGGGTCTGGCTGCGCGGGCTTGAGGGTGTTGCCGTCCCACACCCAAGGCCCAGGTGTGTGCTTGCTCATACCGGCGCCTGCTGCAGCGCTTCAAGGCATTCGCGCAAGCGCTGCTGCTGGCGGCGCTGGGCTTCACGCACCACGGCCGCGTGGGCCAGCTGGTGATTGCGCTGCTGCACCGGGTCCAAGGCCGGGAAGGGCCAGGCCGGCGGCTTCGGGGTGTTGGCGTCCATCGCGGTGTCCTTCCCGCGCCACCAGCCGGGACGGCTGTTTCTGTGGCGCGATGGGAAATAGTCTACGGCCAATAGACGCCACGCGTCAACAGGGAATAGACGACACGCGCGAGATTTCCCTATTCGCGGCAGTGGCGAGCGTGAAAAAGCCCGCACGAGGCGGGCTTCATTGGCGTGGTTGCGTCGGGCGGTATAGGTCTACTGGCCTTCGGCGGGCTTGCAGAACGCTTCCGCGAACTTCAGAAAGTCAAGGTACTTCAGCGTGTCTGCGATCTGGCGCTCAGTGGAGTCACCATCGCTTGCGCGCTCTGGTTCAAGCGTAAGCACGCCATTCATGAGGACGAAAAATCTAGCGCCGGTATACCCGCCCATGCTGTTGCGCGCGTTGACGAGCCCGCAGGCCGCGTTGTTGCCAGGATAGACCTTGACATGCTCAAACCGCGCCGATTCTGGGTCGCGCAGCTGCTTTCTAACCTCTTGCTCGGCCTTGTGTACCGGAAGCCAATGCGTCCAGCCGTAGCCGCTTGCAGCGGCAAGTGCAACAAGCGCAACAGTGGCGCCCAGCGTGACTAGCTTCCTCATGCGTCTGCGGCCTTTGGGGGTTAGAACAGACCCCACTGCCGCTTAATGTCTTCCACTCGAGTAAGGGGTTCATCATCTGGACAGATGAAAGCCCTGCCGCCTTTGGCTGGCAACGTAGCAACGTTGGGGCTCATGCGGCCGCACGATACCGTTTCCGAGGTGCAGGGCTTTCGTTGGCAACGCTGGGCGCTGCTTGTTGCAGTACGGCCTGGCGAAGCATGTCGAGGAGTTGCTCGGCGTCCAGTGGTTCTTGCAGCAACTGGGATAGCGGGCAGTGGTAGTGCCGCGACAAACGGAAAAGCGTCCCGAGGTCCGGTGGGTTCTTTCCGGTTTCCCAGTGCCCAATGGTGGCCTTTGATAGGCTGAAGTGGTCCGCGACGGCTTGCAGCGAGAGGCCGCGCGCTTGTCGCGCCTTGCGCAGCCTGTCGCCAACGCGGCGGCGGAACTCCATCTCTGCGTCTTGAGAGCGGTCGGTCGAGTCCATCACCGAATCGTGCGACGCGTCGCGGCCCGGGCGTCTATGCCAGATTGACGGTGATCGTCTATCTGGGATAGATTCGCAAGATGGACGCAACAAATCCCCAGAAAGAGGCGCTGCGCCGCGCTGCCGCTGCCCTGGGCAGTCAAACGGCGCTGGCGCTGGCATGCGGCTACGCCGACAGGCGGCATGTGTGGCCGTGGTTCAGGCTTGAGCGACAGGTTCCAGCGGAGAAATGCCCTGCCATCGAGCGTGCAACGCGCGAGAAGGCGGCAGAGCTGAAGCGGCCGGAGCTTGTCGTCACCTGCGAAGAGCT
This sequence comes from Rubrivivax sp., assembly GCA_027489455.1. GTDB lineage: Bacteria > Pseudomonadota > Gammaproteobacteria > Burkholderiales > Burkholderiaceae_C > Rubrivivax. The sequence goes on along the minus strand of JAIXZR010000237.1, from coordinate 59,897 downwards.
GCGCCCTGATGTTCCATGGGGCGTTCTGCGCGAGCAAAGCGCCAACAGCAGCGAGCAGGAGGCTGTTGCTGGATGAGCGCGCTGACATCTGGAGAAACCTGCGGCACATCGCCCAGGCCCTTCCCGCGAGATGGCGGCTGCAAAGCCAAGCACGTTCACGGCCGCGTGGCCGCGCTGTGCATGACTTGCGGCCGCGAGCCGCTGGGTGGCGAGCAGATGGACGCCGCGCTGCGGCGCGGGCCCGACAACGTGGCCGTCTGTGACAACTGGGTGGCGCATGGGGTGACTGTGCGCCCCGTGTACGGCCCGGTGTATCCCGCAGCTAGCAGGCCCCTAGAACACACCTGTAACCGGACCCCTGATGATGGCAAGCCCACCTGCAGGCCGTGATGGCCCGCCCAAGACACGCATCGAAGCGCTGTACCAGCTGGCGCGGCGCCCGGGCGGCGTGGACAGCACCGAAGCTGCGCAGCGCCTGCGGATGACTGCGCAGCAAGCCAGCCAGATGATCCTGAACCTGGCGCGCCACAGGCAGCTGAAGGTGCGGGTGGCCGAGTTGCCGGGCGTGCGGCGCCGGCTGTTCGGCACGCAGGCCGAGGCAGATGCCTGGCTGGCGGTGAACAAGCCGTATGTGCCGCTTTCGAAGCGGCGCGCCAGCGGTGAAGACAAGCGCGGGCCGCGGAAGGCCGGGGCCGGCGCGGGCGCCAGTAAGCCCACGGCGCGGGCGTACCCGGGCGTGGATCTGCGGTACCAGGTGCTGCCGGGCCAGCGCGTCTATGGCGCGGGGTTCGCGGCGGCGGGTGTGGGCATCGACATCACGACTGGCCGGCCATGGGGGCGGTGACGGTGGCGGACGCCGACAAGCCCGGCCAGGCCTGGCCGGATGAGGGCCCCGCGGCGAGTGGCCAGCGGGTGCTGCCCTTCAGCGAAGTGGCCGAGCAAAGCCTGCTGGGCAGCCTGCTGCTGGACAACGCCTGCTGGCCAGACGTGAGCCAGCTGGTGGACTCGAGCATGTTCTACGTGCACGCGCACCGGCTTGTCTTCGGCGTGCTGGCCGAGCTGCTGCAGCAGGGCGCGGTGGCGGACATGGTGACGGTGTACCAGGTGCTGGCCGACCGCGGCCAGGCGGAAGACGCCGGCGGGCTGCAGTACCTGGCCACGATGCAGGCCAGCGTGCCGGGCGCGCGCGGCGCTGCGCGGTATGCGCACGTGGTGGCGGAGAAGGCGGCAGAGCGCGCGTTGATCGCGGGCCTGTATGAGGCCACGCACCTGGCCTGGGACGCGGCCCAGCCGCTGGATGAGCGGGTGGCGCGGCTGGCGGACCTGGTGCGCCGGGTGGACCAATCGCGCATTGGCGCATCGGCGCGGGGGGTGCCCTTCTTGCCGTTGGACGGCCTGCGGCAGAGCGCGGAGGCCGTGGAATGGCTGGTGAAGCGCACGGTGCCGGCAGACAGCATCGGGATGCTGTTTGGCGGCAGTGGCACCTTCAAGACGTATCTGGCGCTGGACATGGCGCTGCACATCTGCCACGGCCTGCGCTGGCTGGGCAAGCGCACCCGGCAGGGGCCGGTGATCTACATCGCGGCCGAGGGCGGTGCGGGGCTGTGGGCGCGCATCCAGGCCTGGCACCACGCCCGGGGCCTGGATTGGCGCAAGGCGCCGCTGTACGTGGTGCCTGTGGCCCTGGACCTGGCGCAGGATGCCTGGCGGGTGGTGGACGCTGCACAGGGCGCGGGCGTGACGCCGCAGCTGGTGGTGGTGGACACGCTGAGCCAGACGTACGCGGGCGAGGAGAACAGCGCCAACGAGATGGCGGCTTACCTGCGGGCCCTGGGCACGCGCTTTCGCGCGCTGTGGCGCTGCGCGGTGATGGTGGTGCACCACAGCGGGCATTCATCGACCGAGCGGCCGCGGGGCAGCAGTGCGATCCGCGCGAACGTGGACTTTCTGCTGGGGGCCTTCCGCGACGAAAACGAGATGCTGGTGACGCTGAACTGCGTGAAGCAGAAGGACGGCGAACTCTTCCCGGATGTGAGCTTCCGCATGCAAGTGCAGCGGCTGGGGGAGGATGAGGATGGCGAGGACATCACCCAGCTGTACGCCACCCACCTGGACACGCCGGAGGCGCTGTGCGAGGCCATGGCCCATGAGAGCAAGGCCGGGCGCGGCGGCCAGAACCAGCTGCTGCTGGGGCTGCTGCAGAACGGGATGACGGTCGAAGAGCTGCGCAAGGCCTTCTACGAGGATTGCGGCCTGGACAAGGTGGACAGCAAGAAGAAGGCGTACCACCGGGCGCTGGCCTGGGCGAAGAACAGCGGGTTCGTGGAGCTGGCGCAGGGCGTGGTGATCGTGCGGAGGGCGCAGAAATGATGTGGCTGCTGAACTGGATTGCTGCATTTTTCAGCGGGACAGATGCCGGGACAGTGCGGGACAAAGCGGGACAAACGGTGCGCCCTTTGTCCCGCTGTTGCGCCGATGCGACGGGACATGCGGCGGGACAGCGGCCGGGACAGGCGGGACAAGCGGGACAGAAAACCGGGGTTTTGTCCCGGTTCGGGGGGTTTTGTCCCGGGACGCCTCGCGCGCGCGCCCTGCCTACGGCAGGGATGTCCCGTTTGTCCCGGGACAAGGCGGGACAAAGCGGGACGGTGATTTGTCCCGCTTGCCCGGCTGCTGTTGCCTACGGGACAAAGCGCAACGGGACAGGGACATTCAGCCTGGGGGCTGAACGTCCCAGTCCCGCCGCTGGTGTGTGTGCTGGGGGTGGCGCATGAAGGTGACGTTTGACGCCAGCCAGATCGACGCGCTGACGGCCCGGCTGCAGGGGCTGCCAGACCGTGCAGGCCGCACCGTGCGCACCGCGCTGACGCGCACGGGCCAGCAGGTGCTGAAGGCCGAGGTGAAGGAGATGCGGGATGTCTTCGACCGGCCGACGCCTTACACGCTGAACGGGCTGTTCCTGCGGCCGGCGACGGCCAGCGAGCCGGAGGCCATCGTGGGCATCAAGGGCGATGGGGCGCGGCCGGCGATCAAGTACCTGCGGTGGCAGATCTACGGGGGCAATCGCACGCTCAAAGCCTTCGAGAAGGCACTGGTGGCGGGCGGGGCCATGAGATCGAGCGACAGGGCGGTGCCGGGGAAGTTTGCGAAGCTGGATAGCTTCGGCAACGTGTCGGCGGGGCAGATCGTGCAGATCTTGAGCCAGTTGCGGATCGACACGACGGTGGGGAGCACGCGCAGCCTTCCACGGTTGACCAGCGGCGATAGGGCTGTGCTGCGGCAGACGGCAGCATTCAAGCAACGGCGGCTGACGGGGCCGGTCAATCGATCGGATGCGAAGCTGGCGCAGGCGAAGGTGCGGCGGATCAAGAGCGCGTACACGCGGGCGGGCGGGCAGTTCGTCGCGTTCCCGAATGGGCGGGGCAAGCTGTTGCCGGGCGTGTACCAGATCCGGCAGTTCGCGGCTGGGCGCGCGGACCCGAAGCCGGTGCTGATCTTCGTGCCGCGCGCGTCGTACGAGGCGGAGCGCTTCGACTTCTTCTACACGGCGCAGCTGGCTGTCGAGCGCAGCTTGCCGCAGGAAATCGAGCGGGCCTTCGATGAAACGCTGAAGGTCATCGTCAACCCAGGGGCCGCGCGGTGAATGCGCCTATGCACCAACGCTGTGCGTTTTGGGGTCCCTCCCAGGGCGTGTGGGGAAGGGGTGGTTCGGACCCCGTTCGCAGACTGTTCACGGCCGTCTCTACAGGGGTTGTATGGTGCTGAATCAGCCCATGCGGCAGGCTGACTTCGGCGCCCTGGTAGGGATTTCCCAGCAGGCCGTCAGCGACCTGCTGCGCAACGGCACGCTGGAAGGCGATGCCACGGGCGCGCAGTGGCTGCTGGCCTACTGCCACCGCCTGCGGGAACAAGCCGCCGGCCGCCTCGGCAGCCAGGCGGGCGGCCTGGATCTGGCGCAAGAGCGCGCCGCGCTGGCCCGTGAACAGCGCGAAGGCATTGCCATCAACAACGCCATCAAGCGCGGCGAATACGCCAGCGTGCAGGTGTTGGCGAAGGTGTTGGCAACAGCCAGCCAGGCCGTGGTGCAGCGAATGGACCACGCCCCCGGCGAACTGCGCCGCCGCTGCCCCGACCTGCCGCCTGAAGCCATCGACACCGTGATGGACGTCCTGGCCAGCGCCCGCAACGAATGGCTGCGCCAGACCGCCGACCTGATGGCCCGCGCCATCGATGACCTGACCGCCGAAGACCCGGAGGAAGCCGCCGATGCGCAACCTGCCGCCTGAAACCGTGCGCGCCATCAAGGCCGCGCTGGTGGCCGGGCTGCAGCCGTTCAAGGCCCAGCCGCCGGAGCGGCTCAGCACCTGGGCCGAACGCCACTTCCAGCTGTCGCCCGAAAGCAGCCACAGCACCGGCCAGTGGGAAAGCTACCCCTTCCAGCGCGGCTGGATGGACGCCTTCAGCAACGACGCGATCACCGAAGTCACGGTGCGCAAGAGCAAGCGCGTGGGCTACACCAAGACCCTGGTGGCCTTCATCGCCTACAACGCCGCGCACCGGCGCCGTAAGCAGGCCCTGTGGCAGCCCACCGACGACGATCGAGACAGCTTCGTCAAGAGCGAAGTCGACCCCATGCTGCGCGACATGCGCGTGATGCGCGACGTGCTGGTGGCCGGCGGCAAAGACGACACGCTGAAGATGAAGCCCTTCCTGGGCAGCGTGCTGCACACCCTGGGCGGCAAGGCGGCCCGGGCCTTCCGCCGCATCACGGTGGAAGTGGCCATCCTGGACGAAGCCAGCGCCTTCGACCCCATGGTCGAAAAGTCGGTCGATCCGATCGAAGGCGCCCGCGGCCGCCTGGAAGGCGCCCCCTTCCCGAAGCTGGTGGCCGGCAGCACCCCGCGCGTGAAGGGCATGGATCACATCGAAACGCGCGAGAACAACGCCGACGCGGTGATGCGGTACCACATAACCTGCCCGCACTGCGGCGAAGAACACCCGCTGATCTGGGGCGGCAAAGACGTGCGCCACGGCTTCAAGGGTGGCGGCCTGGGCGGCGACCCCACGCCCCTGCGCCACGTGTGCCCGCACTGCCGGGGCGGCATCACCCAGGGCGACTACCTGCGCGTCTATGGCCAGGGCGCCTGGGTCAGCCACTGCGGCGCCTGGCGCTACGGGCAAGACGGCACCTGGCGCGATGCCGCCGGCATGCCCTGCCGCCCGCCCGCGCACGTGGCCTTCACCATCTGGGCCGCCTACAGCCCGCAGCGCGACTGGCCAGACATCGTGCGCGAGTTCCTGGAAGCCAAGGCCAAGGCGAAGGGCGGGGAAAACGGCCCCCTGATCACCTTCGTCAACGAAACGCTGGGCGAACTGTGGGAAGAGGTCTTCGAGAAGGCCGACGAACACGCACTTTCACGCCGGGCCGAGCCTTACCGCCTGTTCACCGTGCCCTATGGCGGCCTGGTGCTGGTGTGCGGCATCGACGTGCAAGACAACCGCTTCGAAGTGGTCGTGTACGCCATCGGCCGCGGCGAAGAAATGTGGGTCGTGGCCTACAGCGTCATCTACGCCAACCCGGCCGACCAGCGCGAATGGGATGAGAAGCTAGACCCCTTCCTGGCCACCGTCTTCCAGCACGCCAGCGGCCGGCCCATGCGCATTGAAGCCGCAGCCATCGACACGCAGGGCCACTTCACCCACCAGGCCTACAACTACTGCCGCACCCGCGAAAGGCGCCGCGTCTACGCCGTGCGCGGCGACCCGCAGCCCACCAAGATGATCAAGGGCAAGGCCAGCCTGATGGACGTCAACTGGCGCGGCGGCGTGGTCAAGCGCGGCGTGCGCCTGTGGCACGTGGGCACCGACACCGCGAAGGATCTGCTTTACGGCCGCTTGCTGGTCACCAAGCCCGGCCCGGGGTACGTGCACTTCAGCAAAGACCTGCCGCCCGAGTTCTACGCCCAGCTCACCTGCGAAAGCCGCGTGCCCCAGCGCACCGCCCGTGGCATGGAATACAAGTGGGTCAACGTCAAGAACGCCCGCAACGAAGTGCTGGACTGCAGCGTCTACGCCCTGTTCTGCACCCACGCCATGGGCCTGCACCTGTACACCCAGCTGGCCTGGGACAGGCTGGAAGCTCTGGTGCAGCCTGCCAGCGGCGACCTGTTCGCGCCCGCGGCCGCGCTGCCGGCCCCTGCGCAGGCCACCGGCCAGGCCGGGCCCGCCGCTGCAGATGCGCCTGCAGTGCAGCCGCCCGAAGACGGCCCGGCCGCTGAAGCCCACCAAGCCCACGAAGAAGAAGACGCCCCTATCCCCGTTCGCGCCCTGCCCGGTGCGCGCCTTGCGCCTGTGCGCCTCACCCCCGCAACCACCGCCCCTAACGACTACATGGCGAAGATCCAGCAAGCCCGGCAGCGCCCGGCCAGCCGATGATGGACGCGCTGGCCATCATCCTGCGCGTCGTGCGCGAGACCGTCGAAGCCACCGGCGCCCCGCCCGACGCGCTGCAGGCCGGCATCGACGCGGCAGAGCGCCGCCTGCGCAGCAGCCTGGGCGGCGCCACGCACCACATCAGCCGCGCGCCCAGCACCAGCGCCAAAGCCCGCATCGTGGAGCTCGCCGAAGCCGATCCCGCGCTGACGCCCGCGCAGATCCGCGAGCGCCTGGGCGTGAGCGACCGCTACGTGCGAAAGATCTTCGAGCAGCTGCGCCGCCCGTAGCCCTGGCCCTGCCATGCCGGCCGGAACAACTGGCCGCCCCCTGTTCCGCCCCGCCGGGCACCCTACGGGGTGTGAACAGCATCCCAGCCCAACACACCGCAGGCGACAGCTTCAGCGCCACGCTCAGCGGCGCTGCGTACCCCGCCAGCGCGGGCTGGCAGGCGCAGCTGGTGCTGATCGGGCCGAACAACATCGTTCTGGAAAGTGCGGCCGATGGTGCCGATCACGCGGTGGCCGAGGAAGCCAGCGCCACCGCCACCTGGGCGGCCGGCGCCTACAGCGCGCGCATCGTCTACACCCTGGCCGGCGCCAGGCACAGCGTGCCCGCGGGCAGCCTGCTGGTGCTGCCAGACCCCGCTGCCAGCGGCACCACGGCCCGCAGCCTGCTGTCGTCGGCAGAGCGGGTGCTTGCTGATCTGCAAGCCGCCTACAGCGACTATCTGGCCTCTGGCCAGTTCACGGTCTCCGAATACACCCTCGCCGGCCGGCGCATGGTCTTCCGCGACGTGGCCCAGCTGCTGCAGGCCCTGCAAGCAGCCAAGCGCGACGTGGCCAGCGAGCGGGCCGCCCAGCGCCTGGCGGCAGGCTTCTCGCCCCGCCAGCAAATCATCACGCGCATGTAGCGCGACGCCAGGACGCAAGCCATGCCCACGACCGTTCGCATGATCACCAGCGCCTTCGGCGCCAACGGAACGCTGCTGCAAGCGGGCCAGCAATACGATCTGGAAGACAGCCTGGCGGACCGCTTGGTGTCGGAAAACAAGGCCATCCGCCTCGGACCTTCGCGCTTCGTTCCCTCGGTGCCAGTGATGTGGGGGAACGAAGAGCAAACCGCGCTGGCCGGTCCGAACGATTCTCTATACCCGGTGCCAGGGGGTGGGATTCGTGCGGCATCCGATTTCAACCGGCTCACTCTGCTTTCTGGCGGCGCGTATCTCGTGCCGGCGGGCGCATGGTCGCTGCAGGACATCGGCCCTTACATCCAACTGCAGCAGTGGGACGCGCAGCGCCTGGTATGGCGCAATCGTCAACTGCAGCGCGGCGGCACGTATCAATTCACCAGCAACGGTGCCTCGCATCGCGTCGTGAATACCGGCAACTGCCTAGGCGGCGTCACGGCCATTGTGGGCGGCTCTGGTTACTCCGCTAGTAACCCACCGACCATCACCGTGGGCATCGGCAACCCGCCTGGGAAACTGCGCTGTACCGTTGGCGGCGCAGTCACGATGCTGGTGGATGCAGGCGGCCTGTATTCCCACCAGCCGACGATTGAATGGGATGTCTCGCAGCAGACCCCGCCTTTCCGTACGCCGCAATTCTGCGTGAACCGTGACGAATCTGGCGTCATTACGTCTTGCACGGCGACCGGCAACGACCAGATCACGGCGCAGTCAGGGCTGTGGACCGAAATCTGGACGGGCGCCGGCCTGGACGTTCACAAGCTGAGCTGCCGCGTCGTCAGGCACCCCGACGACATTTACCCCGACACCGGCTCCAACGTTGCGCAACTGCGGCCTGTCGCGGCTGCGGCCGGCAAAGTTACCGCCGTGGAAATCATCGACTATGGCGGCGCTGTGGGGAATATCGGCTTTGGTGGCGGTTTCTTCGGAAACTTCACCATCAACCATAACGGCGGCAGCGGCTTTACCTGTGCCCTGGCCGGAAACTTCTTCGTATCGTCCATGGTGATCGTGAGCGGCGGCACGTTCCCTTACGCCACGGGGGATATCGTGCCGACTGGCGGGGCCTACGGTTATCCGCAGCTCATTTGCAGCTCGGGTGTGCTGGACGCTGAAATCAGCACGCCGCACATCGCCACTGGTTTCGGCACCGTCACCAACAACGGGGTAAAAAACACCCTGACCAGCGTGCAACTGGACGTTGACGGCATCTGCTACCAGACGCGTCCGGTGGTCAACGTTCTGATGCCATCAGCAGCGCAGCCCAGTGAAACGCCTGTCGTTTTTCCCATCTTCGCTGAAGGGAACGACTACGCGACTCTGGTGCGGCTGGCCTGATTTCCCATCCCCTTAGCCGGCACATAGCCCGCCAGCCGCACCGCCCCGGAACAACTGGCCCCCCGCTGTTCCGCCCCCGCCGCTGAAATGCGGCCATGCCTTCCCTGATGTCCCGCATTGCCACGCGCCTGGGCTACGTGCCCCAGGCGCTGGCGCGTGTGGAGGCTGACGCAGCGGCGCAGCGTGCCGCCCAGGCCGCTGCCAGCCGGGCCTACGGCCACGCCGCGGCGCACCAGCGCAACCTGCTGGCCGCGCTCACCACGCCAGACGTGGCCAGCTGGCAGGAAGACGGCGCGCACATCAACACTGTCAGCAGCGCCGGCCTGGCCGTGGTGCGCGCCCGGTCCCGCGCCGCTTCGCACAACAACGAATTCGCGCGCCGCTTCCTGGGCATGGTCAGCAGCAACGTGCTGGGCCCCTTCGGCGTGCGCTACCAATCCCGCCTGCGCACCGCAGACGGCACCCTGCGCAAGGCCGAGAACGACGCGCTGGAAGGCGGCTGGTCCGCCTTCGGCCGCCGCGGCGCCTTCGATGTCACCGGCCGCTACAGCCGCCGGGAATTCGACCGCCTGGCCCTGCGCCGCTGCGCCGTCGATGGCGAATGCTTCGTGCGCTTCCGCCCCGGCCGCGGCCCGCACGGCGTGCAGGTGCAGCTGTTCAGCGCTGACGCCGTGCCCCTCACCTACAGCGCCGACCTGCGCAACGGCCGCAAGATCCGCCAGGGCGTGGAATTCGACGCTGACGGCGCCGTGGTGGCCTATCACTTCCGCACCGACGACACCACGCTGGACATCGCAGGCGCCCTGTCCGCTTCCAGCAACCAGCGCCTGCTGCGCGTGCCCGCCGCTGAAGTGGTGCACGTGTTCCTGCCGGAAGAGCCCGGCCAGCTGCGCGGCGTGCCCTGGATGCAGGCCGCGCTCAAGCGCATGTACCAGGCCGCCGACTTCAGCGCCGCCGGCCTGAACAAGGCCCGCGAAAGCGCCAAGCGCGGCGGCTTCATCGAGCAAAGCCCCGACGCTGACCCCCTGGCCGGTGAAGCCCCAGGCCGCCCGGGTGACGCGCCCGGCGAAGGCCAGGCCCAGGGCAAGGCCTACAGCAGCCTGATCGACGGCACGTGGGAACGCTTGGCCATGGGCGAGACCGCGAAGCCATTCGAAAGCGACTACCCCAACATCGAATACGGCCAGTTCATCAAGGACTGCACCCGCGGCATCGCCAGCGCGCTGGACGTGGCCTACATCACCCTGGGCAACGACCTGAGCGATGTGAACTATTCCAGCGGCCAGCTGGGCCTGGAAGGCGAACGCACCATGTGGCTGGGCCTGCAGGAATGGTGGATCGATCTGTGGGTGCGCCCCCTGCACGCCCGCTGGTTGTCCTACGCGCTGCTGGCCGCGCCGCAGCTGTCGGCCCTGCGCTTCAACCGGCTGGACGAATACGCCGAAGCGGGCCGCTTCCTGGGCCACCGCTGGAACCCGCTGGACCCGCTCAAGACGATCGAAGCCCAGCGCAGCCGCATCGAAGCGCGCCTCACCAGCCCGCAGCGCGTCATTGCCGAAAGCGGTGAAGACCCGGATGAGATCGTGGCCGAGCTGCAGGAATGGCAAGCCAAGACCGCCAGCCTCGCCCCGCCGCCCGGCGCTGCCACGCCAGCCCCTGCCGCCCCCGCTGCCGACCCTGCCGAAGCTGCCCGCCAGCGCCGGCTGCAGCTCATCGCCTCGCGCGCCATTGACTGAAGCCCACCATGACGACAGACGCCACCGCCACCCGCCCCGCTCTGCCTGCAGACGTGCGCCAGGCCGCGCAGGAAAAGCAGCAGCGCGCCATGCGCTACCAGCGCGACACCGTGAACCTGGAAGCGCGCACCGTCGAGCTCGCCTTCGCCAGTGATGAGCCCTACGAACGCTTTTGGGGGCGCGAAATCCTGGACTGCACCAGCGCCGCGGTGGACCTCTCCCGCCTCAACAACAGCCACCCCCTGCTGCTGAACCACGATGCCCGCCAGCAGGTGGGCGTGGTGGAGCGCGCCTGGGTGGGTGAAGACCGCAAGTGCCGCTGCATGGTGCGTTTCAGCCGCAGCGCCCTGGGCGAAGAAATCCTGCAGGACGTGGCAGACGGCATCCGCGAGCTGGTGAGCGTGGGCTATTCCATCGACGACATGGTTCTGGAAAGCCGCACCGAAGACACCGCCACCTACCGCGTCACGCGCTGGACGCCCTACGAAGTGTCCATCGTGTCCATTCCTGCCGACCCCACCGTGGGTGTCGGCCGTTCCCTTGCCCCAGCCGGGGCAGCCCCCACCGCTCTACCCAAGGAGATTCCCATGAGCGACACCACCACCGCCGCCCCGGCCGCAACCCAGCAGCCGGACATCCGCGTCATTGCCAGCGAAGCGCAGCGCGCCGAGCGCGAGCGCATCCAGCACATCCGCGCCAGCGCCAGCGTGCACGGCCTGCAGGCCGAAGCCGAAGCTGCCGAGCGCGATGGCACGGACGTCAACGCCTGGAACGCCCTGGTCGTGCGCAAGCTGGTCGACGCCGGCAAGCTGCAGCCCGCTGCCGCCAGCGCCGAGCTGGGCATGACGGACAAGGACAAGCGCCAGTACAGCGTCGTGCGCCTCATGCGCGCCATGCTGGACCCGAACGATCGCCAGCTGCAGCGCGAAGCCGGCTTCGAAATCGAGCTCAGCGTTGCCGCCCGCAAGAAGCAGCCCGTGGACGAAACCGGCATCCACGCCAGCCACCGCGCCGCGGGCTACACCATCCCGATGGACGTGCTGGGCGCCCCCGTGGCCAACGACCATGACAGCGCCGCCGCGGCCGTGCGCATGCTGGCCCGCTCGCTGGCCAAGCGCGATCTGAACGTGGGCACTGCCACTGCCGGCGGCAACCTGGTCGCCACCGACCTGCTGGCCAGCAGCTTCATCGACCTGCTGCGCAACCGCCTTGTGCTGGCCGGCCTGGGCGCCACCGTGCTGGACGGCCTGGTGGGCAACCTGGCCATCCCGTCGCACACCGGCGGCGCCAGCACCTACTGGGTGACGGAAGGCAACGCCGTGACGGAAAGCGAAGCCACCTTCGGCCAAGTCGCGCTGTCCCCCAAGACGGTGGGCATGTTCACGGACTACACCCGCCGCGCCATGCTGCAAACCACGCCCGCCATCGAAGCCCTGGTGCGGGCTGACCTGGCCGGCGGCATCGCCGTGGAAATCGACCGCGCCGGCATCGCCGGTTCGGGCAGCAGCGGCCAGCCGCGCGGCATCATCAACACCGCTGGCATCGGCGCCGTGGCCGGCGGCACCAACGGTGCAGCGCCCACCTACGCCAACATGGTGGCGCTGGAAGAGCAGGTGGCCGTGGCCAATGCCGACATCGGCAACATGGCCTTCCTCACGAACGCCCGCATGCGCGCGCAGCTGCGCCTGACGCAGGTGTTCAGCAGCACCAACGGCCAGCCGGTCTGGGGTGCGGACAACACCATCCTGGGCTATGGCGCCGCCGTCACCAACGGCGTTCCCAGCAACCTGACGAAGGGCACCGCCAGCGGCGTGTGCAGCGCCATCATCTTCGGCAACTTCGCAGACGTGCTGATGGGCATGTGGTCGGGCCTGGATCTGATCCTGGACCCGTACGCCCTGTCCACCAGCGGTGGCCGCCGCATCGTGGCCCTGCAAGACGTGGACGTGGCCCTGCGCCGCGCCGCCAGCTTCAGCGCCATGCTGGACGCCCTGCGCACCTGATAGGCCGCGCCCGCACCCCGGGCCGGCCCCGTGCCGGCCTGGGGGTGGCCCACCACCCAACCCCACGCCCACACCATGAAGATCCTGATCACCGCCGACACCTTTGCCCCCAGCCTGGACGGCCCGGCCCACCTGGCCGCCAATGAAGTGGTGGATGTCGAGCCCGACACCGGCCACGCCCTGGTGCAGGCTGGCAAGGGCCTGTACGTCGATGCCAAAGACGATCGCAGCAAGGCCAAGGTGGCCACGGCCAGCAAGGAGCGCATGGCCGAAGTAGCTGCCATCGCCAAGGCTGCCGCCAAGGCTGGCAAGGCCGAAGCCCCGGCCGCCTGAACGCGCGCCTCCGCTGCCCGCACCTGAAAGCCTGCACCCGTGGCCTTCACCGAAAACCTGTCGCTGTTCTTCCCGCAGTTCGGCGTCGATGGCACGCTGGACGGCCAGCCCGTGCGCGTGATCTTCGACGCGCCCACGGGCCAGGAACTGCCGGGCAGCGGCATGCTGGCCGCAGACCCGCAGGTGCAGATCCAGACCAGCCAAGTGCCCGCCCAGGCCTACGGCCTGCCGCTGGCCATCCCGCAGGGCAACTTCACCGTGCGTGAACACCTGCCCGATGGCACCGGCATGAGCCTGCTGACGCTGCAGAGGGCCGCCTGATGACGGCCTTCCTGCAGCTCAGCCAGGCCGTGGTGGCCGCTCTGTCTGCCGCCCCGGCGCTGGCCGGCGGCCGGGTGCGGGGTGGCCGCCGCGTGCCGGTGCCGCAGGGCTGGCCCAACGCCATCGACGTACACATCGAACGCAGCGTGGGCAGCAACGCCACGCTGGACGGCCGCATCAACCGCTGGGAAACGCTGATCGGCGTGGACGTCTACGCCCGCGCCATGCCCGGCCAGGACGCTGAAACGGCCGTCGATGAACTGCTGGCCAGCGTGTTCGCGCGCCTGGCCGCCGCCAACCCGCCGGCCGGCGCCGGCCGCTGGCAGGTGGAGCCACAGATCACCTGGGACGTGGCCGAAGCCGATCAGTCCCTGGTGGTGGCCAGCCTGGCCCTGCGCATCCCTCACTTCACCGGGCCGGCATCGCTGGCCGCCGCCACCTAACCCCGCCACACCTTCTTCCGGGAGAAATCACCATGGCCTTCACCCTTGTTTCGGGCACCACCGTGTCCATCGCCTCTGGCTACAGCCCCACGCCCGTGGTGATGTCGGCCATCACCAACGCCGCGGAAGCCGTGGCCACCATGGCCCCCGGCCATGGCTTCGCCGTGGGCGACCTGCTGGAAATCACCAGCGGCTGGCCCAAGCTCACCGGCCGCGTGGTGCGCGTCAAGGCGGTGGCCACCAACGATGTCACGCTGGCCCTGGTCGACACGCGCAGCCTGTCCCAGTACCCCGCGGGTGCCGGCATCGGCACGGTGCGCAAGATCACGGGCCTGACGCCCATCACCCAGCTGTCGGCAGACGTCACCACCGGCGGCGGCGAACAGAACTTCGCCACCCTGCGGCTGCTGGCGCAGGAAGACGAAGTGGAAATCCCCACCACGCGCACCGCCGTCAGCAACACCCTGCCGGTGTTCTTCGACCCCTCGCTGCCCTGGGTGCCCGCCGTGCGCGCCGCGCGCGACAACAAGACGCCGGTGGCCGTGATCTTCGTCTACCCCAACAACGCCAGCACCGTGGGCAACGCCTACTGGGGCATGCGCGAAACCCCGGGCGTGACCGATGGCGTGCTGACCACCGAAATCACGCTGCGCTACAGCGCCCAGCCCATCACGTACCCGGGCTGATCGGGCCATGTTCAAGCTGGTCCCCAACCCGGTATTCCAGGCCGTGCTGCAGCTCACGGTGCCCGGCAGCGCCACGCCGGCGCCGATCACCTTCAACTTCAAGCACCAGGGTCGCAACGCCCTGCGGGCCTGGGTGCAGGGTGCCACGGGCAAGCCGCATGCCGAAGTGCTGGCCGAAGTGATCGACAGCTGGGCCGGCGTGCAGCAGCCCGATGGTGCGCCGGTGCCCTACACGCCCGAACACCTGGCCGCGCTGCTGGACGCCTACCCGGCGGCCGGTGATGAGATCTTCGATGGCTACCTGAGCGCCCTGCTGAAGGGCCGGGAAAAAAACTGAAGGCGGCGGCCCGGCTGCTGATGGCCGGGCCGCCGCGCCTGAGTGCGCAAGACGCTGCCGCCATCGCCTGGCTGGGGTTGCCCCCGCAGGTGCTGGCGAAACCGAAAGACCTGGAACTGTGGCCCGAAAACCAGCCCGCCGTCGATCTGTTCATCGTGCTGTCCACGCAGTGGCGCATGGGGCCGGCAGGCGCTGTGGGGCTGGACTACGGGCCCGTGCCGCTGGCGCTGAGCCAGCTGCGCCTGCGCGGCCGGCAGGCGCGCGATGCGTTCGCTGGCCTGCAGGTGATGGAAGCCGAAGCGCTGGCCTGGCTGGCGCAGCAGCGCGAGAAACAGCAGCGCGAGCGCAACCACGGCAAGGGGTGATGCAGCCATGAGCAACGCCACCGGCCAGGCCCGCATCGTCCTGTCGCTCGATCTGGGCAACCTGCCGCCCAACGCGGCGCGCGCGGCCACGGCCGTGCAGAGCATCGGCAAGGCCAGCGTCGTCAGCGCCGGCCAGACGCGCGCCGCGCTGCAGCAGCTGCCGGCGCAGTTCAACGACATTGCGGTGTCCCTGGCCGGCGGCCAGAACCCGCTGCTGGTGCTGCTGCAACAGGGCACGCAGATCCGCGACAGCTTCGGTGGTGTGCGCGAAGCCATCGCGGGAGTGGGTAGTGTCGTCACGCTCACGCGCAGCGGCATTGCACTGCTGGCCACTGCTGTGGCGGCCATCGGTACCGCTGCCGCTCTTGGTTTCCGGGAAGCCAATCGGCTGCGGGATACGCTGATCCTGACTGGCAACGCTGCTGGCCAAACGGCAGACAGCGTGGCAGATGCCAGTCGTCGGATCAGCGTCAGCACCGGTCAGACGGTGGGCGCCGTGCGTGGCATCGTCACCGCCTTGGCTGCCACCGGCCGCACCAGCGGCGAGGTGCTGGAAAGCCAAGCCCGCGCCGTGGCCCGGTTGGCAGACCTGACCGGCCAGGCCGGCGACAAGCTGGCCGGCCAGTTTGCTGACCAGCTCAAGGCCCCGGCTGCCGCCGCTGCCCGGCTGAACGAGCAATACAACTTCCTGGACATCGCGCAGTTCAAGCGCATTCAGCAGCTGGAACGCGAAGGCAAGGCCGTTGCGGCGGTGAACCTGACGAATGAACTGTTGGAACAGTCGCTCAGCGCTCAGGCATCCCAGCTGGGCACGCTGGAACGCCTGTGGGACGGCTTCGGCAAGTCTGTCAGCCGTGCCTGGGACGCGCTGAAGGACATCGGGCGCCCCGAAACCACGAGCGACCTGCTGGCCGCCCAGCTGCAGCGCCTGCAGGGCCTGCAGCAGCAGCTGGCAAACAACCAGACCGCCGGGCGCGGCGAGGCGCGCATTCCGGGCCTCGGCAGCCAGAACGATGGGCTGCGTGAACAGATCCGCCAGGCGCAGGAATCGCTGCGTGGCCTGCAGCGCCGCCAAGACATCGAGCGCACCAACGCCGCCGCCCGCAGCGCCGACGCCCTGCAGGCCCGCCAGCAGATTGCAGCTGCCCAGGAAACCCCGCGCACGCCGCGCACCCCGGTGGACCGCGGCCCGCGGGACCCGCTGGGCAACTTCCTGCAGGAAACCGTGCTGCCGGCCGACACCGCCCGGCAGGAAGCCCGGCTGCGCCGCGAGGAAGACTACCTGCAGCGCGTCACCGAAGCCAACGACCGGGCCGCGCTGCGCCTGATCGAAGATGAGCGCGCCCGCGGGCTGGCGCTGATCGAGCTGGACCGCGCCCAGGCCGTGCAGCGGCTGGACGAAGCGCAGCTCAGCGCCAGCAAGCGCACCGAAGTGCTGCAGCAGATCGACCGCCAGGTGCTGCTGCAGACCGAAGAGCTGAACGCCACGCTGAACGACAAGAACCGCCAGCGCCGCAATGACGAAGTGGCCTTCCTGCAGCAGCTGGCCGACGACAACGAGCGCGCGGCGCTCGAGCTGATCGCAGACGAGCGCCAGCGCGGCGCGGCGCTGATCCAGCTGGACCGGTCGGTGGCGGTGCGGCGGCTGAACGAAGCCAAGCTCAGCGCCGAAGCGCGCGCCCAGGCGCTGCAAGAGATCGACCGCGGCGCCGCCATCAAGACGGAACTGCAGGCCAAAGAGTCCACGGACAACGTGAGCGAGTTCACCCGGCGCGCCGCAGGCAACATCCAGGACGCCCTGGGCAACAGCCTGGTCAGCCTTCTGCGCGGGGACTTCAAGAGCCTGGAACGGCTGTGGGCGGACACCATCACCAACCTGGTGGCGCAGGCTGCTGCAGCGCAGCTGGCGCGCGCGCTGTTCGGCAACAACTTCGGCAGCAAGGGCGAGATCGGCGGCCTGCTGGGCAATGTGCTGAGCGTGATCGGCGGCTTCTTCGGCCAGTACAGCTACAACGGCGACGCTGGCGGCACGCAGTTCAGCCGCACCGGTGACCAGATCCGCGGCCGCCGGGCCACGGGCGGCCGGGTGCAGGCGGGCCAGGCCTATCTGGTGGGTGAGCTGCGGCCTGAGATCTTCGTGCCAGACGTGGGTGGCTACATCCAGCCGGAGCCGGGCATCCAGCGCATGACGGCCGGCAGCACGGTGCAGCCCAGGCCGGCAGCCCGCATGGGCCAGGGCGTGGCCGTGGCCGACACGGCCGCCACGCGCCTGGCAGACCGCATGGCCGTGATGCCTGCGCAGCGCGTGCCGGCGCCCATCGTGGTGCCCGGCGCGGCTGCGGCGCTGCGCCAGGCGCTGCGCAACCGGCGCGCCACCGGCGGCCGCGTGCGGGCTGGCGAGCCGTACATGGTGGGCGAGCTGCGGCCGGAACGCTTCGTGCCCGATGTCAACGGGTACGCCCAGACCGCGGCGGCCGGTGGCGGTGCGGGCGCAGACGGCGGCGCAGCCAGCGGGGGCATCACGATCGACTACGCCCCGGTCTTCCACATCAACGGCGACGTCAGCCCGCAGACGGTGGCCCTGGTGCGCGCCGAAGCCCGGGCGCAGCAGGAAGAGCTGCTGCGGCGCCTGTCGCGGCAAGGCAGGCTGTAATGGCAACGCTCGATTGGCCTGCGGGCCTGGCCTTCCAGCCAGAACAGTTCGTTCTGGGCGTGCGCACGCCCAAGAGCGCATTCGTCGCGGCCTACACGGCGCAGGTGCAGACAATCAGCCATCTGGCCGACCGGTACGTCATTCAGATGACGCTGCCCGCCGTCTATGAGCCCGACGCGGGCGAGCGCGAGGCCTTCATGATGGCGCTGGCCAGCGGCGGTGATTGGGTTCGGCTGTGGCACATGCAGCGCCCGCAGCCGCGCGGCAGCATCCGCGGCACGCCCACGGCCGCGGCCACCGCCGCCGGCGCGCGCAGCATCACCATCAACACCACCGCTGGGTTTACCGTGCTGCCCGGCGACGTGCTGGGCGCCGCGGGCCAGCTGCTGCAGTGCGCCTACCCTGGCGCCGTGGCCGGGCCCACGGGCGTGCTGGTGATGCCGCTGGTGCTGCCTGTGCGCCGCGCCATCAGCAGCGGCACGGCGCTGGTGTGGAACCGGCCGGTGGGCACCTTCCAGCTGCTGACGCCGCAGATCGATTTCACGTACACGCAGCCCAACCGCCAGCGCGCGCTGGATGTGGACTTTGGCGAGGTCTACGCATGAGGCCGATGAACGCCGCGGCGCAGGCCCTGCTGGCGCGCATCCAGGCGGGCGAGCAGATCCCGCTGGTGCAGCTGGTCAAGGTGCAGTTCGAGGCCGCCACCGTGTACCTGACCACGGCAGGCCATGTAGTGCCGTGGGATGGCCAGGAATGGCTGCCGGCCGGCCTCGGTCAGATTGAAGCCGTCACTGACAGCCCGGATGACATCGCGCCCCTGAAGTTCACGCTGCCGGCGCTGACGCCGGCCCAGGTGGCCGTGGCGCTGGAAAGCGGCACCGAAGGCGCGCCGGTGCGGGTGTACGACGCGCTGATCGACCCGGCCACCGGCGCCTGTGCTGACGCCATCCCCGCCTGGTCTGGCACGCTGAACGTTCCCAGCCTGCAGGATGGCCCGGAAGCCGTGCTGCAGGTGACTGCCGAACACCGCGGCGTCACGGCCCTGCGGGCAAAGCCCAGCCGGTACACCGACGATGAACAGCAGCGGCTGCACCCTGGCGATACCAGCCTGAACATCGACCCCCTGACCGACGCCGCCCCGCTGGTGTGGCCGGCTGCTAGCTTCTTCCGGCGATGAAATACCCCGGCCGCTTCGAACAGCTGCTGCTGCAGCGCCAGGCCCAGCCCTTTGCGTGGGGTGTGTCCGACTGCGCGATGTGGGCCTTTGACGCCGTGCTGGTGTCCACCGGGCGGGACCCGGTGCCAGACGTGCGCGGCACGTACAGCACCGCGCTGGCTGCCGCGCGCCGGCTGCGCCTGGAAGGCGGCTGGCCGGCGGTGTGCGCTGCGCGCATCGGCCGCGCGGTGATGCCGGATGAGGCCCAGGATGGCGACGTCGCGCAGGTTCACCCCGCGCACTGCGCCGAAGAGATGGCCGCCGTGGGCGCGCTGGCGGTGGTGTGGCGCGGCCAGCTGGTGGCGCAAGGCGCGCAGGGCCTGGTGCAGCTGCCCCTGTCTGCCGCGCTGGGCGTGTGGAGGCCGCAGTAATGGCGCGCGTCATCGGCATTGCGCTGAACATCATCGGCATCGGGCTGAACTTCATCGCCCCGGGCACGGGCACGGCTTTCATCGCCATCGGCAACGCCATCCTCACCATCGATGGCATCGAGCAAAGCCGCCGCGCCAAGCGCCGCGCCCTGGCGCTCTACAACGCCAGCCTGCAAGACCGGCTGGAGATGGTGGAGCGCGACCCCAACATGGCGCGCAGCCTGGTCTATGGGCGCGTGCGGCAGGTCGAGGGCGTGTTGCGCAGCTTCACCGCGGGCGAGAACAGCGAGAAGCTGGTGATGATCGTGGCGCACGCAGGCCATCAGATCGATGCGTTCGAACAGTTCTACTTCTTCGACACGCCGCTGTCGCTGGACAGCGAGGGCTATGTGCTGACGGCGCCGTACAACAAACTCACGCTGGAAACAGACGTCAAGCAGTTCACCGCCTCGGAAACCGGCACAGCGGTGGTGTACCTGGACCACGAGCCCATCGCCGATACCGTGTCGGCCATCCAGTACCGGGACAGCGACACCGGCGCGTTCAGCGGGTCGCTCACCATCGTCAGCGTCGTGGGCACCGAAGTCACCGTGAGCGGCGGCACGCCCGGCGCCCGCGGCCAGGTGAACTACCAATGGGGCCGCAGCGACCGCAGCGCGCGCGTGCGCGGCTTCACCGGCACCGCGGCGCAGAACATTGGCGAGCTGCTGGCGGCGGATTACCCGGGCAAGATCACGGCGGCAGAGCGCTTTGCGGGCATAGCGCTGTCGGTGGTGGAAATCAGCTACGACCCGGACATCTACCCCCAGGGCAGGCCGCTGATCACCGCCGTGATGCGCGGCGCGCGCATCTACGACCCGCGCAAGGACAGCACGGCCGGCGGCAGCGGTGCGCATCGCATCGACAGCCCGGCCACCTGGGAGTATTCCGAAAACCCGGCGCTGGTGGCCTATGACTACGCGCGCCACCCCAACGGCTGGGACGTGCCCGCCCAGGACATCCGCCGCGCGGACGTGGTGCAGGCTGCCAACGTCTGCGATCAGAGCGTGGACTTTCCGGTGACGGGCGCTGAGCCGGTGACGCTGCCGCGCTACCGCTGCGGCATCGTCATCAGCACGGCCGCGGACCCGCGCGAATCGATGAACGAGATCATCGAATCCATGGCTGGCCGGCACGGCTGGGCCGGCGGTGTGTGGCGCATGATGGCCGGGCACATGCCGGCGCCGGTGTTCAACATGACGCAGGATTGGCTGGCGCGGCGCATGCAGCCCGATGGCGCGATGGAGCCTGGGCCGACGATCCAGTTCAGCAACGGCCAATCGCGCGAAGCCAAGGTGAACCGGGTATCGGGCCGGTGCGTGGACCCGGCGCAGCGCTTCCAGGTGCTGCCCTTCCCCGCGGTGGAAGACCCGGTGCTGATCGAGCGCGAAGGTCAGGTGTATCCGCTGGAGGTGGAATACCAGGGCGTCAACCACATCGTGCACGCGCAGCACCTGGGCCGGGTGACCATCAAGCGCGGCCAGGCGCCGCTGCGCGCGACGGCGCAGTGCAACCTGTACGCCTACCCGGTCGAGCTCTTCGACGTGGGCACGCTGACGCTGCCGCGCTATGGCATCGAAGACAAGACGATGGAAGTGGTGGGCTGGCGGTGGAGCCCCAACGAGGGGCCGCAGCTGCAGCTACTGGAAATCACGCCGGCCATCTATGCCGCAGACGGCGACCTGACCGGGCGCGACCCGGCGCCCAACACCACACTGCCCAGCCCCTGGCAGGTGGAAGAGCTGGAAGGCCTGGCCGTCACCAGCGGCACCGAAGCGCTGACGGACGGCAGCATCCTGACGCGCACGCGCGTGGTCTGGCTGCCGGCCACATCGCCCAACGTGCGGGTGGGTGGCAAGGTGGTGATCCAGTTCGCCCTGATCCAGGATGGCCCGCTGCAATGGCAGATCTGGGAAGAGGACGGCGCGCAGACTGAGACCACCATTGCGGGCCTGCTGGCCGGGTCGTTCTACGTCTTCCGAGCGCGCTTCCAGTCGGGGCCGCCCCTGGGCGTGCGCGGCAACTGGGCGCAGCAGGTGCTGCACGAAGTGGCGCTGCCGCCGGCCGGGGGGGCTGGCGGGATCAGCAGTTACATGATCGAGATCTATGCGCAGCGCCCCGAGGCGCCGCCGACCCCGGGCGGGGGCCAGTACACGTTCACGGGCGATGTCTTCGTGCCGCCGGCGACGGTGCTGCCCGGTGATCCGCATTGGCCGGATGTGGTGCTGCTGCTGCCCGGCGACGACCCGGGCTTTGCGGACCGGTCCACGGCCGGGCTGGTGCCGACGCTGGTCGACAACATCAGCATCGTTGAAGCCGACGGCGCCTATGACGGCAAGGCCATGCGTGCTGCTGGCGGTCGCCCGGAGCTTCGGTACGCCGCCAGCGATGTCTTCCGCGCAGAGGGCCCCTGGACGCTGGAATTCCGCCTGCGGTTGCGTGCCCTGCCAGCGGAGGGCATGTACTTCATGCACGCCGGTGCTGGCGCCACCACGTACTTCGCCATCAACCTGAGCGGCGATCTGTCGGTGGCCGGCTGGTGCAACGGCGCGCTGACGATGACGGTGGGGCAGTGGTACCAGGTGCGCGTGGTGGCCACCGCTGCCAACCTGCGATACCTGATGATCGACGGCGCACTGGTTGGCACGCCTGAATTCGGATCGGGGTCACCCGCGGCGCAGCAGTTCAATCCCTTTGCCGTCACCGGCCGCACCGATCTGGCGGCATTGACAGGCGTCGACCTGCAGGCCATCCGGTTCACTCGATTCCCGAGATCGACGGGCGCCTACACGCCGCCGACAGGGCCTTTCCCGCTGAGTGAGCTGGGTGATGAGATCTTGTGGTCGCGCGACCAGCCCGAAGGCAGCACCGTGCCCACCTGGGTGAGCCGCTACCTGGCGCAGACCACCACGCCGGACGTGGTGATCGACATCCCGCTGACCGATTCCTGGTCTACGCCCAACCGGCATGTCGTCGATGGCGAGGGTGGTGCGGTGCTGTACCTGACGGCCAGCTCGCAGACTTTTAGCTTCAGCGCCACCGGCGTGCCCGTGCCCACGGCGCAGACGATCACGTTCACCGCGGTGTCAGCCACGCTCACGGGTACCGCTGTGTTCACGGCCACGCTGTTCGACGGCAGCGGCGCCAGCCTGGGCGCGGCCACCTTGGGCGGCAGCGGCCTGACGCGCACCCTGACGGTGGCTAACTTCGGCGCTGCGCAGCGGTGTGTTGTGACCGTGAGCCTGGGTGGCTTCAGCGACACGATCACGGTGGTTCGCCTGCGGGATGGCCAGGGCAGCATCGTGGGCTTGCTAACCAATGAGTCCGTGACGGTGGCGGCAGATGCCGCAGGTGTGGTCGAGAGCCTGGCGGGCACCGGTGGCACCTTCCTGGTGTTCGACGGGCTGACGCCTGTGACCGGTACGCCGCTGGTGACGTATGCCGTCGACAGCGAAGCCGGCGTGGATGTGAGCATCGCAAGCACTGGTGTGTACACCGTCAACAGCTTCACCGCGGACACCGGCAGCGCAGTCTTCAGCGCCACGTATGGCGGAGTAACGATCCCCAAGACCTACAGCATCAGCAAGGCGCGCGCGGGCGCGCCAGGGGACCCGGGCAACGATGCTTACGTGCTGGAAATCGAGAACGCCAACGTCACCGTGCCTGCGGACGCCACCGGCTTCGTCACCAGCTACACCGCGGCCACCACCGGCGTGCGGGTGATCAAGGGCGGCACCACAGACGACACCGCGAACTGGGTTATCACCACCGAGGACGACGCCGGCATCGTCAGCAGCCTGCTGGGCACGACGGTGCGGGTGACATCGCTCACCAGCGACGCCGGCAGCGTGACGATCCGCGCGAACCGGGCCGGGTTCGCTGAGCTGCGCGGCCGGTTCACCGTCACCCGCGCGCGCAGCGCCACCACCGTTTCGGGCGCGCTGACAGGTGGCTTCTACAGCTTCTTCATCGACTACTTGCCGCCCAACGGCCTGGGGGTGGAGTTCGCACCAGACGGCACCGTCAAGGGCGGCGACTCTTCGGCCCTGTACCCCACGGTCGGCAATTGGTACGCACCGACCACGGCCGGTATCGGTGCTACGCACTGGATCAGGCTGGTCCCGCGCAGCGGCGCAGACACGCTGAGCAGCGGCACGGTCAACACCTGGCTGCCGCTGTCGGCGGGGCAGGCCTGGACCTATGACGTGCCCTCCGGCGGCTCGCCGAAGTTCGGCGTCTTCGACTACGAGATCAGCACCAGCAGCAGCGGCGCGCCCGTGGTGGGTGACGGCGTGATCGAGCTTTTTGCAGGCAACGGAGCATAGGCATGGCCGCCCCTTCAGACACTGGTGTGAGCAGCATGGAACGGCACTTCCAATCCCTGGCGCTGGCGCTGATCACGGCCGCGGCGCTCTTCATGGCCAGCTTTGTGGTGGGCGCGCGCGAGGAAGCCGCAGCCCAGAAAGAGTGGCGCGTCAGCATGAGCCAGCAGATGGGCGCCCTGCAGACCCAGCTGGCCGCGCTGCAGGCCAGCTATGTGACGCGCGAGGAATGGCGCGACCACGAAGTGCGCATCCGCGCAGTGGAGCAGTACGAACGCGAAAGCGAGAAACGGAGAGGCAAATGAAGCTCATCCCCAACGCGCGCCAGGTGGCGCTGCGCAGCTACAGCCAGTGGGCGCAGGCTGCATCGGTGGCCCTGCTGGGCAGTTACGGCGCGCTGCCGCAGCAGATGCAAGACCTGATACCGATGCCGGTGCTGATCGGGCTGACCTGCACGATCCTGGTGCTGGGCTTCATCGGGCGCCTGATCGCGCAGCCCGAGCTGGCCCCGCCCCAGGACGGCCAGCAATGATCCCAGCCTGGTGGCGCTGGGCTGCCTATGCAGCGCTTGCCGCCAGCATCTTTGGCACCGGCGCGGCCGCCGGCTGGCACGCCAAAGGGCTGGCCGCGGCCCGGCAGCTGGCCGCCGTGCTGGCGGTGCATGCGGCCGAGATCCAGGCCATGACGAATGCAGCCCTGGACGCAGAGCGCCAGGCCCGAGCCGAGGAACAACGACGCACCGCCCGGGTGCAGGAGATTGCAGATGCCGCCCAACTTCAAGCGACCCAACGCCTTGCTGACGCTCGCCGCGCTGCTGCCACTGCTGACAGCCTGCGCCGCGCCGCCGAGAGCTTTGCCACCGGCCAGCGTACAGGCGCCGACGATCCCGCCACTGCCGCAGTCTGCGCGCCAGCCGACGCCCGCGCCCTTGTGCTCGCCCAGCTGCTTGCAGACGTGGAACAGCGCGGCCGAGCAATGGCAGAGCTTGCTGATGAACGCGGTGCCGCCGGCGAAGCCTGCCAGCGCGCCTACGAATCACTGACACAAGGACCGCGCGATGAGTGACCCGCAGTCGTACGAAGCCCGCGCGCTGGAGCTGTCGAAGCGCGCCACCGAGGCCGCCGAGAAGTGGCCGGAGCAAGCCCAGCAGATCCAGGCCGACGCCAGCAAAGCGGCAGACAGCCGCCACGATGCCGCGATGCAGCAGGCCCGCGAGCTGCACGATCAGGCAGAGCAGGCCGCCGCCCAGCGGCACCAGGACATGCTGGCCGCTTACGCCGCGGCGCAGATGCCGGCCGACTGGGAGCTGGCTGTCCACGTGCTGGCCGGCATCCCGCCCGGCCTGGCCGAGGATGAGGAAGCGCGCGTGCTGCAGCGGCGCATCGCGCAGATTAAGCGCCTGGCCAGCGGCGCACTGCCGGCGCCTGCCCCCGCGCCGCAGCCGGCCCCACCGCCGCCGCTGCCCACGTACAAGGATATCAACGAGCTTTGCCAGCACGTCGGCTTCGGCGGGTTCCTGGCGCGTGCCGGCTGCCCGCCGGGCTACCTGCAGCGCCTGCAGGCCACTGGCGCCAGCAGCGTGCGCTGCTGGTACACCGCCGACTGGGATGGCGTCGATTACCGCATCGACCCGGCGCAGTACGCGACCATGGTGCAAGCCGTGGCCGAAGCGCATGCGCTGGGGCTGACTGTCGTGGTCGTGGTCAGCGTCAGCAACCGCGACATGCCATTCGGCCATGTCGACCGTACCGCGGCCTACCCGGCGCTGGTGTCCGAGGTCCACCAGACCCATCTGCTGCAGCCCGAGGTCGTGATCGACCTGTGCAACGAGCCGACGCCGCCCGACACCACCAGCCCGTGGTCAGCCGAGCAGCATGCCGAGCTGGGCGCCCAGTGGCGTGCGCTGGCCAGCGAGTGCATCGCCCGCCTGCCGGCGTGGCGGCGCGTGGTGTACCAGCTGGGCCTGGGCGGCGACCCTTCGAACTTCGCCAATCTGCTGCCCCTGGACGCGCCCCAGGTGATCCACGGCGCGATGATGTATCACCCCCACAACTTCACCCACCAGGGCGTGCCGGAGCTGCAGGCTGGGCAGCCGCTGCCCCCGATGCAGCCGCTGTCAGACACCGACCGCGCTATCCAGCAGGCCAGCCTGGACCGCATGGGCGAGTGGTCGGAGCTGCACCGCCGCCCGGTGATGATCGTCGAGACATCGGCGATCCGGTACGCGCCGGGCTGCGTCGAGTACGTCGAGCGCGTGCTGCGCTACGCCGTCGCCCGCCACTGGCCGGCCTTCGTGCATGAATTCGAGGGCTGGCCGGGCTGGTGGCCGTCCGACGAGATGATGACGATGCTGCGCCAGGTGTTCGCGGCGCAGTCTGGCCCGCCGATGGTGCTACCCGATGAGCAGGCCGCCTGGTACCTGGATTCGCTGACGCCCGAGCTGCAGCAGTACGGGTGGGATGTCAGCATCGAGTCGGCAAAGCGCCACTGGCGGGAGTGGGGTCGCCAGCAGGGCCGCAAGTGGGCGCCCTGGGCCCCGGGCTGGGGGCCGGCGATGAAGGACCGGCCGTGAAGCCGGGTCAGGTCTTCAAGGCGTACCCGGTGCGCGAGCCGGAGCAGGACGCGCTGCCGCCGCGACACAACGTCGCACAGCTCTCCCCGCCAGTGCGAAAGCGGGTGTCGATCCACCGCATGGCCCTGGACAGCGGGCTAGTGCTGCTGGACGGCCCGAACCCGCATGAGCGGGTGCCGGTGCTGGACATCGAAGGCGTTCTGTACGGCTGAGCGCGCCAAAGCCCAGACACGCACCACGCGGCCGGCCGGTGCATTGCGCAGTGCTACGGGACCGCGGTTTCCCTAGGTAAACCGGTCCCCTGAACTACGGTGGGGTGACGACGGATTTTCTCACGTCGCCCGGGGCCGGATCAGCGGTCTCGCCCACGCGCCAGACCCAGATCAGGTCGAGCGAATTCTCCAGCCCCGACTGCGCCCGCAGCGTGAAGCGTTGCGCGATGCGGTAGATCAGCTGCCAGGTGCCGGTGGTGGCGTTGACGCCGCGCTCGTAGCCCAGGTACCAGCGGCGGCTGAGCTGCTTGCCCAGCGTGACGACGGTCTCGCGCACGTCGCCGTCGCTTTGGCGCAGCGACAGCTCGTCGATGCCCAGGTTGCGCAGCAGCGCGTCGGTGGGCGCTTCGCCTTCGCCCGACAGCAACGCCACGGCGGCGCGCTGCAGCAATGCGGTGTCGGTGCGGCCCAGGCCGTCGGGTTCGCGGCCCAGCAGCAGCCAGGACAGCTTGGCGTTCTCGCTCATCTCCGGATCGCTCCACAGCCGCACGCGCAGCGTGCTCAGGGTGCCGGTGATCGTCACGCCCACGCGCATGTCCACGTTCGGGCGCACCGCTAGCACGTCCAGGCGCGGGTTCTCGGGCGGGCCGCTGAAGGCCAGGACGCCGCGCTCGATCTCCATCTTCTGCCCATAGCCCAGGAAGGTGCCCTCGGCCGCCGTCACGGTGCCGTTGATCGCCAGCCGGCCGGCCGGGCTGGTCACCTTCAGCTGCCCGCGCAGCAGGGTGTCCAGGCCATAGCCGCGCAGGCGCAGCTTTTCGCCCAGGTTGAGATCGAGGTTGACGACGACGTTGCGGCGCGGCCGCGGCGTGCCGGCCTCGGCCTCCTCGGCCACGGGCGCGCCGGGGCGGCGCACGTTCACGTCCTCGTCCAGCGCCGGCGCGCTGGCGCTGCTGATGTCGAAGCGGCCTTCGTCGACGCCGATGCGGCCGTCCACGCGCAGCGCGTCCTTGTTGAAATCGACCGTGGCCTGCCCGCTGGCCAGCAGCTGCCGGTCGACGCGGCCCAGCACGCGGAAGCGCTCGGCCTGCAGCTGCAGCCGGGCGCGCGGGCTTTCGCCAAAGCTGGCGTTGCCGGCCACGGTGAGCGTGCCTTCGCCGCCGCGCAGCGCGAAGCGTTCGATCACTGCGCTGTCGCCGGCCAGCCGCACCAGCACGTCGCCATCGCTGACATTGACGCCCTGCAGCAGGTTGCGCAGGCCCAGCTTGCTGCCGACGATCTCGCCCGTGTAGCGCGGCGCACCGAAGCGGCCGTCGATGGTGGCCATGCCCTGGAGTGATCCGACGATGCGCCAGCCCGCCGGCACCCAGGCGTTCCAGATGCCGACGTCGGCCACGCGCAGCTGCAGCCGGCCGGACAAGGGCGCATCGGCCTGGGGCCAGCGCGCCTGTGCGCTGGTGCGCGCCTGCACCTGGCCGCGCAGTTCACCCAGGGTGGCGCCGGCCATGTCGCTTTCGAAGGTCCACACGCCGTCGCGCGCGCGCAGCGCCAGCCGCAGCTCGCTCAGGCCCATCGCGGGGTTGGCCGGGTTGATCGGGCTGACCGCGCCGCCCGCGGGCCCGGGTACACGGGCCGGCGTGGCACCGGCGCGGCGCGGCGTGACGGCCGGCGGCGCGGCCGGGTTGCCGCCGGCGGCCAGGTCGCCGCTGCTGCGTTCGATCTGGATGTCGGCCTCGAAGCGGTCGCCCGCCTGCACCTGCACCCGCGCGCCCACGCGCAGGTCGCCCTGCCAGCCCATCTCGGGCTGCATCCGGGCCAGCAGCGGCGCCACGGCAAAGGGCTCGACTTCGGCGCGCAGCTCGATGCGTGGCGGGCTGGCCTGCAGGTCCACCCGCACGGCGTCCCAGCGCAGGCTGGCGGTGTCGGCCAGGCGCATGCGGCCGGCGTCGGCGCGCAGCGCCACCAGCGCCCCGGCCGGGTCGAACTGCAGCTCGGCGCGCAGGTCGCGCGCGTCGGCCCAGGTGGGGCCGGCCAGTGCGGGAGCAGGGGCGGGGGCAGAGGTGGGGGCTGCCGCCGCCCCGGGCGCGGCGGCGGCGGGCGGCAGGGGGCGGCCGTCCCAGCCGCCCACGCCCACCCGGTCGATCATGGCGCGCCAGCGCCCGCCGCCGCCGGCGTCGGGCAGCCAGGCGCCTTCGGCCAGCAGCAGCGCGCGCGTGCCATTGCTGGCGTTGGCCACCGGCGCCGGCACCTGCAGGCCCAACACCGATGCCGCTGCCGGCGGCGGCAGCAGCGGCAGCACGGCTTCGATGTCGATGCGGTGCGCGGCCGGCACGCCGCGCACGGTGCCGCGCAGCTGGTCGGCGCGCTGCGCGCCCAGCTGCAGGCGGGCGACGTCGAGCGTCATCGCCAGCGGCTGGTCGATGCCGGTCTCGAGCTTCCAGTCGAAGCTGCCGCGCGCCAGCGCGAGCGCGCCGGCCTTGAGCTGCAGCACGCGCGCCTGGCCTTCGGTGCGCAGCTGCGGCCAGCGCCCGGCGGCGTTGATCTGCAGCTGGGCCGTGCCCTGGCTGGGCGCCCAGTCCGCCAGGCCCGGCAACATGCGCGCCAGCGGTGCCAGCGCGGCCAGCTGGCCGGCCTGCAGTTCGGCGCGCCACTGGTCGCTTTCGCCGCTGCCCGAAGGGTTGCCCTGGCCTTCGACGGCCAGGCTGTTGCCTGCCAGTTGCAGCTGCACCTGCAGCCGGCCGTTGCCGGTGGTGGCCACGGCGGTGCCGGGGGCGTAGGACAGCGTCGCACGGGCCTGCAGCGGCAGCCCGGCCAGCACCGAATCCTTCAGCTCCAGGCTGCCGTTGCCGGCCAGGCGCTGGGCCAGGGCCAGCGGTGCCAGGCGGTCGGCCTGGGGCGGCAGCCGCACATCGAACTGCCACTGGCCGGAAAACTGGTGCGGCCCGCGCCGCCAGGCCACGCCCGCAGCGCTGGCATCGCCCGGCAGCCAGGGCACGGGGTTGAAATCGACCAGGCTGCCGCGCGTGGCCAGCTGCCAGGGTGCGTCGGCCCCGCTGCGCTGAAGCCGGGCCTGGCCTTCGGCGCGCGCCGCGCCGGCACGGGCCTGCACCTGCTGCAGCTCGATGCGGTTGGCATCGGCCTCGGCTTCCACGCGCAGCGTGACGGCGCCGGGCGCGTTGTCGAGCATGCCTTCCAGCTGCAGGCGCAGCTGGGCCTGCCAGGGGGCCGGCACGGCGGCGGGGCTGCTGCCGGCAGCAGCCGATGGCGGCGCGCCTGCCGCAGCGGGCGCGGCCGGCGCACCCGCCAGCGCCCGCAGCCCACTGAGGCTCAGGTCCAGCGGGCCCGACAGGCGCATGGCTGCGGCGCGGCCGTCCAGGCGCTGCGGGTTGACGTTCTCCAGCCGCGTCTGCAGCGCCAGGTCCTGCCCCTGCCAGCGCGCCTGGCCCGTCCAGCGGCCGGCACTGCGGGTGGCTTCGGCCAGCTCGACGCTGAAGCGGGAGACGTCCAGCCGGTCGGGCTGGTCGATGCGGCCCTGGCCTTCCAGCACCAGCCGCGCCACCGGCAGCCGGCCTTCGTTCCAGCGCCCGGGCGTGGCGTTGTCGATCTGCACCTGGGCCGAGACCGGCGCATCGATGGCCTGCGACTGCAGCTGGGCGCTGCCGGTCAGCCGCGTGGCCGGGGCCGCCGGGTGCAGGCTGGCCAGGTTCAGGTCGCGCGTCTGCAGCGCCAGCGTGCCCAGCGGCCAGGGCTGCAGCGGGCGGAGATCGCCGCGCAGGTCCAGCGCCGGCGCGGGCTGGCCATCGCGCGGCACGCCGCGCAGCGTGGCCTGCACGGCCAGGGTCTCGAGCCCGCCGCTGGCGCTGACGGCCGCGCCCCAGGCCGGGGTCTCGCCGTCACCGGCCGGGCGCAGTGCCAGCTGGGCTTCTGCGGCGAAGGGCGGCGCATGCGCCACGCGCGCCTGGCCCTGCACCGCCAGGCCTTGCCACTGGCCTTCCAGCGCCTGCACGCTGTGCGCGGCGCCGGGGCGGCTGTCCAGCAGCAGGCCGCGCAGGCGCAGCGCGCTGGCGGGCGCCAGCCGGTTGATGTGCAGGGTGCCGATCTCGGCTTCACCCAGGCTCAGCTGCAGCGGCAAGGCCAGGCTGGCCGGCAGGCGCAGCGGCTGCCGCGGGCCGGCTGCCGCGGGGCCCGTGTCCAGCGTGATCTCGCGCACCACCAGCCGGGTGGCGTCCAGCGCCAGCCAGGTGCCGGGGGCGGCATCGGCCGGGCGCCAGCGCCAGCGCAGGCCGCTGGCCTGCACGTCGTCCAGCGTCAGGCTGGCCTGGCCGGCGTGCCAGGTGATGCGCAGCTGCTCCAGGCGCAGATCGCCCCCCAGCACGCTGCCGGCAATGCCGCTGGCCTGCACGCCCGGCAGGCGGGCCAGCAGCCAGCGCGCGCCGTCCTCGGTGGCCAGGGTCCAGCGCAGCGCGGCCACGCTGGCCAAGCCGCCGGCCAGCAGCAGGCCCGCCAGCCCCAGCAGCAGCCATAGCCACAGCCGGCGGCGCGGCGGAACGGCAGGCGCCGGGCCGGCTGCGGGGCGGGGGGTGTCGTCCACGGCCATCAGAACGCGATGCCCACGCTGAAGTGGATGCGGCCCTGGCGGGTCTCGCTGCCGTAGGCCCAGTCCAGCCGCAACGGGCCCACCGGGCTGCGCCAGCGCACGCCCACACCAGTGCCGTAGACCGGGCGCAAGTTGCGGAAGCTGTTGGCGGCGTTGCCGGCATCGAAGAACACCGCGCCCCAGACCGAGGGCAGCCGGGCGCTGATGGGCCGCGCCAGCTCGATGCTGGCGGTGGCCAGGCTCAGGCCGCCGCCCACCGCGCCATCGACCACCGGGCCCAGGCTGCGGAAGGTGTAGCCGCGCACCGATTCGTCGCCACCGGCGCGGAAGAGCTTGCTGTCCGGCACCACCACGCCCGCGGGCAGGAACACCTGCCCCAGCTCCAGCCGCGCCTGCCCGTACCAGCTGTCACCCACCGGCAGGTAGCCCACCACGCGGCCGTAGGTACGCGCGAAGTAGCCGCTTTCGGACTGGTCGCCATGCGCGCGGCCCAGGCCCAGCTCCAGCTTCAGCGTGGCACCGCGCGTGGGCAGCACGATGTTGTCCAGATTGCGCCAGGCGCCGTGGAAGTTGCCTGAGATCGCAAAGGCCGAGCTCTCCTGCGCGCCGACCGGCGTGCGCACCGAGCGTTCGGCTTCGGCAAAGAACAGGCGTTCCAGCCGCTGCGTGTCCTGCGTGCGGCCCACGCGCAGGCGCTGCGAAAGCACGGTGTCGGTGTCGGTCTGCAGCTTTTCCACCGCGCCGCCGATCAGGTTGCGGTAGAGGCGCTCGCCCGGGTGGGCAATGATCTCGCCTTCCCAGGCGCTGCGCTTGTCGCCCAGCTCGACCTTGTTGCGCGCCGATGCCGCAAAGCCGAAGACACGCCGGTAGAGGTGTTCGACCGAAGCGCGGTAGCCCGTGTTGGCCGAAAAGCCCAGGCCCACGGTGTAGACCTGCAGCGGCGATTCGCGCAGCCGCACCAGCACGCGCGCTTGCGCGGCCTGGGCCGGGTCGGCGTCCAGCGTCACGGCCACGCTGTCGAACAGGCCGGCCTTCTGCAGCCGTTCCTGGAAATCCAGCAGCAGCGTTTCCGTCACCGGCGTGCCCACGCGCGTGAGCGCCAGGTTGCGCACGGTCTGCACGTCGTGCTCGACCAGGCCCTGGATGTCCAGCACGCCCAGCCTGAAGAGCGGCCCGCTGTCCAGCACCAGGAACAGGCGCACGGTGTTGGCGGCGACATCGACATCGGCACTGGTGCCGCTGAAGGCGGCGTTGACATAGCCCGCAGCACGCGCCGCCGCCAGCACGGCGGCCTTGGCGCTGGACCAGCTGTCGTTGCGGAAAGGCGCGCCCGGGGCCAGCGCAAAGCGGCGGCGCAGCTCGGCCAGCGTGGCCGTGGCGTGCGCCTCGCCCGCGGCGGCGCCCCGGTCGATCTCGCCTTCCACTTCCAGCGTCACGCGGCTGATGCGGGCCTGGCTGCCGGGCTGCACTTCGAGGCGGACCTTCTCCGTGCGCGTGGCATCGGCACTGGCGCTGCGCGTCAGGCTGACCGCGGGTGCGAAGTAGCCCTCGGTCTGCAGCAGATCGCGCACCTGCTCGGGCGTGGCGTCGATCAGGCGCGCCCATTCGCTGTCGTCCACGTCGGCCGGCGCGGCCCGGCCCAGCCGCACCAGATCGAGGTGGCGCTCCAGCAGCTGACGCAGGCCGTCGGGCGCCACCACCTCGATGGCCACCGTGCTGCGGCTGCCGGCCTCGGCCGGGGGGGTGGCCACTGGCACGGCCGGCCGCGAGGCAGGGAACAGGCTCGCGCAGCCCGTCAGCCCAAAGGCCAGCACCGACGCCAGCAGCGCCGCGGCCCAGCGGGCCGGGTTCATTTGCTCAGCAATCGCATCGCGCCTTCCAGCCCGGCCAGCGTCAGCGGGAACATGCGCTGGTTCATCAGCTGCTGCACGATGGCGATGCTCTGCCGGTACTGCCACACGCCCTGCGGTTCGGGGTTGATCCACGCGAACTTGGGGAAGGCGCTGGTCAGCCGCTGCAGCCACACCGCGCCAGGCTCTTCGTTGTTGTATTCGACGCTGCCGCCAGGCTGCACGATTTCATACGGACTCATCGTCGCGTCGCCGACGAACACGAGCTTGTAGTCGCGGTTGTACTTACGGATCAGGTCCTGCGTCGCGAACTTCTCGCTCATGCGGCGACGGTTGTTCTTCCACATGAAGTCGTAGACGCAGTTGTGGAAGTAATAGAACTCCAGGTGCTTGAATTCGGTCTTCGCGGCGGAAAAGAGTTCCTCGACGCGGTGGATGTGCTCGTCCATCGTGCCGCCCACGTCCATCAGCAACAGCACCTTCACCTTGTTGTGGCGCTCGGGCACCATCTTGATGTCCAGCAGCCCGGCGTTGGCCGCGGTGCTGTGGATGGTGTCGTCCAGGTCCAGTTCGTCGGCCGCGCCTTCGCGCGCGAAGCGTCGCAGCCGGCGCAGCGCCACCTTGATGTTGCGCGTGCCCAGTTCCTTGGTGTCGTCGTAGTCCTTGAAGGCGCGCTGGTCCCACACCTTCACCGCGCTCTTGTTGCGCCCGCCGGCCTGGCCGATGCGGATGCCCTGCGGGTTGTAGCCGTACGCGCCGAACGGGCTGGTGCCGCCGGTGCCGATCATGCGGCTGCCGCCTTCGTGGCGTTCCTTCTGTTCCTCGAACCGCTTCTTCAGCGTTTCCATGAGCTCGTCCCAGCCCATCTTTTCGATGGCGGCCTTCTGCTCGGGTGTGAGCTCCAGCTCCAGGGTCTTGCGCAGCCAGTCCAGTGGCACATCCTGGGTGAAATCGGCCAGCAGTTCCACGCCCTTGAAGTAGGCGGCGAAGGCGCGGTCGAACTTGTCGAAGTGCGCCTCGTCCTTCACCAGCGCCGTGCGGGCCAGGAAGTAGAACTTGTCGATGCTGGGGCCGCTGCCGCCTTCGCCCGTGTCGTCGATCACGCCGGCCTTCAGCGCCTGCAGCAGCGACAGGTACTCGCCCACCGAAACCGGCAGCTTGGCAGCGCGCAGCGTGTAGAAGAAGTTGATCAGCATGGTCGGCCCCGGGCAGCCCCGTATTGTGCGGCGGCCCAGGGGCGGCGCCGCCGGGGCCGGGGCTCAGGGCTTCTTGGCTGCGCCCACGTCGTGCTGCTTGAGCCAGCCGAAGTATTCGTCGTACCAGAGCTTGCTGTTGCGCGGCTTGAGGATCCAGTGGTTCTCGTCGGGGAACCACAGCAGCCGCGCGTCCACGCCCAGGGCCTTGAGCGTGTTGTAGTAGGCCAGGCCCTGAGCGTCGGGCACGCGGTAGTCCAGCGCGCCATGCACCACCAGGGTGGGCGTGCGCATGGTGGCGGCATAGGCGTGGGGGCTTTGCGCATGCACGCGCGCCATGTCGTTCCAGTACCAGCCGCCCAGTTCCTTGGCGTGCCAGGTGTAGGCGTCGTCGGCGAACATGCCCACCCAGTCGAAGCAGCCCGCGTGGCACACGTAGGCGGCATAGCGCCCCGGCTTCACGTGGCCGTTCATCCAGGCCACCATGTAGCCGCCGTAGCTGCCGCCGGTGGCGAACACGCGCTTCTTGTCGGCCCAGGGCTTCTTCAGCAGCCAGTCGGTGGCGGCTTCCACGTCCTGCAGTTCCAACGCCCCCCAGCGGTGGGTGATGCTGTCCAGGAAGGCGTGGCCGAAGCTGCTGCTGCCGTGGTAATTGACCATCGCCACCACGTAGCCCTGGGCCGCCATCACCTGGGCATTCCAGCGGTAGTGCCAGACATCCCCGAAAGCGGTGTGCGGGCCGCCATGGATGACGTGCAGCAGCGGTGTCTTCTTCTTGCCGTCGAACCCTGGCGGGTACGCCAGCCACAGCTGCACCTTGTCGCGCGGGCCGCCTTCGGTGGCGGCGGCGCCGTTGATCCAGACCTCCTCGACCTTCGCGCTCAGGCGATCGGCCAGCAGGCTGTCATTGAAGCTTTCGATGCGCTGCGCCGGCGCGCCGGGCAGGTGGGCCTGCATGCGGCCTGGGTGGGTGGCGCTGTCGGCCAGGGTCACCAGGGTACCGGCCGCCTTGTCGAAGCCGCCCACCCAGCCGCCGGCCACCACCACTTCGGCGCGCTTGTCGGCCAGGTCGAAGCGCCACAGGTGCTTGCGGCCCTGCTGCTCGGCCATCAGCAGCACGGCCTGGCCGTCGTCTTCCCAGTGCAGCGGGGCCTGCACCTCGTGGTCCCATTCGCTGCTGGCCACGTCCCAGCGGCCGTTGTCGCGGTGCCAGACCGCCAGTTGCGAAGGCATCGTGTGCTTCACGCCCTGATGGCTGGCCAGGAAGGCCACCTGCTGGCCGTCCGGGCTGTAGCGCGGGGCGCCGAAGTCCCAGGCCGCATCGCGCGCGATGACGGTGATCTTGCCGCTCTTGAACTCCAGTTCGGCCAGGGCGAAACGCCCGTCGGGGCGCTTTTCCGGCGCCGGATCGAAGGCGAAGACCAGGCGTTTGCCATCGGGCGAGATGTCGAAGTGCTGGGCATCGGGCTCGGCGCGGCCCAGTTCGTAGGGCGTGCCTTCGAACAGGTCACGCACCCGCGCCGGCCGGCCGGGCTGGCCCAGTTCCAGCACGTGCAGGTGGGCCACGCGGCCCATGGGCAGGTTGTGGTCCCAGTAGCGGTACTGGGCCTCGCTGGTGACGTAGCCGGTCTCCTTGCGGTCCTTGAATTCCTTGAGCTTCTTCGCTTGTGCGGCCGCGCCCTTCAGCTCGGGCCAGACCCAGCTGATGAACACCAGCCGCTTGCCATCGGGCGCCCAGCGGAAGGCTTCCACGCCGGTGGCCACGCTGGCGGCGCGATGGGCCTCGCCGCCGTCGGGCGCGATCAGGTAGAGCTGCTGGGTGTCGTCCTTGCTGCCTTCCTGCTCGCGCTTGGCGGTGAAGGCGATCCAGTCGCCGCGCGGGCTCCAGCGCGGGGCGCCGTCCTTTTCGCCGCCGGTGGTCAGCAGGCGGGGCTGGCCGCCCAGCGTGGACAGCAGCCACAGCGCCGAGGTGGCCTTGTTGTCGGCCATCGAATAGCTGGCCACCGCCGTGACGACCTGGGCCCCGTCCGGGGACAGGCTGGGCGTGCCCAGGCGCTGCAGGGCCCAGAGGTCGTCGACGGTAAGGATGCTTTTCTTGGCCATGGGCTGGGCTTTCTTGCGGGTCGGGTCTGGGTTGTCAGCCCGCCTTGCGGTGGCGGGCCAGTTGGTCTTCGAGATGGGCCCTGGCCTCCGGCCATTCACCGGCGGTCAGGCTGTACATCACGGTGTCGCGCACGGTGCCGTCGCGGCGCAGGGCGTGGTGGCGCATCACGCCGTCCTTGCGCGCGCCCAGGCGCTCGATGGCGCGCTGGCTGGCGAAGTTGAAGTTGTCGGTACGCCAGCCCACCAGCCGGGCGCCCAGTGCTTCGAAGGCATGCGCCATCAGCAGCCACTTGGCCGTGGTGTTGACGGCGCTGCGCTGGCGGCTGGCAGCGATCCAGGTGTAGCCGATCTCCAGCCGCCCGATGGCCGGCACGATGTCGTGGTAGCTGGTGCTGCCGATCACTTCGCCCGTGCTGCTGTCGAGGATCGCAAACGGCAGCCGGCTGCCCTGGGCCTGCATCTGCAGCGCGGTGGCGATGTAGGCCGCGGTCTTCGCGGGTTCAGGCACGGACGTGACGCGGATGTTCCAGAGCTCGCCATCGGCAGCCGCAGCCATCAAGCCCGGCTCGTGTTCGGGCGCCAAGGGCACCAGGCGCACGGGCGCGCGCTCCAGGGTCACGGGCAGCACCGGCTGCATGCCGTCAGCGGTTGTGGCGCTGCATGAAAACGAGCTTCTCGAACAAGCTCAGGTCCTGTTCGTTCTTCAGCAAGGCGCCCACCAGCGGCGGCACGGCCACCTTCTCGTCCTGGCTTTGCAGGGCTTCCAGCGGGATGTCCTCGGCCACCAGCAGCTTGAGCCAATCCAGCAGCTCGCTGGTGGAGGGCTTCTTCTTCAGGCCGGGCAGTTTGCTCACGTCGAAGAAGGTCTTCATGGCCGCAGCCAGCAGGTCTTTCTTCAGGCCGGGGAAGTGCACGTCCACGATCTTCTGCATCGTGTCCGCGTCGGGGAACTTGATGTAGTGGAAGAAGCAGCGGCGCAGGAACGCGTCGGGCAGTTCCTTTTCGTTGTTGCTGGTGATCACCACCAGCGGCCGGTGCTTGGCGCGGATGAGTTCACGCGTCTCGTAGACGTAGAACTCCATGCGGTCGAGTTCGCGCAGCAGGTCGTTGGGGAACTCGATGTCGGCCTTGTCGATCTCGTCGATCAGCAGGGCCACGGGCTCGTCCGCCGTGAAGGCCTGCCAGAGCACGCCCTTGACGATGTAGTTGCGGATGTCGCGAACGCGCGCGGCTTCTTCTGCGCCCGAGAGCTGGCTGTCGCGCAGACGGCTCACGGCGTCGTATTCGTACAGGCCCTGCTGTGCCTTGGTGGTGCTCTTGATGTGCCACTGCAGCAGCGGCATGCCCAGGGCGGCGGCCACTTCTTCGGCCAGCATGGTCTTGCCGGTGCCGGGTTCGCCTTTCACGAGCAGAGGGCGCTTCAAGGTCAACGCCGCGTTCACCGCCAGCATCAGGTCTTGGGTGGCGATGTAGTTTTCTGAACCCTGGAATTTCATGCAAGGAACCGGCTGGCGCCGGCGGCGCGGGCTGTGCGGGACGCTGCAGATGGGAACGCTCTAGGGCCCCGTCGCAGGTGCTCGGGCCAGTATAAGGGCCCTATAATTTTTGGATGAAGTACGCCACCCCCCACCGTTTTGCCCCTGCAAGCTCTGCCGGTTTTCTGTCTGCCCTGGCCTGCGCAGCAGCGCTGATCGCGGCCCCTGCCGCCCAGGCCCAGGACGCCGCCGCGGGCCAGACCAAGGCCGCGATGTGCATCGGCTGCCATGGCATCCCGGGCTACCAGTCCAGCTTCCCGGAAGTCTTCAAGGTGCCCAAGATCTCGGGCCAGAACGGGGGCTACATCGTCGCGGCGCTGGCCGCGTACAAGAAGGGCGAGCGCAAGCATCCGACGATGCGCAGCATCGCGATGTCGCTCACCGACAAGGACATGGCCGATCTCGGCGCTTTCTATGAAAAGCATGTCACCAGCGACATCAAGTCCGTGTCCACCACGCCCCAGCCCAGCCCGGCCGTGGCGGCCCTGCTGACCAAGGGCGCCTGCGCTTCGTGCCACGGCGCCGACTACAACAAGCCCATCGCCCCCAACTACCCCAAGCTGGCCGGCCAGCATGCCGACTACCTGTACGCCAGCCTGCGCGCCTACGGCACCGAGGGCAACCCGAACCTCGGCCGCGCCAACGCCATCATGGGTGGCCAGGTGAAGGCCTTCAACCGTGCCGAGCTCAAGCAGATCGCCGACTACATGGCCAGCCTGCCGGGCGATCTGCAGACGGTGCGCCAGTCGCCCTTCCGCTGACCGCCCAGGCGACACGCCATCCCGTCCCAGCCCGCACCCGCGGGCTTTTTCATGGCCTTGAACCCAGCGGCCAGCGCAGCAGGCCCGTGGCCAGGGCCGTGCCCAGCAGCACCACGGCGCAGCCCGACAGCATCACGGCCGTGGGCAGCTCGCCCAGCACCAGCCAGCCCCAGGCCATCGCGAAGGCCGGGATCAGGAAGGTGACCGAGATCGCCCGCGTCGCCCCCACATGGGCAATGAGCCGGAAGTACAGCACGTAGGCCAGCCCGGTGCAGGCCAGCGCCAGCAGCGCCACGGCACCCCAGGCTGCGGCCGAGGGCATCACCGCCGGCCAGTAGATCCAGGCCGGCACCAGCAGCGTCAGCGCCGCACCCAGCTGGCTGCCGGCGGCCACGGCCATCGGCGGCACGCCCTGCAGCCGTGTGCGTGCCAGGTTGGCACCCAGCCCGTACAGCAGCGTGGCGCCGACGCAGGCCGCCATGCCCAGCGCCGGGCTGATGCCGCTGGCGCCAGCACGGAAATCGGCCTTGCCCCAGGAAAGCCCCACCACCCCGACCAGCCCCACCGCCAGACCCAGCACCCGCAGGCCGGCCAGGCGCTCGCGCCAGACCAGCCAGCCGATGAAGGCCGCCCACAGCGGCGCCGTGGCGTTGAAGATCGCCATCAGCCCGGCCGACAGGGCCAGCGAGGCCACGCCGAACAGCAGGAAGGGCCCGCTGCTGTTGACCAGCCCCACCAGCGCCACCGGCCGCCAGGCGCGCGCCAGCGCCGCGCCTTCGCCGCGCCACAGCAGCCAGGGCAGCAGCATCGCGCTGGCACCGGCCACGCGCAGGAAGGCCAGCGCCACCGGGCCGAACTCCTGCGCGCCCAGCCGCATGAAGAGAAACGACGCACCCCACAGCGCGCCCAGCAGCAGCAGGTCGACGATGTCGCGCGGCCTCAAGGGCAGGCGCCTTCGTGCTGCAGCAGCGCCTGCTTGCGCGCCAGCCCGCCGGCATAGCCTGTGAGCGCCCCGCCCCGCCCCAGCACGCGATGGCAGGGCACGACGATGGACAAGGGGTTGCGCCCCACGGCCGCACCGACGGCACGCGCGGCCTGCGGCCGCCCCAGGCGCTGGGCCAGCCCCCCGTAGCTGCAGGCCTGCCCTGGCGGGATGCCGCGCAGCGCCTGCCACACCTGCTGCTGGAAGGGCGTGCCCTGCGGGTCCAGCGCGACGCTGAAGCCGCGCCCGGCCTGCGCGAAGTAGGCCGCCAGCTCGGCCCGCGCCTGGGCCAGGTGCCCCTGCGCGGGATCGACGGGCACCGCCAGCCCGCCGGGGTGGTGGGCCTGGCCCTCGAACCAGGCCCCGGCCAGGCCGTGCGCAGTGGCGGCCAGCAGCATCGGGCCCAGCGGGGTGGTGATGGCGCACTGCGCCTGCAATCGGGGTGAAGGCTTCATGCGCCGGTCTCGATCCGGTGCCACAGCCGCATCACGGCATAGGCACGCCAGGGGCGCCAGGCTTGCGCCAGGCGGGTGATGTGCTTCGGGTCGCGCGAGCCCAGCGCGTTCATCAGGCCGATGTCGCTGGCCGGCCAGGCGTCGGGCCAGGCCAGCACGCGCATGGCGATCACCTGCGCCGTCCAGTCGCCGATCCCCGGCAGCGCCTGCAGCGCCTGCAAGGTGGGCTGCAGCGGGGCCCCGGGGGCCAGCACGATGCGCCCGGCCACCACTTCGGCGGCCAGGGCCTGCAGCGCGCCCACGCGCTGGCGCACGATGCCCAGCGTGCCGATGGCTGCCGGGTCCGCCGTGGCGATGGCCTGCGGCGT
Source organism: Rubrivivax sp. (assembly GCA_027489455.1). GTDB lineage: Bacteria > Pseudomonadota > Gammaproteobacteria > Burkholderiales > Burkholderiaceae_C > Rubrivivax. The sequence continues at coordinate 19,704 of JAIXZR010000237.1, read as the reverse complement.
CGGGAACAGGCGCAGCAGGCCCGGGTGGGGCGTGTCGATGGGCGCGCCGAAACGGTCCACCAGCCGCTGCAGCAGCGTGCGCGCGCCCTTCACCGTCACCTGCTGGCCCAGCACCACGCGCACGGCGGCTTCGAAGCCGTCGAAGCAGCCTGGCAGGCGCAGCCCCGGCCGCGGCGGCAGCGGCAGGCTGGCCAGCGCGGCATCGATCGGCGCGGGGTCGGCATCCAGGTCCAGCGCATGGCGCACGCGCTGCAGCACCGCGCCCCACGCCGGGGCCAGCGTGTCGGACGCCTGCAGGCGCACTTCCTGGCGCGCCGGGTCGAAGCGCAGGCTGATCCACCCCGCCAGGCATTGCCCCTGGTGCGGCCAGGCCAGGGTGCGCTGCAGCGTCAGGCTGGCCGCATCCACGCTCTCGATGCCCTGCACCACGCGGCGTTCGAAGTGGCCCAGCATGCCTTCGACGTCATAGGGCGGCCGCCAGGCCAGCCGCAGGCCCGCGGGTGCCGCGCCAGCCTGGCGCTGCCGCAGTTGGCCGGGGTTCAGGCGGTAGCGCTCGGCAAAGGCGGCGTTGAAGCGCCGCAGGCTGGCAAAGCCGCTGGCCAGGGCCACCTGGGCCACCGGCAGCGCCGTGTCGGTGAGCAGTTGCTTGGCCAGCAGCAGCCGCTGCGTGGCCAGGTAGTCGTGCGGCCCGACGCCGTGCGTGGCCTGGAAGATGCGGCGCAGGTGCCGGTCCGTCACGCCCAGCCGGGCGGCCAGGGCCGGCATGCTGGGCACGCTGCCGGCCTGCACGGCCGCATCGATCAACGCCGCAGCGGCGCCCGCCAGGCTGCGCGAGGAATCCATCTGCGACAGCCCGGGCGCGATCTCGGGCCGGCACTTCAGGCAGGGGCGGAAGGCCGCCGCCTCGGCCTGGGCGCGGGTGGCGAAGAAGCGGCAGTTCTCGCGCCGCGGCGTGCGCACGCGGCACACCGGCCGGCAGTACACGCCCGTGCTGGTGACGCCGACGAACAAGCGCCCGTCGAAGCGCACATCGCGCGCCAGCAAGGCCGCATAGGCGGCGGCATCGTCGCCATGCCAGGCCGGCAGGGCAGCGGCAGCGCTGGCGTCGGCCGGGGCAGGGTCAGCGGGGCTGGCAAGGGGGCGAAGCATCGGCGCATCTTAGGCGCCGCCCCGGCTGGCGCTGGCCGTTTCCGGACCTGTCGTCACGCCCGCCCAGCGGCGGCGGCCGCGCGCTACATCGCCTTGAACAGCGGCACGTAGGCGCGGCTCACCGGCAGCTCCCCGGGCCAGCCGTGCAGGCGCAGGAAGAGGCGGCTGGTGTCGTCGCGCCGCGTGCCGGCCAGGAAGCGCAGGTTGACGATCGTCGACCGGTGCACCTGCGTGAAATCGGCGGGATCGAGCTGCTGCACCAGATCGGCGATCGGCGTGCGGATCAGGTGCTCGGCCTTGGCCGTCTGCACGCAGGTGTACTTGTCGTCGGCGCGGAAGAACAACACCTCGTCGACGGGGATCTGGTGCATGACGTCGCCGCTGCCGGCGCGCACCCAGCGCAGCCGCTCCGGCGCGGCGCTGGCCGCCGGCAGCAGGCGCTGCAGTGCCGCCAGCAGCCGCGCCTCGTCAGCGGCCGGTACGGCCGCCCCCGTGCCGGCGGCCGGGGCGCCCGCTGCCGGCTGCAGCGCGCGGCGGATGCGTTCCACCGTCCTGGCCAGGCGCTCGCGCGAGACCGGCTTGAGCACGTAGTCCACGGCTTCCTGCTCAAAGGCCTGCACGGCGAATTCGTCATAGGCCGTGACGAACACGACGCGGGTGCCACCTTCGATGCCCTGGGCCACTTCCAGCCCGGTCAGGCCCGGCATCTGGATGTCCAGGAAGGCCAGATCCGGCTGCAGCGCGGCGATGCGCTCGGCGGCTTCCACGCCGTTGCGCGCGGTGTGCAGCAGCTGCAGATCGGGCCACAGCGCGGCCAGCTCGGCGGCCAGCGCGCGGGCCAGGTGGGGTTCGTCGTCGGCGATCAGGCAGGTGGTCATGATGTCTCCGTGGACAAAGGCAGCGAGATGCGGGCCAGCGTGCCGGGGTGGGCCGCCTGCACGTCCAGCGTGGCATCCGGGCCGTAGCGGGCCTGCAGGCGTTCGCGGATGTTGCCCAGGGCCAGGCCGTGGCCGCGGCGCGCGCCCGGGCGCGGCGGGGCGTCCAGGCCGCGGCCGTCGTCCTGCACTTCCAGCACCAGGCGCCGGCCCTGCACGCGGGCGCTGATGCGCACCGTGCCGCCGTCGATGCTGGGCTCCAGGCCGTGCACGACGGCGTTTTCCACCAGCGGCTGCAGCAGCAACGGTGGCAGCGGCTGGGCGCGCGCCGCGGCATCGGCATCGATCTCGAAACGCAGCCGTTCTTCCATGCGCCCCTGCAGCAGGCGCAGGTAGCTCTGCGCCAGATCCAGCTCGTCGGCGACCTTGCCCTGGTCCTGGCGCAGCGTGCCCAGGCTGGCGCGCAGGTAGTCGGTGAAGCTGGCCAGCATCTGCTTGGCCTTGGGCGGATCGTGATCCATCAGGCTCTGCACGTTGGCCAGGGTGTTGAACAGGAAATGCGGCTCGATCTGCGCCTGCAGCAGGCGCAGCTGGGCTTCCTGCGCCTGGCGCTTGAGCTGCTCCTCGCGCCACTGCTGCCAGGCCCACAGGCCCCAGACCACGCTGGCCCAGCCAGCGAAGATGGACACCGAGATCCAGCTGCGCTGCGGCGCCCAATCAACGCGGTCCAGCCCGGGCACGAACCCCTGCATGAGGAAGGCCAGGCCCAGGCCGAAGACGACGCACAGGATCGATGTGACGGTGTAGAACAGGTTCACCAGCAACCCGGGCTCGCCGTTCACCCAGGCCAGGAAGCGATCGGAGGCGGTGCGCTCGATGACGGTGTAGACGACGTGGAACGTCACGCCGATGATCAGCGCCGTGATCAGCATGGGCTGGGCGATCTGCAGGATCTGCCCGGCCGTCAGCCAGCGCCCGCTAAAGACCACCGCCACCAGCGTGAGCCCGCCGCCCCAGGCCAGCGCGACCAGGCCCGTCATCACCCACAAGGCCCATTCAGGCGCGGCATGCTTGCGGCGCAGCTTGAAGAAATCCTTCTGCGCCAGGCGCAGCGCGGCAATGACCTGTTTCATGCCCCGCAGTGTAGGAAGCCACCGGCCGCCAGCCCTGGCCGTGGGCGACGAATGGCCAGCGAGGCCGCCGGATCGACGGTGGCCGGCGCCAGCTGGCCCCAGGCCAGGCCGGGCGGGGCCGGGGCGCTGCCTACAATTCGGCGCATCCATCCCATCCTGGCGCGACATGCACATCGATCCCACCGTCTTCAAGGCCTACGACATCCGCGGCATCGTCGGCAAGAACATCGACGAGACCTTTGCCGAGCACCTGGGCCGCGCCTTCGGCAGTGAAGCGCTGCTGGCTGGCGAAAAAGCCGTGGCCGTGGGCCGCGACGGGCGGCTGTCGGGCCCGGGCCTGGCCGCGGCGCTGATCCGCGGGCTGAAGAGCACGGGGCTGGACGTGGTGGACATCGGCGCCGTCACCACGCCGATGCTGTACTACGTGGCCGCCACGCGCGGCCAGCATGGCTGCAGCAGCGGCATCCAGGTCACGGGCAGCCACAACCCGAAGGACTACAACGGCTTCAAGATGGTGATGGCCGGCCGCGCCATCTATGGCGACGACATCCAGAAGCTGCGCCAACGCATCGAGACCGAGACCTACGCCAGCAAGCGCGGCCGCAGCGCGAAGATGGACATCGTGGCCGAATACACGCAGCGCATCGTCGGCGACGTGAAGCTGGCACGGCCGATGAAGATCGTGGTGGACAGCGGCAACGGCATCCCCGGCGCGACCGCGCCGGGCATTCTTCGCGCGCTGGGTTGCGAGGTCATCGACCTGTACAGCACGGTGGATGGCGACTTCCCCAATCACCACCCCGACCCGAGCAAGCCCGAGAACCTGGAAATGCTCAAGGCCGTGGTGCACGCCACGGGCGCCGAGATCGGCCTGGCCTTCGACGGCGATGGCGACCGCCTGGGCGTGGTCACGAAGGGCGGCAACATCATCTACCCTGACCGGCAGATCATGCTGTTCGCGCGCGACATCCTGAAGCGCCACAAGGGCGCCACGATCATCTTCGACGTCAAGTGCAGCCAGCGCCTGCCGGTGGCCATCAGGAAGGCCGGCGGCAAGCCGCTGATGTGGCGCACCGGGCATTCGCTGATCAAGGCCAAGCTGAAGGAAACCGGCGCGCCTTTCGCGGGTGAGATGAGCGGCCACCTGTTCTTCGGCGAACGCTGGTATGGCTTCGACGACGCGATGTACACCGCCGCGCGGCTGCTGGAGATCCTGAGCCGCGAGAAGAACCCCAGCGCCTTCCTCGACGCGCTGCCCACCAGCTTCAGCACGCCCGAGCTCAACGTGCCGTGCGCCGAAGGCGAACACCACGCCGTGGTGGCCGAGCTGCTGGCGCGCGCGGCCGACGGGCGCTTGAAGTTCGAAGGCGGCACGGTCGGCACCATCGACGGCCTGCGCGTGGATTTCGACGACGGCTTCGGCCTCATCCGCGGCAGCAACACCACGCCGGTGCTGGTGCTGCGCTTCGAGGGCCACACGCCCGAGGCACTGCATCGCATCCAGGACGCGTTCATGGCGGCGCTGCGCAGCGTCAAGCCCGACGCGCAGGTGGCCGCCGCGGCGCATTGACGATGCCGGCCGGCCTGGCACCTTGAGCATGCGCGCCGGCGCGGCGCGGGCGCTGTACGCGTGCGTGCTGTGGCTGGCCACGCCGCTCTACCTGGCGCGCCTGGGGTGGCGCGGCCGGCGCGAACCGGCCTACCGCTGGCACCTGGCAGAACGCCTGGGCTGGCCGGCGGCGCCGCCGGTGCCCGGCCGCTTGTGGGTGCATGCCGTGTCGCTGGGCGAAACGCTGGCCGCCGCGCCGCTGCTGGCGGCCCTGCGTGCCCAGCGGCCCGGCCTGCACGTGCTGCTCACCCATGGCACGGCCACCGGCCGCGAGGCCGGGGCCCGGCTGCTGCAGCCCGGTGACGCACAGGCCTGGCTGCCCTATGACACCCCGAGCGCGGTACGGCGCTTCCTGCGTGCGCACCGGCCCGCGGCCGGGGTGCTGATGGAAACCGAGGTCTGGCCCGCGCTGCTGCACGCCGCGCAGCAGCTGGGCGTGCCGATGGTGCTGGCCAATGCGCGGCTGTCGGCGCGCAGCGCGAGCAAAGGCCAGCGCCTGGCCGCGCTGCTGCACCCGGCCGTGGCCAGCCTGCGCGTGGTGCTGGCGCAGACCGATGCCGATGCCCGGCGCCTGCGCGCGGCCGGCGCGCCGCGCGTGCAGGTGCTGGGCAACCTGAAGTTCGACATCACCCCCCGCCCGGAATTGCTGGCGCAGGGCCAGGCCTGGCGCACCCGGCTGGCCGAAGCCCAGCGCCGGCCCGTGGTGCTGGCCGCTGTCACGCGTGAAGGCGAAGAAGCCCCGCTGCTGGCCCTGTGGGCCGCCCTGCCCGCGCCGCGCCCGCTGCTGCTGCTGGTGCCACGCCACCCTCAGCGTTTCGACGACGTGGCCGCGCTGGTCACCCAGGCCGGCCTGCAGCTGCAGCGGCGAAGCCAGTGGGGCGATCAGCCACCCGCAGCAGCCGCGGCCGCCGATGTCTGGCTGGGCGACAGCCTGGGCGAGATGGCGCTCTACTACGCCTGCGCCGATGTCGCCCTGCTGGGCGGCAGCTTCGCTCCGCTGGGCGGGCAGAACCTGATCGAAGCCGCGGCCTGCGGCTGCCCGTTGCTGATGGGCCCGCACACCTTCAACTTTGCCCAGGCGGCGGAAGACGCACTGGCCGCCGGCGCCGCCGAACGCTGCAGCGATCTGCCGGCCGCCGTGGCGCGCGCCCTGGCCCTGGCGGGCGGCAGCGCGCAGGATGAACGCCAAGCCATGGCCACCCGGGCACAGACCTTTGCCGCAGCGCACCGCGGCGCCGCACAGCGCATGGCTGCCGAGGTGCTGGCGCTGGTCACGCCACCGAACTGAGGGCGCGTGCGCCCCGCGCTGAGCCTTCAGGCGCGCAACAGATCCAGCGCCGGCAGCGCCGCGCTGCCGGGCAGCACCAGCGTGTCCAGTGCGGCGCGCGGCACGCCCAGGTGCTGGTGCAGCAGTGGCCGCAAGGCACTGCGCAGATCGGTGGTGATGCGCAGGTCGCGGCCCTCGCTGCGCTGCGCCGGGGCCAGACCGGGCCAGTCGGCCAGCACGCGGCCGCCCGGGGCGCCGCGCACGGCACCGCCCAGCACGAAGGCCACGCCGCCGCTGCCGTGGTCGGTGCCCTGGTTGCCGTTGACGGCCACCTCGCGACCGAATTCCGTGGCCACGACGATCACGCTGCGCTGCCACAGGCCGCCGGGCTGCAGGCCTTCGCGCAGCGCCGCCAGCATGGCGTCCAGGGTGCGCAGGCTGTTCGCGGCGCCGCCGTTGGGCGCGGCCTGGTTGACGTGGCTGTCCCAGCCGCCGAGTTCCAGCACCGCCACCTGGCTGCCGCGCTGCAGGAAATCCGCCGCCTTGCGCGCCACCGTCAACGCCTGGGCGTTGCGGCCGGCGCCGGGGCCGGCCGCCATGCCGCCGGCCATGCCCTGGGGGTTGGCGGCCATGCCGGGTTCTTCACGCAGGCTGCGGGCACGGGCCAGGGCCTGGCCCAGCGCGGCGTCCTGGCGGTAGAGCTGCTGCAGGCGCGCGACGAGATCGGGCGCGGGCTCGGCCAGCGTGTTGGGGGCCCAGGAATCGACGTCCACCGGCCCGCGCAGCAGCAGCGGCACGGCCGTTTCCAGCGCCACGGCGCGCAGCGGCTCGGGCCGGCCAGCGGCCTGCAGCGCGCGGCCCAGCCAGCCGGTGGCCAGCTCGTGCGGGCGGCTGCCACCGCTTTCCAGCACCTGCTGGGCATCGAAGTGCGAACGCTCGCGGTACGGCAGCCCGCAAGCGTGCAGCACCAGGCCGTCGCCCTGCGCCAGCATGGCGTGCAGCTCGGGCAGCAGCGGGTGCAGGGCGAACGGCCCGGCGTCAGCTGCGGCCAGCGGCAGCGGGCCGGCGGCATTCCAGGCGCTGTAATCGGCCAGCGGCCCGCGTGCGGCGGCAAAGGCCGGGTCGCCCGGGGCCGGCACCGCCATCAGGCCGTCCATGCCGCCGCGCAGCAGCACGAAGACCAGCCGCGCCGCGGCGGGGTCGGCCCCGGCCGGTGGCGGCGCGGCTACCGCCAGGCGCACCGCGCCCAGCCAGGGCGCCAGGGCGGCGGCGGCCAGCAGCCGGCGGCGGGCAGGGGTGGGGCGGTTCGGGTTCATGGCGGACGGCTCGGCGTGGGGGTGGCGGGGACTGCGGATCGAGGATCGAAGATAGAGGACGCGCCCAGGGCGTCGCTGCTTCAGCGGCGCTGGAACTCCGGCGCCAGCAGCAGCAGCGCCAGCGCCTGCGGGCCGTCGGCGGCGCGTTCGATCTGCGTGCGCGTCTCGTCGCCCAGGCGCGGGCCCAGGCTGGCCTGGGCCAGCGCGCGCGCGTCGATGCGCCGGCCCAGGCGATCGGCCACGCGCGTGGCCCATTCCACGCGCTTCCAGATCGCGTCGGGGCCCAGCCAGTCCTCGGCGCGGTCGGGCCAGCCGGCGGGCGACGGCGCGGCCTGCACGCGCTGGCCCAGGGCGGCCACGCCGCCATCGGGCTGGCGGTCGAAGGCGCTGGCACCCAGGCCCAGCACGCGCGCGCTGCTGATGACGAACTCTTCCGGTGTCTTCAGCTTCGCGGGCTGGGGCTGCCAGGCTTCGGGGGCATCGATCAGGCTGCGGAAGACTTCGGCCAGGTCGCCCTCGGTCTGCAGGTAGCGGGCTTCCAGGCGGGCCACCAGGGCGGGCGGCGGCTGGTCGGCGACGAAGTGCCGCACCAGCTTGGTGGCGATGAAGCGGGCCGTGGCGGGGTGGCGGGCCAGGTCGCCCAGCACCGCGTCCAGCGCCTGCGGGCCTTCTTCATGACGGCGGCCGAGCACGGTCTTGCTGCCGGGCTCGTGCCAGGCCGGATCGAAGACGGTGCTGCGCGTGCCTTCCCGGTCCGCCGCCAGCTCGCGCGCCGGCACGCGCCAGCCGCTGAGCACGCGCGCCAGCGCCATCACGTCGGCCTGGGTGTAGCCCTGGGCCGTGCCCACGCTGGCCGCGCCCAGGGTGTGCAGTTCCAGCACCTCGCGCGCCAGATTCTCGTTCAGCCCGCTCAGGCGCGGTCGCTGCTCGCCACCTTCGGCACGTGCACGGCGGGCCAGGCGCTGCACCACGGGCGACTGCGGGCCGGCGGACGCGTCGTTGTCCAGGTAGCGCAGCATGGCCGCGTGCTGCACGGCGTGGCGCAGCAGCGTTTCGAAGCGGCCGGCGATGTGCGGCCGGATGGCCTCGCGCTCGAAAGCGCCCACCAGCCCGCGGGTGCTGCCCTTGGCCAGCGAGACGGTGAAGTGATTGGCCCAGAACAGCGCCAGCCGCTCGGCCAGCGGGCGCGTGCTGGCCGCCGCGGTGGCCAGCCGGGCGCGCACGTCGGCCTGCACGGTCTCGCGCAGCGTTTGCTCGGCAGCGCTGCGGCCGGGGCCACCGCCTTGCTGGGCGACGAAGCGCCGCAGCCCTTCGGCCGCGCCGGGCAGGCCGGCGTCGGCAGCAGCCGCCGCGCCACGCTGGGCATCGGCCGGGCCCCATTGCGCCAGCAGCCAGCCGCGGGCGTCGCCGCCCACAACGCGCAGGTCGGGCTCGCCCAGACCCCAGCGGTGGGCGGCAATCGCCGCGGCGGTGGCGGCATCGGGGCGGTCATCGGCAGGCATGGCGGCAGTGTGATGCCTGCGGCCGGGCGCGACTGTTGCGCCTGCGTGAAGTTGGGTTTCGCGCGGCGTGCGCGGCGGGGCCGGATGCCGCAGGCCGCGCGGCCGTGCGCGGGGGGCCCGGCGTCAGCGGGCCAGGTAGGTGTTGATCGTCTGCACGTCGGCCGCAGCCAGCGCCCCGGCGGCCTGGCGCAGGCGCAGGCTGCCCACCAGCACGTTGTAGCGCGCGATCGCCAGATCCCGCTGCGTGGTGGCCAGCTGGCTCTGGGCATTGAGCACATCCAGGTTGACGCGCACGCCCACGCGGTAGCCCAGCTGGGTGGCTTCCAGCAGCAGCTTGGACGAAGCCTCGGCTGCTTCCAGGGCCTTGACCTGCGCCAGGCCGGACTGCACGCCGAAGTACGCCACGCGCGTGGCCTGCGCCACGCCGCGGCGCGCGGCGGCCAGGTCGTTGCGCGAACGTTCTTCCAGCTTCAGCGTTTCGCGGATCCGGTTCTGCGTCGCGCCGCCGGTGTACAGCGGCCAGGTCATCTGCACGCCCAGGCTGGCGGTGTTGCTGGTGCCGGGCAGGGTGGCGCCGCTGCCGCGCTGGTTGGCCAGCGCCAGGGAGCCGACGGCGTCGACGGTGGGCAGCTCGCCGGCGCGGGCCTTGTCGGTTTCCAGCGTGGCCACGTCCAGGCCCACGCGGGCCCGCTTGATGCTGGGGTGCTGGGCGTCGGCCATCGTCACCCATTCCTCGGGGTTGGCCGGCTGCGGGGCAGGCAGCGCTGCCGGCACCACCAGCGGCCTGGGCTCCACGCCTTGGCGGCCCACCAGCTGGTCGAGCGCGATGCGCTTGGCCCGCAGGTCGTTGTCGGCCGCGATCTCCTGCGCCGTGGCCAGGTCAAAGCGGGCCTGGGCTTCGCGCGAATCGGTGATGGTGGCGGTGCCGACCTCGAAGGCGCGCTTGGCCGAGGCCAGCTGCTCGGTGATGAAGCTCTTGCTGGCGCGCGTGGTGGCCAGGGTGTCCTGTGCGGCCAGCACGTCGAAGTAGGCCTGCGCGACGCGCACGATCAGGTCCTGCTCGGCGCTTTCCAGATCGGCCTGGGCGGTTTCGGCGGTCTTGCGCGCCTGCTCGACCGTCACCTGGTTGGCCTTGTTGAAGATCGGGTAACGGCCGTTCAGGGCGCCCTGCACGGTGTTGGTGCTGACCGACCCGAAGCGCGGCGGATCCGTGCGTGCCGTGTTGGCCGAAGCCGTGGCATTGGCCGAGGGGCGCAGCAGCGCTTCGCTCTGGGCGATGCGCGGTTCGGCCGCTTCGAACTGCGCGCGCGCGGCCAGATAGGTGGCGTCGAAGCCGCGCGCGGCTTCGTAAAGTTCCTGCAGGCTTTGCGCCCCGGCACTGCCGCAGGCGAAGGTGAAGACCAGGGCCGCCAGGGCCAGCGGGCCCCGGGGGGCGCGGCGCGCGGCGGTCTGGCGGCGGACAGGGGTGGCATGCATGCAGGGGTTCCTTGACGGGATCGGGGCGTCTGGCCGCGGGTTATAGGGCCGTGGCCCCGGCCAGCGCAGCCGCCATGCGACGAGTTGCTTGCGCGGGGTGACCAGCGGGCGCCAATCGGATGTGGAAGGTGCCGGCGGAGGGCTCAGAAGCGGAAGCGCGTCGGCTCGGCAAAGCCCTGCAGGCGCGGGGCGACGGTGTCGAACAGATCGACGTCCGACCAGGCGCCGTTGCCGGCGTGCGTGAACAGCCGGGCGCGCATGATCGGCAGCTCGCCAGTCACAGCCACGAGCCGGCCGCCAGGCTTGAGCTGCTGCAGCAGGGCCTTGGGCACCTCGGCCACCGACCCCGACAGCACGATGGCATCGAAGGGCGCTTCGGTCGGCAGGCCGCGCGCGCCTTCCTCGGCCGTGACGTCCAGCACCTGGGCGTTGACGATGCCGGCGCGCTGCAGGTTGGCGCGCGCCAGGGCGGCCAGCGCGGGCCGGCATTCCAGCGTGTAGACGGCCATGGCGCGGTGCGCCATTAGCGCGGCCATGAAGCCCGAGCCGGCGCCGATTTCCAGCACGCGCTCGAAGCGCTGAAGCTGCAGCTCCTGCAGCAGCCGGGCTTCGACCTTGGGTTCCAGCATGCAGGGGCCGTGGGGCTCGCCTTCCAGCAGCGGCACCTGGGTGTCGACGAAGGCCAGGCTGCGCGACCCGGCAGGCAGGAAGTCTTCGCGCCGCACCTGCGTGAGCAGCTGCAGCACGGCAGCATCCAGCACCTCCCAGGGGCGGATCTGCTGCTCGATCATGTTGAAACGTGCAAGTTCGGTGTTCATGGTGCGGGTGCAGGCGGCAAGGCCATCGGCAGAAAGAGGACAGAGCGGCCGGGGATCTCTGGGTTAACCCGAAATTCTAGGTGCCGGCCCCGGCGCCGGGCTCACGCACCTGCAGGCCGCGCAGGACCAGGTCCAGGTGGGTGCTGATCAGCAGCCGCGGATCCTGGCTCGGCATCCCGCCCGAACCGCAGGCCGGCAGGCAGGCGCCGAAGGAATGCCGGTGCAAGGCCAGGAAGATCATCGGTGCCATCAGCGCATGGGCCACGGCGTCCAGCGCGACGGGGCGGAACTCCCCCTGCGTGACGCCGCGCTCGACCGCGCCGCGGAACAGCCGGTTGGCGGGCTCGATGACTTCGGCGGTGTAGAAGGCCGCCAGCTCGGGGAAGTTGCGCACCTCGGACAGCACGATCTTGTGGATGCCCGCGGCCGGGGTCTCGCCCACCCGGTCCCACCAGGTCTGCATCAGCGTGACCAGCAGGTCCGAGCTGCTGCCGCGGTAGTCGGCCAGGATCTCCAGGCCTTCGGCGATCAGGCTGGTGAGGTTGCAGCGCACCACCGCCTTGAACAGTTCTTCCTTGCTGGGGTAGTAGAGGTACAGCGTGCCTTTGCTCACGCCCGCGGCGCGGGCCACCTCTTCGGCCCGGGTGGCGGCGAAGCCTTTTTCGACGAACAGCCGCAGCGCCGCGTCCAGCAGTTCCTGCGGGCGGGTTTCCTTGCGGCGCTGGCGGGCGGGGCCCACGCCGGGCCGGACGGGCAGGTGCATCGACGACATTGTTAATGACCGATTGGTCAGTAATGCTACGCCCGGGCTTTGTGCACGGTCAAGGCGGGCAGGCAGCCCCGGCACCGCACCTATCATCCCCAGCTTCGTCTGCACTGGTGGAAAGCGCGCTTTGGACCCTCTGCTGCTGATCAAGGCCGCCATCATGGGCGTGGTGGAGGGGCTCACCGAGTTCCTGCCGATCTCGTCCACCGGGCACCTCATCCTGACGGCATCGCTGCTGAACTTCACCGGAGAAACGGTGAAGGTCTTCGAGATCGCGATCCAGGCCGGCGCGATGCTGGCGGTGATCTGGGAATACCGCCAGCGCCTGAAGCGCACCGTCACCGGCATCACGCACGACCCCGTGGCGCAGCGGTTCGCGCTGAACGTCGCGATCGCCTTCGTGCCGGCGGTGGTGCTGGGCCTGGCCTTCGGCAAGGTGGTGAAGGAACACCTGTTCCACCCCGTGCCGGTGGCGATGGCCTTCATCGTCGGCGGCATCATCATCCTGCTGGTCGAACGCCGCCACCGGCGCCTGTATGGCGACATGGACCTGCAAGGCGGCCGCCGCGCGAGGGTGGAAAGCGTCGACGACATGACGCCTCTGGACGCGTTGAAGGTGGGCCTGGTGCAGTGCCTGGCGTTGATCCCCGGCACCAGCCGGTCCGGCGCCACCATCATCGGCGGGATGGTTTTCGGCTTCTCGCGCAAGGCCGCGACCGAGTTCAGCTTCTACCTGGGCATCCCCACGCTGATGGGGGCCGGGGCGTATTCGGTGCTGAAGAACCGCGACCTGCTGTCGGTGGCCGACCTGCCGATGTTTCTGGTCGGCACGGTGACCGCGTTCTTCTCCGCGCTGCTGTGCATCCGCTGGCTGATCCGCTACGTGTCCACGCACGACTTCACCTGGTTTGCCTGGTACCGCATCGTCTTCGGTGGCATCGTGCTGCTGACGGCCTACACCGGCCTGGTGACCTGGTCTGCCTGAGGGCGCTGGCCCCCAGGCTGGGCCCTCAACGGCGCTGAAACACCAGGTCCCAGACCCCGTGGCCGAGCTTCAGGCCGCGGTTCTCGAACTTCGTCAGCGGCCGGTAGGCCGGGCGCGGCGCGTAGTCGCTGGCGGTGTTAGCTAGGGCCGGGTCGGCCTGCAGAACGGCCAGCATCTGCTCGGCATAGGGCTGCCAATCGGTGGCGCAGTGCACATAGCCGCCCGCCGCCAGGCGGGTGGCCAGCAGCTGCACGAAGCCCGCCTGCACCAGCCGCCGCTTGTTGTGCCGCTTCTTGTGCCAGGGGTCGGGGAAGAAGATGTGCACGCCGTCCAGGCTGGCCGGTGCCACCATCTGCTGCAGCACCTCGACGGCATCGTGCTGCACGATGCGCAGGTTCGTCAGGCCGCGCTCGCCGATCTGCCTGAGCAGCGCGCCCACGCCCGGGACGTGCACTTCGACGCCGATGAAATCGGTGCCGGGCAGCGCCGCAGCGATCTGTGCCGTTGCATCGCCCATGCCGAAGCCGATCTCCAGCACCCGCGGCGCCTGGCGGCCGAAGGTGCCGGGCCAATCGATCACGGCGCCGGGCTGGTAGGGCAACACGAAGCGCGGGCCCAGTTCTTCCAGCGCGCGCTGCTGGCCGGTGCCCATGCGACCAGCGCGCAGCACGAAGCTGCGCAAGGGGCGGTGGGGCGGCGGGGCGGGGGTGTCTTGCATGGGGCGCGCAGTGTAGTGTCGCCGCGGTGACAGGCCCCTGCGGGTTCGGCCGTATGGGCGCGGGGGGTGGGCTGCCTAGCATGGCTCTCACGCTGCGCAGACAGCGCGCCTGGCGGCCATCGCCAGGCTAGGCACAACCGTCTGGAGACAACCATGCCCACCGCGACCCCGCCCCGTACCCACACCCGCCCCTGCCGCCCAACCTGGGGGTTAGGCCTGCTGGCCCTGGCCACGCTGGCGAGCCTGTCGGCCTGCAACAGCCCCGACGAGCGCGACCCGCTGGAACTGCGCACACTTAACAACCGCGCTGATCTCGTGAGCGGTGGCGACGCGCTCGTGGAAGTGGTGCTGCCCCCCGGTGCCGACGCCCGCGGCTTGCGCGTGGACGTGGGCGGGCGCGACCTGAGCAGTGCCTTCCGCACCCTGCCCGACGGCCGCGTGATGGGCCTGCTGACAGGCCTGGCCAACGGCGCCAACACCGTGCGCGCAGAGACGGACAGCGCCAAGCCCGGCGTGCTGGTGGTGACGAACGCCCCGCGCCACGGCCCCGTGATCAGCGGCCCGCTGAGCCAGCCCTTCTTCTGCGCCACGCCCACCCAACAGGTGGTGAACGGCAGCACGCCGGCCAGCAATGCCAGCGGCCTGGCCGGCGCGCCGGACGCCAACTGCAACATCGCCACCGAAGTGAAGCTGTACTACCGCAGCACCACCGCCGGCTGCAGCCTGGCCCTGCCCGATCCGACAGCCGCGATGAACCCCAACGCCACGACGGTGCCCGCCAACCCCGCGCCACCGGCCAACGCCTGCTTCAAGCCCTACACCGTGGGCAGCGTGCCGACGGACCTGGCCACCATCACCACCGATGCCGGGGTGCGCGTGCCGTACATCGTCCGCCTGGAACGCGGCACGACCAGCCGCGGCATCTACGACCTGGCCGTGCTGCACAACCCCGCGCAGGCGGTGGACGCGCTGAACCCACCCGCAGCCTGGAACGGCAAGCTGCTCATCAACTTCGGCGCCAGCACCGGCCAGCCCCGGCGCCAGGCGCGCCCGGCCACGGCCTGGAGTGGGTCGGACGCGCAGATCGCGCGCGGGTACATGGTGCTGCAGCACAGCATGCTCGATTCAGCGCGCAATTCGAACCGCGTGCTGATGAGCGAGACGATCATGATGATGAAGGAACACATCGGTGACACCCTGGGCCCGATCCGCTTCACCATCGGCTCGGGCTGCTCGGGCGGGTCGATCAACAGCAACATGGCCGGCAGCATCCAGCCCGGGCTGCTGGACGGCATCACCACCACCTGCACCTACCCCGACAGCGAAAGCACTGCCATCGAAGTGGGCGACTGCGTGGGCCTGGTCGAGGCCTACCAGAAGCCCGAATGGCTGGCCCTGATGGCCGGCCAGACGCAGGCGCAGATCAACGCCCGCAAGGCCGCCATCAACGGCCACCCCGACCAGAGCGCCTGCCACGCCTGGTACAACGCCTTCGGCACCAATGCCCGCGCAGGTGTGTTCTTCCCGCGCGTGGTGGCCAACAACGTGACGGGCGCCATCCTGCAGCAGCCCACGGCCACCAACAACTGCGAGATGCCCAACAGCGCCGTCTACGACCCGGCCAACCCCACGGCCACGGCCAGCCTGCCGCGCTGCAATGCCTGGAGCTGGGGCGAAAGCATCTGGGGCCGCGTGCCGGGCTCGCCCGCCGCGCGCGACACGCGCGACAACGTGGGCGTGCAGTACGGCCTGAAGGCGCTGCGCGACGGCGCCATCAGCGCCGAGGAGTTCGTGACGCTGAACACGATCATCGGCGGCACCGACCGGGATGCGACCCCGCGCGCCGCGCGCACCGTGGCCGACGTGCCGGCGCTGGAAATCGCCTACCGCGCAGGCATCGTGGCCAGCGGGCGGCAGCTGGCGAAGATGGCCATCATCGACATGCGCGGCTGGGACGATTCCAACATCACCGTGCCGCCGGGCAACACGCCGGGCACCATCCCCATCCACCACGTCTGGTTCAGCTTCGGCCTGCGCGACCGCATCGCGGCCGACGCCGGCGACGCCAATAACCAGGCGCTGTGGCGCTTTGCCCGCACTGGTCTCACGCCCCCTGGCACGATGGCCACGGATGCCTTCCTGGCCATGGACCAATGGCTCACCGCGCTCAAGGCCGACACCACCGGCCGCACGCTGGAAGCCAAGGTGCGCGCGGCCCGGCCGGCCAGCACGGCCGACTTCTGCCTGCTGCCCACCGACACCACGCAGACCGTGAAGGTGACCAACGCCGCCACCTGCGACGCCGACCCCTTCCTGCGCCCCAGCCTGAGCCCGCGCCAGGTGGCCGGCGGCCCGCGTGCCGAGAACGTACTGAAGTGCCAACTCAAGCCGCTGCTGCGCACCGACTACGCCGCCGGCACCTTCACCGACGCGCAATGGGCGCGGCTGCAGGCCGTGTTTGCCGACGGCGTGTGCGACTGGTCGCGCCCCGGCGTAGGCCAGCAGGCCGCGGTGAGCCCGCTGAGCTTCGCGGCCGGGCCCGGCGGTCAGCCCTTGCCGCCTGCCCCCGTGTCGACCACGCCCTGATCGCTAGACTGGCACCTCGTCCAACCGAGGGCCAGCCCTTGCCACATCACCGTCACACCCTGCCGCGCCGGGCGACCTGCCTGGCGCTGGCTGCCCTGCCGCTGCTGCCAGCCTGTGCCCTGCTGCCCGGCAGCGACCCGGTCCGCGTGAGCGTGGCCGGCATCGAGGCGCTGCCCGGGCAGGGCCTGGAACTGCGCTTCCTGCTCAGTCTGCGCGTGGTGAACCCCAACGACCGGCCGATCGACTACGACGGCGTGTTCGTCGAGATCGACCTGCAGGGCCGCAGCTTCGCGGTGGGCGCCAGCGACATCCGCGGCAGCGTGCCGCGCTTTTCGGAACAGGTGCTGCAGGTGCCGCTGACGGTGTCGGCCCTGGGCGCGCTGCGGCAGATGCTGGGCCTGGCCACCGCCGGCCCCTGGCCCGACAAGCTGACGTACCAGCTGCGCGGCAAGATCGGCGGGGTGGCCTTCAGCGGCCTGCGCTTCCAGAGCCAGGGACAGATCAGCCTGGCGGCAGCGCAACGCTGAAGGGGTGTGGAGCGAAATACCGCGGATTGCCTGCGCCGCGGGGCGCGCGCCAGCACGGCGTATGGCGTAGCATCTGCAGCCGCTGCGGGTGTAGTTCAATGGTAGAACGGCAGCTTCCCAAGCTTCATACGAGGGTTCGATTCCCTTCACCCGCTCCAGTTTCCGCCGTCGACACGGCGCCGGCGCCCAGCGCGCCCCCTGACCGGGCCTCGCCGTGAACGCACCTTTGCAGATCGCCTGTATCGGGATCGATGCCAGCGCCTTGCTGGCGGGCGCCGCCCCGGGCCCCTTCGTCATGCAGCCCGTGGGCAGCCCTGAAGAGCTGGCCAGTGCCGATGCCGACGCCATCCTCATCGCCACCCCCGATCTGGCAGCACTGGCCGGCTGGCAGATGCTGCCGGCACTGGCGCTGCACACCGCCGTGGTGGTGCTGACCGACCAGACTGCCTGGCCCTGGTCCCTGCAGCTGATGCAGGCCGGCGTGCAGGACGTGCTGCCCGCGGGCGAGACCGGCCCGGCGCGGCTGGCCCTGGCGCTGCGCCACGCCATCGAACGCAAGCGCCTGGAAGCCGCGACGCGACGCGCCTACGCGACCGATCTTTCCACCGGCCTGCCCCACCTGCCGCAACTGCAGGAGCACATGACGCACCTGCTAGCGCTGCGCGAACGCGAGCCCGCACCGATGGCCCTGATCGCGCTGCGTATCTCGGGCCTGGCCGCCACGGAAGCTGCGCTGGGCGTGGAATCGGCCAACGTGCTGCGGCGCAAGGCGGCGGTGCGGCTGCGATCGGCACTGCGCGCCAGCGATGTGGTGGCGTCGATCGGCGACGATGCCTTTGCGGTGCTGCTGGCCTGGATCGATTCACCGCAGGACGGCGAGCGCGTCGCCGCCAAGCTGGCCCACGCGCTGGCGCGCCCCTTCAGCGTGGCCGGCCGCGAACAGGGCCTGGCCGTCAGCGCGGGCCTGGCGTCCTACCCCGAGCACGGCAAGGACGCCGACAGCCTGCTGCGCCGCGCGCTGTCGCAGGCCACGCAGCGCGCCACCATCGGCGGGGGCAAGACGGCCTCCGCGGCGGACCGCGGGCCTCAAGCGGCGGCCAACGACGCCTGACGCGCCCTGGGCGGCCGATGAAGCCCGCCCTACTTCAGGATGTCGCCCAGGCAGAGGTACTTGATCTCGACATAGTCGTCCATGCCCTGGTGCGCGCCCTCGCGGCCCAGGCCGCTCTGCTTGACACCGCCGAAGGGCACCTCGGCCGTGCTGATGAGCCCGGTGTTGATGCCCACCATGCCGTAGTCCAGCGCTTCGCCCACGCGGAAGACGCGGCCGATGTCGCGGCTGTAGAAGTAACTGGCCAGCCCGAACTCGGTGGCATTGGCCGCGGCGACCACCTCGGCCTCGGTCTCGAAGCGGAACACCGGGGCCACCGGGCCGAAGGTTTCTTCCTTGGCGCAGAGCATCTCGCTCGTCACGTTGGCCAGCACCGTGGGGGTGTAGAAGTGGCCGCCGATCCTGTCACCGCCCGTCACCAGGGTGGCGCCCTTGGCCAGCGCGTCGGCCACATGCGCTTCCACCTTGGTCAGGGCCTGCGCGTCGATCAGTGGGCCTTGCTGCACACCCGCGTCGAAGCCATTGCCCACCTTGATGTGGCGGGCCTTCTCGGCCAGCCGGGCGACGAATTCGTCGTAGATGCCGGCCTGCGCGTACAGCCGGTTGGCACACACGCAGGTCTGCCCGGCATTGCGGTACTTGCTGGCCAGCGCGCCTTCGACGGCGCTTTCCAGATCGGCGTCGTCGAAGACGATGAACGGCGCGTTGCCGCCCAGTTCCAGGCTCAGCTTCTTGATGGTGGGCGCGCATTGCCGCGCCAGGATGCGGCCGACTTCCGTGCTGCCAGTGAAGGACAGGTGGCGCACCACGTCGGAACTGCACAGCACGTCGCCGATGGCGATGCTGTTCTCGGCATCGGCGCACAGCACATTCAGCACGCCGGCGGGCATGCCGGCGCGCTGGGCCAGCTCCGCCAGGGCCAGGGCTGAGAGCGGCGTCTGCTCGGCCGGCTTGATGACCACCGGGCAGCCCGCGGCCAGTGCAGGTGCCACCTTGCGGGTGATCATGGCAATGGGAAAGTTCCAGGGCGTGATGGCCGCGCACACGCCGATGGGCTGTTTGATGACGAGGTAGCGCTTGTTGTTGTCGGTGGTGGGGATGGTCTCGCCGTAGACGCGCTTGGCTTCTTCGGCAAACCACTCGATGAAGCTGGCGCCGTAGACGACCTCGCCACGCGCTTCGGCCAGCGGCTTGCCCTGCTCGGCAGTGAGGATGCGCGCCAGGTCGTCGGCATGCTGCACGATCAGCCCGAACCAGCGCATCAGGATCGCGGCCCGCTCTTTCGCGGTCTTGGCGCGCCACAGCGGCCAGGCCTTCTCGGCCGCCGACAGCGCCGCGGCGCAGTCCACCGCGCCCAGGTTGGCCACCTGGGCCAGCACCTGGCCCGTGGCCGGATCGGTGACGTCGAAGCGCGCCGTTTCGTCGCGGGCGCTGACCCATTCGCCGCCGATCAGGCCCTGGGTCTTCAGCAGGCTGGCGTCGTGCAGGGCGGCCAGGGGCGCGGGTGTGTTCGTCATGGGGGGCTTGCTCCTTTGGCCGGCACTGTAGCGCGCAGTGCCGGCTCTTAGAATCGCGGGCTCGTCCAGGCAGGGCTTGCGCCTGTGCCCCACCCCCCATCCAACCGGCCCGCCCACGTGTGATGAACGCTTCCGACATCCGCAGCACCTTCCTGAAGTACTTCGAAAGCCAGGGCCACACGATCGTGGCGAGCAGCCCCGTGGTGCCGGGCGACGACCCCACCCTGCTGTTCACCAACGCCGGGATGAACCAGTTCAAGGACGTGTTCCTGGGCTTCGACAAGCGGCCCTACACGCGCGCTACCACCAGCCAGAAGTGCATCCGCGCCGGCGGCAAGCACAACGACCT
>JAIXZR010000020.1 GCA_027489455.1 Rubrivivax sp. | reverse complement strand
TCGCCCCCTGGCCGCCAGCGCGGCGTGGTCATCATCTTCGGCCTGATCGCGCTGGCGATCATGCTCATCGGCGCCGTTGCGATGGTGCGTTCGATGAACACCAGCCTGGCCAACGCCGGCAACCTGGGGTTCAAGCGCGACCTCACCAACCAAGGCGAGCGTGCGCTGGCCGAGGTCGTGCAGCAGATGCAGACGGGCGACCTGGGCACCGAGCTACAGCGCCAGGACCACAACCGGGCGCGCAACTACCGCGCCACGCAGTACCGCGGCGCCGATGTCACCGCCCAGGGGCTGCCGCTGGCGCTGGTGAGCGATGCCGCCTTCGCCGACGCTGGCTCGACCGCGCGCGACATCACCGTCGATGACATGAGCATCACCGTGCGCTACGTCGTCGAGCGCATGTGCCGCAACACCGGCCCGGCCGACGGCGACCACTGCACGATGGCCGACAGCCTGGTCTCCAACGCGGCCAACGCCAGCGATCCGGTGACGGCCGAGTTCACCTCCTCGGGGGGCGCTGGTGCGGTACCGCAGCAGGTGGTGTACCGGCTGTCGGTGCGCGTCACCGGCCCGCGCCAGACGCAGGCGTTCTTCCAGACCACCTTCACGCTGTAAACGGCACCGGAGCCCATCATGCCCACCAAGACCACCACCACCGCCTGGCTGCATCGCGCGGCGCCCGCGCTGCTGCTGGCCCTGGCCAGCCTGCAGCCCCCGGCCGCCCGTGCGCAGACGCCGCTGGCCGACCAGCCCGTCTTCACCAACACCGGCGTACCCGGCAACCTGGCGCTGGCACTCAGCGTGGAGTTCCCCACCGCGGTGAGCGTGGCGCACATCGACGGCACCTACGACGGCAGCAAGCCTTACCTGGGCTACTTCGACCCGGACAAGTGCTACGTCTACGTTTACCACGAGACGGAGAACTTCAACAACGGCAACGTGCGCCACTTCGCCCCCTCGGGCGCGGCGACCTCGCGCGCCTGCACCGGCGCGCAGAACGGCAAGTGGAGCGGCAACTTCCTGAACTGGGCCACGATGCAGACCATCGACCCGTTCCGTTGGGCGCTGACCGGCGGCCTGCGCGTGGTCGACACCAGCAGCATCACCATCCTCGAGAAAGCCTGGGCCAGCGGCCAGGGCGGCACCGGCAACTTCCCCAACCGTTCGCTGGGCACCAGCGCCCTGGTGGCTGCCAACACGCCCTTCACCTGGGGGAGCATGGCGATGCGCGTGCAGGGCCTGGGCAACCGGCTGCGCTTCACCGCCCTCACCACGGCCAGCGCCGTCAACGGAACACCCACGGACTACACCGGCGGCACCGTCGACACCAACACCCTGTACGAGGTGACGGTGCGCGTGAAGGTCTGCGACAACAGCGCCGCAGCCGGCCCGCTGGAAGAGAACTGCACGCTCTACAGCTCGGGCAACTACAAGCCCACCGGGCTGCTGCAGCAGTACGCCGACCGCATCCGCTACAGCGCCTTCGGTTACCTGAACGACAGCAACATCGGGCGCGACGGCGGCGTGCTGCGCGCGAAGCAAAAATTCATCGGCCCGCTGAAGAACGACGACCCCACCCTGCCCTCGTCCACCAATGGTGCGCGCGAATGGGACCCGACCACCGGCATTCTGGCGCCGAACCCTGACCGCACCGATGCCAGCGACACCGCCACGCTCTTCGGCACCCCGGTGACGAACAGCGGCGTCATCAACTATCTGAACAAGTTCGGCCAGATCAACCCCGGCAACTACAAGACCTTCGACCCGGTGGGCGAGCTCTACTACGCCGCCAT
This sequence comes from Rubrivivax sp., assembly GCA_027489455.1. Taxonomy (GTDB): domain Bacteria; phylum Pseudomonadota; class Gammaproteobacteria; order Burkholderiales; family Burkholderiaceae_C; genus Rubrivivax. Next base: position 1,188 of record JAIXZR010000020.1, on the reverse strand, counting down.
CCGCTACTTCAAGAACCTGGGCAATGTGCCGCAGTGGACCGCCGCCTCCACCGACACCAACACCAACGGGGTCTGGGTGGACGGCTTCCCGGTGATCACCAACTGGGATGACCCGATCCAGTACAGCTGCCAGAAGAACTTCGTGCTCGGCATCGGCGACGTCAACTCCCATGCCGACAAGAACGTCCCGGGCCCCACCAGCAGCGCCACCGAGCCGGGCAAGCCGGCCGCAGTCGTCGCCGACACCACCGTCGACGCCGTCGCCGCCACCAACAAGCTGGGGCAACTGCACGGCCTGGGCAACAACGCTGGCACGACCCACCCCTGGAACGGCTGCTGCAACAACAACTCCGCACTGATGGCCGGCATCGCCTTCGACGCCAACGGCAAGGACATCCGCCCAGACAACCCGGCGGTGTCCAAGACCAAGGGCAAGCAGACCGTGCAGACCTACTGGCTGGACATCCTGGAGTACCAGAACTACAAGGCCAACAACCAGTTCTACCTGGCGGCCAAGTACGGCGGCGCCAAGCTGCCGGAGGTCTTCGACCCCTACACCCGCGCCTCCGATCTGCCGCTGGACTGGTGGTCGACCTCGGGCGAGACGGTGGGCGGCCAACCCCGGCCCGACACCTACTTCACCGCTGCGAGGCCCGACCAGCTCGTGTCGGGCCTGACGCGCGCCTTCGCCGATATCGCCGCTCAGCTGCGCGCCTTCAGCACCTCGTTCTCGACCTCGCTGCCCCAGGTGGCCCAGACCGGCGTGGCCAGCTACGCCTCGAAGTACGACTCGGGCAGCTGGACGGGTGAAGTCACCGCCAACACCACCAGCTTCGACGCCGAATCCGGCAAGCCCACGCTCATCCCGGTCTGGAACTTCGGCACCCGGCTCGCCGCCCAGCTGGCCGGCACGGGCTGGGACACCGGCCGCCGCATGGTGACCTGGAACACCGCCACCGGCACGGCCGTGCCCTTCCGCAGCGGGAGCATCTCGGCCACCCAGCTGGGCACGCTGGACACCGGCTACCGCAGCGGCGCCGACGGCGTCGACTACCTCAACTACCTGCGGGGCGACCCCACGCACGAGCAGGGCTCCAGCGTCAGCACCAGCAGCAAGGCCTATCGCGCGCGGACCTCGCCGGTGGGCGACATCGTGGGCTCCAAGCTGCGCCCGGTGGGCCGGCCCTC
>JAIXZR010000164.1 GCA_027489455.1 Rubrivivax sp. | reverse complement strand
GTGATCTCCCATGGCAACTGGGCCACGCGCTACGCCTATGCGTGGCTGGCCAAGGAGCTTGTGAAGGCTGGCTATGGGGTGCTGAGCCCCTCTCACCCTGGCACCATGTTCGGTGACCTGCGTCCGGAACACTACGACCGGCAGTTGCGGGCCTGCCGCGGCCAGGCGGCCCAAGACCAGTACTGCGCCGGCCTCATGGCCGACCCCGTTCTGGCACCTGATGCGGGCTCCAGCCCTTTTGCACAGCGCATTCCCGGTGCCGGCGAGACGCTGCGCGACGCTGGCCACTTCAGCGACGCACCGCTGTGCAAGCCGCTCATTGGCCGGCTGCTGGCAGGCCAGGTGTGTGAAGACCCCCCGGCGGTGGACCGGTCCGAGATCCATGTGCGCGTGGCCGCGGATGCCTTGCGCTTCTTCAAGGCTCGCCTGTGACTGCGTTGATCGCATCGGGCGCCACGCTGGGGCCGGTGATGGTGCCTGGCCCATGGCAGAACGCCACCTTTGCTGCCCTGGCGGTGGTGATGGCGCTGGCCTTGCGCTGGATGCTGCGGATGCCGCCGCGGCTGTGGGCTGCGGTGCTGACATGGCAGGCTGCGATGGGCGCTCTGGCCTGGAACGGCTACTTCCAGCAGTTCGATCAGCCCTGGCGGGCGCTGCCGACGGTGGCGCTGGGCATCGGCGCGGCAGGGTGGTGGGCCAGCAGGCCGTTTGGCGGCAGTGGGCGATGGTTCCTGCAGGCCCCGGCATGGGCCTGGGTCGCCGTGCAGAGCTTTCGGCTGCCGCTGGAACTGTGGCTGTACAGCCTCTTCAGCACGGGGGTGATCGACCGCCGGATGACATTCGCCGGGGCCAATGCCGACATCGCCGTGGGCCTGAGCGCGCCGCTGCTGGCGTTCTTCATGCAGCGGCAGAACCGGTGGCAGCCAGGGCTGCGCCGCTGGCTGCTGGCATGGAACGTCCTGGGCCTGGGGCTGCTGCTCAACGTGGTGATGATCGCCGTGCTGTCCATGCCGCTGCCGTTCCAGGTGTTTACCACCGAGCCCGCCAACCGTTTCATCGCCCAGTTTCCCTTCATCGGGCTGCCCACACTGATGGTGCCCTTGGCGCTGATGGCGCACATCGTCAGCCTGCGCCGCGCCCTGGCCCAGCCCCGACAAACCCCGCTTGACGCTTCTGCATGAACACCTTCCATCCACCGATCGTCAGCCTCGTCATTGCCGCGCTCTGTGCGGTGCTTCAAATCGTGTTGTCGGTGTTGGTGATCCAGCGCCGCGCGGCGCTGGGCATCGGTTTCCTCGATGGCGGCGACGCGGTCTTGCTCAGGCGCATGCGCACGCATGGCAACTTCACCGAAACGGTGCCCCTGATGCTGCTCCTGCTGCTGATGCTGGAACTGGCCGGGCTGCCGCGCGGCTGGCTCTGGGCATTGGGTGCCAGCGCGCTGCTGAGCCGCGGTCTGCACGCCTGGGGATTGCTCGGTGCTTCCAGCATGGTCGGGCGCGTATCGGGCACCTTGCTCACCTGCTTCGTGCTGGGCGCCCAGGCGCTGGCAGCGCTGGTCCTGGCCTGGCGGTGAACTGCGCCAACGCGGGATGCGGCGACCCATCCGGCGCTGGCTGGCCTGCGTGGCGTCCTCCTGGTTCGCTGATCTTTTTCTCAGGGCTTCCTTGTGCGCCCGGCAGGCGAGGGGCCACACTGCCCCCCTTGGCAGAACTCGACTTCAGACCCCACCCCGCCTGCACCCTGGAAGAGCTGCGCCACGTGCACGCCCTGCTGCAGCTGGAGCAGAAGGAAGACCAGGCACAGTTCAAGCTGAAGAACGCCCAGGCCAGCATCCAGGAGCGACAGCGGCGCGGCCTGGCCTGGTACCCCGTCACGATCACCCAGGAAGACATCGGCTTCGGCGGGAAGTGGGTGCTGGAACTCGAACGGCCCGCCCACCATCATGGCCTGCACCTGTTCCAGGTGGGCAAGAACGCGTCGCTGTTCGGCACGGCGGCGGCCCACGGCATGGACCCGCCCACGCTCCAGGGTGTCGTCACCGGCGTGCGGCGCAACAAGCTGCAGCTGAGCACCACCCAGGAAGACCTGCCGGACTGGCTGGAGGGTGGCGGCAGGCTGGGCATCGACCTCAGCTTCGACGAGGTGAGCTACCGCGAGATGGACCATGCCCTGGGCCAGGTGATCGGCGCCCGCGGCAACCGGCTGGCCGAGCTGCGGGACGTGTTGCTGGGCGCGGCGCCAGCCCGGTTTCGTGCGCCGCAGGCCGACGATCTGTTCTACCCCAGCCCGCTCGACGATTCGCAGCTGGCGGCCGTGCGCCACGTGATCACGGCGCAGGACGTGGCCATCATCCATGGCCCCCCCGGCACGGGCAAGACCACCACGCTGGTGCAGGCCATCCTGGAAACCATCCGGCGTGAGCGGCGCGTGCTGGTGTGCGCGCCGTCGAACACCGCCGTGGACCTGCTCACCGAAAGGCTGGCCGCGCGCGGCGTCAGCGTCATCCGCATGGGCAACCCCAGCCGGGTGTCGGATCTGCTGCTGCAGCACACCCTGGATGCGCAGGTGATGGCCCATCCGGGCTACAGCCGGATGCGCGCCCTGCGCCAGACCGCTGGCCAGCTGCGTGAAAGCGCCCATCAACCCCTGCGCCGATCTGGCCACGACGAGCGGCAGCAGCGCCAGCTCTTGAAGGAAGAAGCGCGGCAGATGTTCCAGCAAGCCGACGCGCTGGAACGTGACATCACCGACCAGGTGCTCGAGTCGGTGCAGATCATCACCTGCACGCTCGTCGGCGCCAGCCACCGGAGCCTTCGTCAGCTGAGCTTCGACACCGTCTTCATCGACGAAGCTGCGCAGGCTCTGGAGCCGGGCTGCTGGATCCCGATTGCCAAGGGCCAGCGTGTCGTTCTGGCGGGCGATCACCACCAGCTGCCGCCCACGGTGAAGAGCGAGAAAGCCGCCCGCGAAGGCCTGCGCGAGACCCTGTTCGAGAAGTGCATCCAGCGGCAGCCGGCCACCGCCCGCATGCTCACCGTGCAGTACCGCATGCACTGGCAGATCATGCAGTTCAGCTCCGAGCAGTTCTACGGCGGTCGGCTGCAAGCGCATCCCAGCGTGCGCGACGCCGGCCTGGAGGCCTTCGACCTGGCCTTTGCACCCGACCTGCCTGTGGAGTTCCTCGACACCGCCGGCTTCGGCTTCGTCGAGACCACCCTCCCTGAAGGCCGCTCCACCGCCAACCCCGAGGAAGCGGATCTGCTGCTCCAGCGCCTGGTGCAGCTCCTGCAGCTCGGCGATTCAGCCGCACACGCGCAGGGGCCGCACCCGACGGGCCGGCTGAGCATCGGCGTGATCGCCCCGTACCGCGCGCAGATCAACTACCTGAACGACGCCATCGAAGACCAAGAACAGCTCCAGGGCCTCATGCAGCAGCGCCTGCTGAGCGTGGGTACCGTGGATGCGTTTCAGGGCCAGGAGCGGGACGTCATCGCGATCTCGCTGACGCGCAGCAACCGCTCTGGCGACATCGGCTTTCTTTCCGACATCCGGCGCATGAACGTGGGCATGACCCGCGCCCGCCGCAAACTGCTGCTGGTCGGCGACTCATCCACGCTCGGCGCCCATCCGTTCTTCAGGCAGCTGCTGGCCTACGTGCAGCGCATCGGGGGCTACCGAACGGCCTGGGAGATCGCGGACCGGGGGTGACGGCATCGCGCGGGCTACTTCACCGGGATCGGCGTGTTGCGATCCACGGGCACGGCCGTCACGCTGTTCTGCGGCGAGCCTTCGATCACGCGGTCGGAATACGTCAGGTACACCAGCGTGTTGCGCGGGCTGTCGACCATGCGCACCACGCGCAGCTTCTTGAACACCAGCGAGATGCGTTCGCTGTACATCTCTTCCTGCTGCGCGATCGGCCGGGGGAAGGCGATCGGCCCGGTCTGCCGGCAGGCGATCGACGCCTCGGCCTTGTCCTCGGCCAGCCCGAGCCCGCCCTTGATGCCGCCGGTCTTGGCGCGCGACACGTAGCAGGTGACGCCACGCACGCCGGGGTCGTCATAGGCCTCGACGACGATCTTGTGGTCCGGGCCCAGCAGCTTGAAGGCGGTGTCGACTTCGCCCACGGGCTGGGCAACGGCGGGCAGCGCGGCGGCCAGCGCCAGCAGTGCCACCAGGCGCCGGGGGGCTGGGCGGCGCATCGGCCGGGTCAGGGGGGCAGGGTGGGGCATGGTCGGCTCCGGCAGACTTTGGCGCCGATCATGCCCTGGCCGCGCCGCTGCCCTGCGCGCCATGGCGGCCGGCCAGGTGCCAGGCCAGCCATACGTCCAGCGGCAGATCGTTGGCAACGCGGTCGGGGCTGTCGTGCTCGGTGATCAGCAGCCCGCACTGCAGCTCGTGGCTGGAATCGAACCAGCCGCAGCCGCGCGGCGGCCCATCGGATGCGTCAGCGGGCGTCGGCGCGGGGCCGGGCGCGGGCACGGACGCGGGGGGCGGGGACGGTACCGAAGCGAAAGCAGGAATGGGCGACGGGCGGCGCGCGAAGCGGGCGATGAGGTCCATGCAGGGCTCCCAGGCGATGGCGCCATGGTGGACCAGCGCAAGGCCACTGCCCATCGCCACACCGCGGGCGCCCCGCCGGGGCCCCCGCAGGGGTCACCCGAAAGGCCGGACCCCGATCCAGGCCCCGTGGGCCCACATGGCAAATCCGGCCCAGGCCGCGAGGCCGGCCACCACGGCCAGCACCGTCATCACCGGCCGGCCGGGGGGGTAGACGGTGCCAGCGGCGCGGTCCCGTCCGCGGGCGGCGCGGAAGCTCAACACCGCCCAGACCAGGAAGCCGCCGAACAGCAGCACATCCGCCAGGGTGTTGTTGGCCAGCAGGTGCGACAGCGCCCAGAGCTTCACGCCCAGCACCATCGGGTGGCGCAGCCGCGCCTTGATGCCGTTGCCCGGCACGTACGCGGCGGCCAGCAGCACGAAGGCCGGAATCGTCAGCAGCGCGGCCAGGTGGCGCGTCCAGGTCGGCGATGCCCACAGCACGACCGGTTGCTGCCGGGCCTGCCCGTAGCCCCACACCAGCAGGGCAAAACCCACCACCGACAGCAGCGCGTACAGGCCCTTCCAGGCGTTCGCGCCGCGCTCGGCGATGAAACGGGTGCGCCAGCCTTCGGCGAAGACGCGCGTGGAATGCACGCCGAGAAAGATCACGAGGCCGAAGATGAGCAAGGTCATGGTGCGGGCAGTGTGGCGTTGGAAGGGTGCCGGGGCGGCCGCGCGCATTGTGGCGTGCTGCACCGCTATCCTGCGGCGGCTGTGCCTTCTCGCCGGACCGCATCGCGACGCCCCCGGGCCAGCACCCCCACCCTGCCGACCCCGTGGTCGCACCCGCGCGACCCCCGCCACCGCCATGACCCCTACTGCACCTGACACACCCGCGCGCACGCCGCGCCTGTTCTGGGAAGACTTCCCCGCCGGCCTGCGGCGCGAAGGCGGCGCGACCGCGGTCACGCGCGAAGCCGTGATCGCCTTTGCCCGCCAGTTCGACCCCCAGCCCTTCCACCTGGATGACGCCGCCGCCGAGGCTTCGCTGTTCGGGCGCCTGTCCGCCAGCGGCTGGCACACCTGCGCGATGGCCATGCGCCTGATGTGCGATGACTACCTGCTGGACGCGGCCAGCCTGGGGTCGCCCGGGCTGGACAGCCTGCGCTGGCTCAAGCCCGTGCACCCGGGCGACACGCTGCGCCTGCGCATGGACGTGCTGGAGGCGCGGCCCATGAACAGCAAGCCCCACGTGGGCCTGGTGCGCAGCCGATGGGAGCTGCTGAACCAGCACGACGACATCGTGCTGCAGATGGAAGGCTGGGGCATGTTCCGCCGCCGCGAGGTGCCCGCGCCATGATGGCCAGCCTGCCCGACGGCTACCGCGCCTTGGTGCTGGGCGCCAGCGGCGCGATCGGCGGCGCGCTGGTGGATGCGCTGCGGGCGGACGCGCGCTGCAGCCGCGTCAGCGCCCTGTCGCGCCGGCCCGGCAGCCAGGGCGAGCCGGCGATCGACCTCGCCGACCCCGCCAGCCTGGCCGCCGCCGCGGCCGCGCTGCGGGCGCAGGGGCCCCTGCACCTGGTGATCTGCGCCACCGGCGCCCTGCACCTGGGCCACCGCGGGCCCGAAAAGCGCCTGGCCGACCTGGACGCCGCCACGATGGCGCAGGCCTTTGCCGTCAACAGCATCGGCCCGGCGCTGGTGATCCAGCAGTTCCACGATCTGCTGGCCCCGCGGGAGCGCGCCTTGATGGCGGTGCTCTCGGCTCGCGTGGGCAGCATCGGCGACAACCGCAAGGGTGGCTGGTACAGCTACCGCGCCAGCAAGGCGGCACTGAACATGCTGCTGCGCACTGCGGCCATCGAGGTGGCGCGACGGCGCCCGCTGGCGGTGCTGGCGGCGCTGCACCCGGGCACCGTGGCCAGCCGGCTGTCGGCGCCCATCATCGGCGACGCCGAAGCGGCCACGCCAGAGCAGGCGGCGCGCGACCTGCTGGCGGTGCTGGACGCCCTGCCGGCCGAAGGCGCCAGCGGCTGCTTTCGGGCATGGGACGGCAGCGCAATCCCCTGGTGATTGCAGGTCGGCCAGAATTCAGGGTTGTCCCGGGCCTGCGGGCCACCGCCATCCCACCCCACCCACCGACCTTCACCGAAAGCCTGCCATGACGCTGCATGCCTTCCGCTCCGCCCTTGCCACTGCCGTGCTGGCCGCCTGCGCCACGCTGCCCCTGCTTGCCCAGGCCCAGGGCGAAAGCAAGGTGCTGAACATCTACAACTGGTCTGACTACATCGCCGAAGACACGATCAAGAACTTCGAGAAGGAAACCGGCATCAAGGTCCGCTACGACAACTACGACAGCAACGAGGTGCTGCAGGCCAAGCTGGTGGCCGGCCGCAGCGGCTACGACATCGTGGTCCCGAGCGCGCACTTCGCCAAGACGCAGATCGCGAGCGGCCTGTTCCAGAAGCTGGACCGCAGCAAGCTCACGAACTGGGGCAACCTGGACACCGCCCTGCTGGCCAAGCTGGCCCAGGTGGACCCGGGCAACGAGCACCTGGTGACGTGGATGTGGGGTTACGTGACCGTGGGCATCAACACCGGCAAGGTGAAGGCCGCGCTGGGCAGCATGCCCATGCCTGCCAACCCCTGGGATCTGCTGTTCAAGCCCGAGTACGCCAGCAAGCTCAAGGGCTGCGGCGTGAACGTGCTGGATTCCGCCAGCGAGGTGCTGCCCGTGGCGATGATCTACGCCGGCAAGGAGCCCTACAGCAAGAACGCCAAGGACGACGAGGCCGCCGCCGCGGTGCTGAAGGCGGCGCGCCCAAGCGTCACGCGCTTCTCGTCTTCGGGCTACATCAACGACCTGGCCGGCGGCCAGCTGTGCGTGGTGATGGGCTACTCGGGCGACATCAACATCGCGCGCCAGCGCGCCATCGACAACAAGACCGGGCAGGACATCCAGGCGCTGATCCCGCCCACCGGCTCGACGCTGTTCTTCGACACCATGGCGATCCCCAAGGACGCGAAGAACGTGGCCAACGCGCACGCCTTCATCAACTACATCCTGCGCCCCGAGGTGCATGCCTCGCTGACGAACACGGTCTTCTATGCCAACCCGAACGCGGCTTCGAAGAAGTTCGTGAAGAAGAACGTGGCCGAGAACCCCACCGTCTTCCTCAGCGCCGCCGACATCGGCAAGCTGACCGTGCCTGATGCCGTGCCGCAGGACATCCGCCGCGTGCAGACCCGCGTGTTCACCAGCTTCAAGGCCAACACGCGCTAAGCCACGGGGCGCCAGGGCGGGCCGCGCGGCCAGAATACGCGGCCATGCGCATCTTCAAGTTCGTTTTCCTGCCGCTGCTCGTCCTGGCCCTGCTGGCGGCGTTGTATTTCTGGGCCGCCCTGAGCTGGAGCTATTCCAGCGGCGAACGCGCCGGCTGGGTGCAGAAGCTGTCGAAGAAGGGCTGGCTCTGCAAGACCTGGGAAGGCGAGCTGGCCCTGGTCTCGCTGCCCGGGACAACGCCTGAAAAGTTCCTGTTCACGATCTGGGACGATGCAGTCGCGCAGGACATCACGCGCGCCATGGGCAAGCGCGTGGCCCTGCACTACGAAGAAAAGGTGGGCCTGCCCGGCAGCTGCTTCGGCGACACGCGCTACTACGTCACCGGGATCACGGTGAGCGACGAGATCCCGCTGGGCGCTGGCGTGGTGGTGCCGGTGCCGCCGTCACCGCTGTCACCGCCAGCCTCGGCGGCGTTACCGGCTAGCCGCTGAGGCCGCTGAGGCCGCTAAAGCCGCGCAGGCCGGGTGCCGGTGCCCCTCAGGCGCGGTACCAGATCACCTTCTTGCGCGATCCCACCCAGGCGTCGTAGTTCTTCGCGAACAGGTCCTCGACGCGGTTGCGCTTGACCTTGAAGGTGGGCGTGATCAGGTCGTTGTCCACCGTCCAGGGCTCGGTCATCAGCACCAGGCAATCGAGCTGCTCGTGCGGATCCAGCGTCTCGTTGATCGCCGCCATGTGGGCTGCCAGCGAAGTCTCGAGCTCGGCCTTGCCGGCGCTGTCCTGCGCCTTCTTCACGGCGTCGGCGTTGAGCATCAGCAGGGCCAGCGGCTGGCCCAGGTTGGCCCCGGTCACGCAACAGGCCTCGACGGCGGAATTCATCACCAGCTTGTCCTCGATCGGCGCGGGGGCCACGTACTTGCCCTTGCTGGTCTTGAACAGATCCTTCACGCGGCCGGTGATCTTGAGCCGGCCCTGGGCGTCGACGGCGCCCTTGTCGCCGGTCTTGAGCCAGCCATCGTCGGTCAGCGCCTGGCGCGAGAGCTCGGGTTCCTTGTAGTAGCCCAGCATCGTCCACGGCGTCTTGCACTGGATCTCGCCGTTCGCCGGGTCGATCCGGCACTGCACGCTTTCATAGGGGCGCCCCACGGTACCGGCGGCGTCCAGCCCGCCTTCGGTGATGTGCGTGGCGCCCAGGTTTTCCGTCATGCCGTAGCCCTCGGCCAGGCGCAG
>JAIXZR010000085.1 GCA_027489455.1 Rubrivivax sp. | reverse complement strand
TACAACAACGCCGCGCAGATCTGGAACCACACCTTCTTCTGGCACTGCATGAAGCCCCAGGGCGGCGGCGAGCCCACGGGCGCGCTGGCTGCAGCCATCACCGCCAAGTGGGGCAGCTATGCCGCCTTCCGCGAAGCCTTCATCAAGAGCGCAGTGGGCAACTTCGGCAGCGGCTGGACCTGGCTGGTGAAGAAGGCCGACGGCAGCGTGGACATCGTCAACACCGGCGCTGCCGGCACCCCGCTGACCACCGCCGACAAGGCGCTGCTGACGGTGGACGTGTGGGAACACGCCTACTACATCGACTACCGCAACGCGCGCCCGAAGTTCGTCGAGACCTTCCTGGACAAGCTGGTGAACTGGGACTTTGCGGCCGCCAACTACGCCTGAGCCAGCGGCGCTGCGGCGCCCTGCCCAGCGAAGAACCTGCGCCGGGTGCGCAGGTTTTTTTTCGCCTGCCGCAGCCTCAGTTGCCCGTGAAGGGCTTGCCGCGCAGCTTGAAGCCGGCCTGGATGCCGCGCTTGGCAAACCAGCCCTGGCTCATTTCCAGCGCGAAGCGTGCCGGCCGCGCCGAGCAGTGCGACTGCTCGCTGCGGGGCTGCATGTCGGCCAGGCTGATGATGGTGCCGTCGGCCGCCAGGTAGGCGATGCTCAGCGGGATCAGCGTGTTCTTCATCCAGAAGCAGCGGATCTGGTCGTCCTGGTTGACGAACAGCATGCCCTCGTTGCCGTTCATTTCGGTGCGCCACATCATGCCGGTGGCCTGCTGCTGCGCCGTCACTGCCAGTTCAGCCTTGATGATGTGCATGCCGGCCATCAGATCCACGGTTGGCAGCCGCGGCTGCGGCCCGGTCTGGGCAGGGGCCGCTGGCACCCAGGCCAGCATCGCGATCGCGGCCAGCAGCGCGCCCACGTGCAGCCGGCGCTGCCACGGCCGGCCGGGCTGGAACAGGGGCAGGCGGGGCAGGACTGCTGACAGTTTGATGTGCATCATGGGCAGAAGCCAGGCGGGAGCCTAGATTATGGAATGCCCGCAGTACCGAGTTCCCCGCGTCTGGCCACCGGCATGCCCCTGCCGCCACAGGCCGTCGACGACCCGGCGGAACTGGCCCGGCATACCCGCTGGCTGCTGGGCCCGCAGGGTGAGCGGCTGGGCGAATCGGCGCTGCAGCTTTCGGGCATGCATTGCGCTGCCTGCGCCGGCCTGATCGAAGACGCGCTGTCCCGCGTTCCGGGCGTGCATGCCGTGCAGGTGGGGGCGGCGGCGCAGCGCGCCACCGTGCGCTGGGACCCAACGCGCACGCAGCTGTCGGCCCTGATCCAGGCCGTGGCCGGCGCTGGCTATGGCGCCGTGCCCGATGCCGCGGCCCCGGCCCGGCTGGCCCGCCGTAACGAGCACCGCCAGGCGCTGTGGCGCTGGTTCGTCGCCAGCTTCTGCGCCATGCAGGTGATGATGCTGGCCACGCCCAGCTACGTGGCCGGCCCTGGCGAGCTGGCCGCTGACCTGCGGCAGCTGCTGAACTGGGGCAGCTGGCTGATCTCGCTGCCGGTGCTGGTGTTTTCGGCCGCGCCCTTCTTCCGCCGTGCCTGGCAAAGCCTGCGGGCACGCCGGATCGGCATGGACGTCCCGGTGGCGCTGGCCCTGGGCATCACCTTCGTGGCCAGCACCGGCGCCACTTTCGACCCTGCAGGCGTGTTCGGGCACGAGGTCTACTTCGATTCGTTGACGATGTTCGTCAGCTTCCTGCTGGGCGCGCGCTACCTGGAATTGCGCGCGCGCCATCGCGCCGCCGAGGCCCTGGAAGCCAGTCTCAGCGGCCTGCCCGAGACCGCCCTGCGCGTGGCGGCCGATGGCGCAGTGGAAACCGTCAGCGTGCACCGCCTGCGCCCGGGCGACGACGTGCGCGTGCCGCTGGGCCAGGCCTTCCCGGCCGACGGCGTGCTGCTGGCGGGCAGCACGCGCGCCGACGAAGCGCTGCTGAGCGGCGAATCGCAGCCCGTGCCCAAGGCCGAAGGCGCTGACGTGGTGGCCGGCAGCATCAACCTGGGCGCGCCCGTGCTGATGCGGGTGCAGCGCGTGGGCGGCGACACCCGGCTGCAGGCGATCGTGTCGATGATGCAGGGCGCGCTCAGCCAGCGGCCCGCTAGCGCGGCGCTGGCCGACCGCTGGGCCGGGCCCTTCCTGTGGGCGGTGCTGCTGTTGGCGGCCGGTGCCGCGGCGGCCTGGAGCGTGATCGACCCGGCGCGCGCGGTCTGGGTGGCGGTGGCGGTGCTGATCGTCACCTGCCCCTGTGCGCTGTCCATCGCCGCGCCGGCCGTCGCCGTGGCCGCGGCCCGCGGCCTGGCCCGGCAGGGCGTGCTGCTGCAACGCCTGGACGCCCTAGAGACGCTGGCCCGCGTGCAGCGCGTCTTCTTCGACAAGACCGGCACGCTGACCGAAACCCGCGTGCGGCTGGCCGGCACCGGGCTGCTGCCCGCAGGCCGTGCGCTGCTGGGGGACGAGGCGCAAGCGCTGGCACAGGCGGCCAGCCTGGCTGGCTGGTCTGGTCACCCCGTGGCCGCCGCGCTGGCGGCCGCGGCCAGCGCAGCGCGCAGCGGTGCGGCAGCGGCCCCTGGCGCCATGCCGGCGCACTGGCAGGCCGTGGAAGAACACGCCGGCCGCGGCCTGCAGGCGCGCGACGCGCAAGGGCGGGCCTGGCGCCTGGGCGCCCACGATTACGTGGCCGATGCGCAGGGCGCGCAGGCGCAGGGCGTGGCCGCAGACGACACCGGTCAGCCCGGGGTCTGGCTGGGGTGCGATGGCCAGGTCCTGGTCGGTTTCGAGCTGGTCGAGCAGCCGCGTGCCGGTGCACGCGAGGCCGTGCGCGCGTTGCAGGCGCAGGGGCTGCGGCTCAGCCTGTTGTCGGGCGACAGCCCCGCACGCGCGCAGGCCCTGGCATCGGCACTGGGGCTGGACGAGGTGCTGCCGCAGTCCAGCCCCGAAGGCAAGCTGGCGGTGGTGGCCGCGGCCCAGGCACGCGGCGAATGCGTGGCGATGGTGGGCGACGGCATCAACGACGCGCCCGTGCTGGCGCGCGCCGATGTCTCGCTGGCGATGGGGCAGGGTGCCCTGGTGGCCCGCACCGCGGCCGACGCCGTCGTGATGAGCAACCAGTTGCAGGACATCGTGCGGGCGCGCGCGCGCGCCGGGCTGGCCGTGCGCCTGGTCCGCCAGAACCTGGCCTGGGCGGCGGCCTACAACGCCGTGTGCATCCCGCTGGCCGTGCTGGGCTGGTTGCCGCCTTGGGCTGCTGGCCTGGGCATGGCCTTGAGTTCGCTGCTGGTGATGGGCAACGCCTTGCGCGCAGCGCGCTGAACGACGCACCCGCCATGGAAAGCCTCTATCTGCTGATCCCGCTGTCGGCCCTGCTGGTGCTGCTGATCCTGGCGGTCTTCGGCTGGGCCCTGCACCGCGGGCAGTTCGAGGAACTGGATGCCGAGGGCGAACGCATCCTGGGCGCTGAGCCTGCCGGGCTTGATGCCGATCAAGCTGCCGCGGCAGGGCCGCACCAAGAATCCATGCATCCCGGCACGCGCAGTGCCGGCATGTGAACACCACGACAGGAGAAGTCAGATGGCCGCCTCAGCCCTCAGTGCCAGCAGCCCGCCCCGCGGGGCGCAGGCCACCACCACCACCGACACGGCCTACACCGACACGGCCGTGCGGCTGTTCTCGCTGGCGGCCGTGCTGTGGGGCGTGGTCGGCATGCTGGTGGGTGTGGTGATCGCTGCGCAGCTCACCTGGCCGCAGCTGAACTTCGGTATCCCCTGGCTGAGCTACGGACGGCTGCGGCCGCTGCACACCAATGCGGTGATCTTTGCCTTCGGCGGCTGCGTGCTGTTCGCCACCAGCTACCACGTGGTGCAGCGCACCTGCCAGACGCGGCTGTTCGCGCCCAAGCTGGCGCTGTTCACCTTCATTGGCTGGCAGCTGGTGATCCTGGCGGCCGCGATCTCGCTGCCGCTGGGCATCACGTCCGGCAAGGAATACGCCGAACTCGAATGGCCCATCGACCTGCTGATCGCGGTCGTGTGGGTCTGCTACGCGGTGGTCTTCTTCGGCACGCTGGGCATCCGCAAGGTGCGCCACATCTACGTTGCCAACTGGTTCTTCGGCGCCTTCATCATCGCGGTGGCGGTGCTGCACATCGTCAACAGCGCAGCCATCCCCGTGGGCATGTGGAAGAGCTATTCGGCCTACGCCGGCGTGCAGGACGCGATGATCCAGTGGTGGTACGGCCACAACGCGGTGGGCTTCTTCCTCACCGCCGGCTTCCTGGGGTTGATGTACTACTACATCCCCAAGCAGGCCGAGCGCCCGGTGTACAGCTACCGCCTGAGCATCGTGCACTTCTGGGCGCTTATCTTCACCTACATGTGGGCCGGCCCGCACCACCTGCACTACACCGCGCTGCCGGATTGGGCGCAGAGCGTGGGCATGGTCTTCAGCCTGGTGCTGCTGGCGCCCAGCTGGGGCGGCATGATCAACGGCATCATGACCCTCAGCGGTGCCTGGCACAAGCTGCGTGACGACCC
>JAIXZR010000133.1 GCA_027489455.1 Rubrivivax sp. | reverse complement strand
TTCTCGATCAACGTGCTCACCATGTTCGGCATGGTGCTGGTGATCGGCATCGTGGTGGACGACGCCATCGTGGTGGTGGAGAACGTCGAGCGCATCATGGCCGAGGAAGGCCTGCCCCCGCTGCAGGCCACGAAGAAGGCGATGAGCCAGATCTCCGGCGCCATCGTCGGCATCACCGTGGTGCTGGTGGCGGTGTTCGTGCCGCTGGCCTTCTTTGCTGGATCGGTGGGCAACATCTATCGCCAGTTCTCGGCGGTCATGGTGGCTTCGATCAGCCTGTCGGCGCTGCTGGCGCTGTCGCTCACGCCCGCGCTGTGCGCCACGCTGCTCAAGCCCGTGCCACGCGGCCAGCATGTCGAGCGCAAAGGCTTCTTCGGCGCGTTCAACCGCTTCTTCAAGCGCACGGCCAGCGGCTACGAAGGCGTGGTGGCGCACATGCTGCGGCGCACCGGCCGCTACCTGGTGATCTACGCGCTGATCCTGGGTGCGATGGCCTGGGTCTACCAACGGCTGCCGGGCTCCTTCCTGCCGGCCGAGGACCAGGGCAACCTGATCGTCAACATCCAGCTGCCGCCCGGCGCCACGCAGGAGCGTACGCGCGCCGTCATCGAGCAGGTCGAAGCCTTCATGCTCCAGCAGCCCGAGGTGCAGAGCATGGTGGGCGTGATGGGCTTCAGCTTCAGCGGCCAGGGCCAGAACGCTGCGCTGGCGTTCGTCACGCTCAAGGACTGGGACCAGCGGCCCGCGCCCGAGAACAGCGCACAGGCGCTGGCCGGGCGCGCCTTTGGCGCGCTGATGGGCATCCGCGATGCGTTCATCTTCCCGCTCAGCCCGCCGCCCATTCCTGAGCTGGGGCAGGCCAGCGGCTTCAACCTGCGCCTGCAGGACCGCGCCGGCCAGGGCCACCGGGCGCTGGTGGCCGCGCGCAACCAGTTCCTGGGGCTGGCGGCGCAGAGCAAGGTGCTGACGCAGGTGCGGCCCGACGGGCTGGAAGACGCCCCGCAGCTGCGCATCGACATCGACCGCGAGAAGGCGGCCGCGCTGGGCGTGGCCTTCGACAGCATCAGCGCCACCATCGGCACGGCGCTGGGCTCGACCTATGTCAACGACTTCCCCAGCCAGGGCCGGCTGCAGCGCGTGGTGGTGCAGGCCGATGCGCCCGCGCGCATGCAGCCCGACGACCTGCTGCGCCTGACGGTGCCCAACGCCCAGGGCCAGCCGGTGCCGATGTCGGCCTTCGCCACCACACGCTGGGCCACGGGCGCGATGCAGACCGTGCGCTACAACGGCTACCCGGCGATGCGCATCGGCGGCAGCGCCGCGGCGGGCTACAGCACTGGCGATGCGATTGCCGAGGTCGAGCGCCTGGTGGCGCAATTGCCGCCGGGCTTCGGCTACGAATGGACGGGCATCACGCGCGAGGAAAAGCTGGCCGGCAACCAGGCGCTGGTGCTGTACGGCTTCGCCATCCTGGCCGTGCTGCTGTGCCTGGCTGCGCTGTACGAAAGCTGGAGCGTGCCGTTTGCCGTCATCCTGGCCGTACCGCTGGGCGTGCTGGGGGTGGTGGTGGCCACGCTGCTGCGCGGCTACTCGAACGACGTGTACTTCCAGGTCGGGCTGGTGACGATCATCGGCCTGGCGGCGAAGAACGCGATCCTGATCATCGAGTTCGCCAAGGACTTGCAGGCACAAGGCAAGAGCGCCATCGACGCCGCACTGGAAGCCGCGCACCTGCGCTTCCGGCCCATCGTGATGACGTCGATGGCCTTCACGCTGGGCGTGCTGCCGCTGGTCCTGGCCAGCGGTGCCGGCTCGGCCAGCCAGCGCGCCATCGGCACGGGGGTGGTGGGCGGGATGATCGCCGGCACCGTGCTGGCGGTGCTGTTCGTGCCGCTGTTCTTCGTCGTCGTGCGCACCTGGTTCAAGCCCAGCCAGCGGCAGATCGAGCGCGATGCGGGTGTCGAGCCGCCCAGCAACCTGGCGCAGCCCCTGGAGGACCGCTGAATGGCCCGCACCCCCCACCTGGCGCTGCTGCCGCTGGCAGCCTGCCTGCTGATCAGCGCCTGCAGCTTCATGCCCACCTACGAGCGCCCCGTGGCGCCGGTGCCGGCGGCCTTCCCTGAGGCAGCGGCGCCCGCGGCCACGGCGTCGGCGCCCGCACCCGTGGCCGATCTGGCCTGGGCCGATTTCCTGGGCGACGACCGGCTGCGCCGCCTGGTGGCGCTGGCGCTGCAGAACAACCGCGATCTGCGGATTGCCACGCTCAACGTCGAGCTGGCGCGCGCGCAGCTGGGCGCGCAGCGGGCCGACCAGCTGCCCAGCGTCGGTGCCGGTGTGCAGGCCACCAGCACGCCCACGGGCGGAGGCAACGTGCGCAGCTACAGCGCCGGCCTGCAGGTCAGCGGCTACGAGCTGGATCTCTTCGGCCGCGTCAGGAGCCTGGGCGAAGCCGCAGCGGCACGCTACCTGGCCAGCGACGAAGGCCGGCGCGCGGCGCAGGTGGCCCTGGTGGCCGGCGTGGCCAGCGCCGAGCTGGCGCTGCGGGCCGATGACGAGCTGCTGCGCATCACCGACGACACGCTGGCCGCGCGCGCCGAAACGCTGCGGCTGACGCGCGTGCGCTTTGACGGCGGCGTGGCGGCGGAGCCCGAGCTGCGCGCAGCCGAATCGCTGCTGGCGGCGGCCCAGGCCAATGCGGCGGCACTGCGGCGCCAGCGCGCCCAGGACCTGAATGCGCTGGAACTGCTGCTGGGCCAGGCGCTGCCCGGCGATCTGCCACCGGCGCCGGCGCTGGCCGACAGCCGGCTGCAGGATCTGCCGCGGGGCCTGCCCAGCGCCGTGCTGCTGCAGCGCCCCGACATCCGCCAGGCCGAGCAGCAGCTGCTGGCCGCCAACGCCAGCATCGGGGCGGCACGGGCGGCGTTCTTTCCCCGTATCTCGCTCACGGGCAGCCTGGGCGTGGCCAGCGGCGATCTGAGAGGCCTGTTCGACAACGGCGCCTGGTCCTTCACCGGCCAGCTGCTGCAGCCACTCTTCGATGCCGGTCGCAACCAGGCCAATCTGGCAGCCGCGCAGGCGGCGCGCGCCATCGCCGTGGCGCAGTACGAGAGGGCCATCCAGTCGGCCTTCCGCGAAGTGGCCGATGCCCTGGCCGGCCGCGCCACGCTGGGCGAGCAGCTGGCGGCGCAGCAGGCCCAGGCAGCGGCCGAAGCGCGACGCCTGGCGCTGGCCGACCTGCTGCTGCGCGGCGGCGCGGCCAGCGCACTGGACAGGCTGGACGCCGAGCGTGCGGCCCTGGCCGCGCGCCAGGCCGTGGTGCAGCTGCAGCTGGCGCAGCTGCAGAACCAGGTGCTGCTGTACCGCGTGCTGGGCGGGGGTGCCGGACCGGCACCTTCTGCAGGGCGCTGATGCCGGCCCGCGGCCCGGGCTGGGCAGAATCCCGGCCATGGCCAACACCGCGCGCCTGTACCGCATCGAGGCCCTGATCCGCGCCCGCGGGCACGTCAGCTTTGCCACCTTGCTGGAAGAGCTGGAAGTCTCGCCGGCCACGCTCAAGCGTGATCTGGAATACCTGCGCAGCCGGCTGGGCGCGCCGATCGACTACGACCGCGACCTGAACGGCTACCGCTTTGCCGGCGGCCGCGGCGCGGCCGCCGGCGCGCGCCATGAACTGCCGGGGCTGTGGTTCGACGAGGCAGAGCTTTACTCGCTGCTGATGGCCCGCCAGCTGCTGGGCAGTCTGGACGGCGAAGGTCTGGTCAGCCGCCATCTGCAGCCGCTGCTGGACCGCATCGGGCAGCTGCTGGGCAGTGGCGAAGGCGAAGCTGCCGCGGCCCGGCTGATGAAGCGCGTGAAGATCGTCAGCACCCAGCGCCGCCCGGTGCCCAGCCGCTGCTTCGAGCGCGTGAGCGCGGCGCTGCTGTCACGGCGGCGGCTGCAGATGCGCTACCTCACACGTACGCGGGCCGAGGTCGGCGAGCGCGAGGTCTCGCCGCAGCGCCTGGTGCACTACCGCCACACCTGGTACCTGGACGCCTGGTGCCATCGCGTCGATGCGCTGCGCCGCTTTGCGCTGGACGCGATCGAGCAAGCCACGGTGCTGGACCGGCCGGCGCGCGAACTGCCGCTCAAGCAGGTGGCCGCGGCGATGGACGCGGGCTACGGCATCTTTGCCAGCGCTGCTGGAGCGCCGCTGCAGTGGGCCGTGCTGCGCTTCGATGCCGGCGTGGCGGCCTGGGCCAGCCGCGAGGAATGGCATCCCCAGCAGCAGGGCCAGTGGCACGCCGACGGCAGCTACGAATTGCGCCTGCCCTATGTCGACGACACCGAACTGGTGATGGATGTGCTGCGCCAGGGGCCGCAAGTGCAGGTGCTGGCGCCGCCGGCGCTGGCGCGGCGCGTGCGGCAGGCGCTGCTGGCTGCCGCCGAACGCTACCCACCCCCGGCCTGAGGGGACGGGCCCGCGCCCCGCAGCGCGTCATGGCCGACCGAAAACGTCGGCTCGAAGCTGATCAATTGCGGTTTCCACCGCCCTCAAGTCAGGGGGGGTTGCTTCATCGCGCGCGAACACCTCCTTGGCTTGCCCGCCCCGCACCACCCGCAGCGTCATCCACGGCCCGTCGGCCACGCCCGGATCCTGGTATTCCGGGGCCATGGCGTAGAAGCCGCGGCTGGCCAGCAGCCCTGCCAGGGCGTCGAAATCGCGGGCCGTGATGCGCCCCTGGCGGACCTTGTCCTGCGTGCCCCGGCGGGCATTGCCTACCTCGGTGAAGACCGCCGTGCCGTCGTGTCGCAGCTCGATGCGCGTACCGGTCGGACAGCCGAAGCAGTCGCGCTCCAGAACGATCTCCGTCACGCCGTGGGCAGCCGCGCCAGCGCCTGGTGCGGCCGCCGCGCAGGCGGCCAGGGGCAGCCAGATCAGGGGCTGGCACAGGCGCCGGATGTACCGCCTGAACAGGGGGGTTGTGGGTCCCATGGCGACCTCTTTCCAGGTGACTGAGGGGTGCGCCGGGGCATCGGCCCCGTTGTTGCACACGATGCCTTGAGAGTAAATTCTTTTGACGATCCGCTGCGCGCGGGATCGTGTTCCACACGCGCCGGCGGCACCTCGCTGCGGCCAGTGGCCAGCACGGTACTTGCAAGCGACGGGGTCCGATCCTCCGATCGTTCGTTGAACTCAGGAAACTCACATGCAGATGAACAGCACCCGGCAAGGGGCCACGGCCCGCGCTACCGATTCCCGCCCGATGGGCTCGTACCGCCTGGCCACCCTGGTCCTGTGTCTGGCCGCCGCTTCGCTGGCGCCGATGGCGCTGGCCCAGGCACAAGCCCAGGCCGACCGCAGCGCAGCCGCCCAGCACCCCTCGCGTGCCGCATGGACTGACGCGCGCGCCACGGTGGCTGACCGGTCGTCTTCGGGCGCTGAGCGTGTCGTCCAGGCCGAGCGCTTCCGCGGTGCCACGCTCGACCGCAACCTGGTCACCAGCCTGCTGGCCCGTGCGCCGATGGAGTTCACCCCCGCGGCCAGCCGCAACCCGGCGGTGCTGTCCCTGCCGCACCCGGACGGCAGCTTCCAGCGCTTCGCCATCGTCGAATCGCCGATCATGGAAGCGGGTCTGGCGGCCAAGCATCCGCACATCAAGACGTACTCGGGCATGGGCATCGACGATCCCAGCGCCACGCTGCGCTTGAGCGTCACGCAACTGGGCGTCAGCGCGTCGGTGCGCTCGCGCCGGGGCAACTGGTACGTCGAGCCGATGTACAAGAACGACCAGAGCCTGTACGCCAGCTACCTGCGCAGCGACGTGCCGGCCCGCCTGGCCCCGTTCGCGGAGGCGCCGATGCTGCAGCCGATGCTGTCGCTGCAACGCGGCCGCTACCGCGCTGGTGATGCAGTGCAGGTCATGGGCGCGGGCTTCGCGCCGAATGCGGCGCTGACCATCACGGTGCGCCAGGTGGGCCAGTCGACGGCTCGCCAGACGGTCTACGCCACGGCCAGCGCCGAAGGCACGGTGTCGACCAGCTTCACGGCCGATCCGTGGCGCGCCGTCGGCAGCTACGAGATCATCGTCAGCGACGGCCAGACGAGCTCGACGTCCAACTACCAGGTGGTGCCCAACGACGTGTCGCTCAACGCCTCCGTCGGCGGCCAGCTGCGCACCTATCGCCTGGCCATGATCACCGATCCGGCCTACGCCACGTTCCATGGCGCCGCCAACGTCACGGCTGCCAAGGTGATCCTGATGAACCGCGTCAATCAGGTCTACGAGAACGACCTGTCGATCCGCATGGTGCTGATCGCCGGCACCGACGCACTGAACCTGAACACCGCTGCCGACGCCACGGGCACCAACGGCCCCTGCGGTCGCGCGGCCTGCTTCACTGCCGCGCAGGTGGCCAGCTGCAGCGGCGGCGGCCTGACCCAGAACATCACCGTCGCCGGCCTGCTGGCGGGCGCCGGCAACTTCGATGTCGGCCACCTGGCACTGGGCGGCAACGGCGGCGGCATTGCCGGCCTGGGCGTGGTCGGCCTGTCCGACAAGGCGCGTGGCTGCACCGGCATCAACCCGCCCACGGGCGATGTCTGGGCCATCGACTTCGTCGCGCACGAGCTGGGCCACCAGTTCGCGGGCAACCACACCTTCAACGGCACGCTGGGCAACTGCTCGGGCGCCAACCGCAACCCGGCCAACTCGGTGGAGCCTGGCAGCGGTACCTCGGTGATGGCCTACGCCGGCATCTGCGGCAATGACAACACGCAGCTGAACAGCGACCCGTATTTCTCGCAGCGCAGCTTCGATGAGATCGTCACGCACACCAGCGCTGCCGAGCAGACGCTGAGCGAACAGCAGCGCGCCGGCCTGCGCAACTTCAACACCGCCGGGCAGCAGTTCCAGCTGCGCCTGAACGGCGTCGACTCGGCCCCCATCGTCTTCGGCACGAACTACACCGCCGCTGATGTGAAGGCCGTCGTCGAGGCCATCCCGGGCTGGCCTGCGGGCGGCACGGTGACAGTGGGCGCGCTCGCGAACACCGGCTTCACGCTCACCTACGGCGGTACGCTGGCGGGCGTGGATGTGCCCAACCTGCAGGTGGTCAACTGCACGGCGCCTTGCACCGGGTTCATCAACGACATCATCAAGGGTGGCAGCACGTCGCGTCGCGGCATCGTGACCGCGACCGGCAACAACCCGCCGGCCGTCACGGCGCCGGCGGCGTTCACCATCCCGGTGCGCACACCGTTCGCCCTGAGCGGCAGCGCCACCGATCCGGATGGCGATGTCGTCACGTACATGTGGGAGCAGAACGACCGCGGCGCCGCCACGGGCACCAGTCTGGTCACCGCACCCAAGACCAACGGCCCGCTGTTCCGCCAGTTCGGCACGCGGGCGGTGTTCAACGCCGCCATCTACGCCCCGCCGGGCCAAAACCAGGTGACGACGAACCCGACGCGCGTGTTCCCCGACCTGCCTCAGGTGCTGGCGAACAACACCAACGCCGAGACCGGCAACTGCGGCACCGTCGCCGGTGCGCCGACGGCAGCCCAGATCGACTGCTTCTCGGAGTTCCTGCCGACGGCGGACTACGTGGGCTTCGGGGGCAACGCTTCGCCGGCACGCCTGAACATGCGCCTGACCGCGCGTGACGGCCGCGGCGGTGTGAACAGCGCCGATACCGTGCTGACGCTGGCGCCTACCGCCGGCCCGTTCCTGGTGACCTACCCGAACGCGGCGGTGACCTTGAACAGCGAGTCGCTGCAGACCGTGACCTGGGACGTGGCCAACACCAGCGCTGCCCCCGTGAACGCGGCCAACGTGCGCATCTCGCTGTCCACGGACGGCGGCCTGACCTACCCGTTCCTGCTGGCCGCCGTGGTGCCGAACACGGGTTCGCGCGCGGTCTTCCTGCCCAACGTGGGCACGACGCAAGCGCGTATCCGCGTCCAGGCCGTGGACAACGTGTTCTTCGATGTCTCGAACGCCAACTTCACCATCCGGCTGGTGTCCGACGTGAACGAGGACGGCTCGGTGAACTGCGACGACTTCAACGCCGTCCGCAACGCGCAGGGTCTGGCCGTCGGTCAGCCGGGCTTCAATGCACGCCTGGACATCAATGGCAACGGCATCATCGACTCGCGTGACCTGAGTTTCGTGGCGCAGCGTCTGTCGACGCGCTGCCCGGCTTGATGGCACCCAGCGCCTGACGTCACCGTCAGGCAGCACGGCCGGGCCGGCCTGCCCCTGTCAGGGGGTGGGCCGGCCCGGCCGGTTTCATTGGGAGAAGCAACAGCATGATCGAAGCACGCAACAGCCCGATCCACGGCATCGGGGCCTTTGCCGCGAAGGATCTCAAGGCAGGGCAGCGCATCGGCCAGTACGAGGGGCGGCGCTACACGGCACGGCAGGCGGCGGCGCGGGACTGGGACCACGCGCTCACCTATGTCTTCGGCCTATCGGATGGATCGATCATCGATGCCGCCGAGGGCGGCAATCCAACCCGCCACCTGAACCATTCCTGCGCGCCGAACTGCGAGGCACAGGAAGAAACCGGCCCGCGCGGCCGGCTGCAGATCGTCTTCTATGCGCTGCGTGATCTGAAGGCCGGGGAAGAGCTCTTCCTGGACTACTGCCTAATGGTGGAAGAACCGCAGGCCGCCGGTGACCATTACCGCTGTGTCTGCGGCGCAGCCCAGTGCCGGGGCACCCTGCTGGCGCCACAGGGAGCGGCCTGATGTTGTTGGCTGGCGGGTCTGCCGTACGCGCGCCACAGCAGGCAGCGCGCCCAGTTCAGAACCAGAGCCACAGGCGGCGCGCCCAACGGGGCACACGGTCTGCTGTCGGCTTGTAGGTCTGGCGGAATTGATCGCGGGACGGATGGCTGCGCATGTCGAGGCTCCTGGCTGTTGTTGCGTACAGCACTGTATGCAGCAACAGATGTTTTGGCAAGGGCCGGATGAGCGGGGCGTGTCCTGCCTATTCCGGCCCGGGGGCGGCAAACCGTAGACTGGCGACAAGCCCAAGGCAGACCCCGGGCACGCACCGAGTGCTCCCATCGCACGCACGCAGCAAGCAAGGCAAGATGCCCGACAAGACGAAACCAGCCCGCAAGAGCCGCCGTCACACCGAGACCGCCGCCGGCAGCGTGACCCTGCAGCAAGTGGCTGATGCCGCGGGCGTTTCGGCAGCCACCGTCTCGCGCATCCTGAATGGCACGGCGACCGTCAGCGAAGACAAGCGCAGTGCCGTCGACCAGGCCGTCGCCCGGCTGGGCTTCGTGCCCAACCCCGTGGCCCGCGGCCTGGCCGGGGGCCGCACCCTGAGCATCGGCGTCGTCACGCAAGCCATCGACAGCCCGTTCTATGGCGGCGCACTGCGCGGCATCGAAGACACCCTCAGCCCGGCCGGCTACAGCCCGCTGTTCGTCAGCGGGCAATGGAGTGCGTCGCATGAGGCACATTGCATCGAGACCCTGCGCGCACGACGCGTCGACGGCATCATCGTGCTGACAGGGCGGCTCAGCGACGCCGCACTGGTGGCGCATGCCCAGGAGCTGCCGATCGTGGTGACCGGCCGTCAGCTCCGGGCTCCGGGCCTGTATGCGCTGGATTTCGACAACTACGAAGGCGCGCGGCTGGCCACCCATCACCTGCTGAGCCTGGGCCATCGGTACATCGCCTTCATCGCCGGCGACTTGCGGCACCCCGACGGCCAGGAGCGCCTTCGCGGCTACCGCGCTGCGATGGAAGCTGCCGGGCTGGGCTTCAACGAAGCACTGGTGATGCCCGGCAACTTCACGGAAGCCAGCGGGCTGATGGCCGTGGAGCGCCTGATCGACAGCCGCGAGCCCTTCACCGCGATCTTCGCCTCGAACGACCAGATGGCCTTCGGCGCGCGCCTGGCGCTGCACCGGCGGCGGCTGCGCGTGCCGGACGACGTGTCGTTGGTGGGCTTCGACGATCTGGCCTCGTCGGTGTACTGCAGCCCGCCACTGACGACCGTGCACCACCCGGTGCATGAACTCGGCCAACTGGCCGCCAGCGCGGTGCTGCAGCTGCTGGCCGGGCAGCAGCCCACCCTGGCGCTGCCCGTACCGCGCCTGATGCTGCGTGAATCGGCCCGCGAACCCGCGGCAACCCTGGCAGCCGCACGCTGAGGCTGGCCTGCTGCCGGGGCGTCAGCGCCAGGCGCCAGGCGCGTCCGCCGGCAGCGGGCCACCCGGCTTGCCGCAATTGACAGCGCCGGGCGTCACCTGCACACTCCGTGAAAGCGCTTTCAAACCCAGAGGCTTTTGGCATTCGTCGTGTCCGGCGGCCCTGGGGTTGTTCGAGATCCAGCACGGCCCGCCATGAACTCACCCCTGCCCATCTTCCCCAGCCACCGCTTTCCTGAAGACTTCGTCTGGGGGGTGGCCACCAGTGCCTTCCAGATCGAAGGCGCCGCTGCGGCCGACGGGCGGGGTGAATCGATCTGGGACCGCTTCTGCCGCCAACCCGGCGCCATCGCCGACGGCAGCAACGGCGACATCGCCTGCGACCACTACCACCGGCTCGACGCCGATCTGGACCTGATCGCCGGCCTGCAGGTCGACGCCTATCGCTTTTCCGTCAGCTGGCCGCGCGTGCAGCCCGACGGGCAGGGCGCCTTCAACGAAGCGGGCCTGGCCTTCTACGAACGCCTCGTCGACGGGCTGCTGGCGCGCGGCATCCGCCCCTACCTGACGCTGAACCACTGGGATCTGCCCCAGGCGCTGCAGGACCAGGGCGGCTGGGCCAGCCGCGACACCGTCCACCGCTTCGTGGCCTACGCACGCCAGGTGGTCGCACGCCTGGGTGACCGGGTGGCCACGATCACCACGCACAACGAGCCCTGGGTGATGGCCGTGCTGGGCCACGAGGCCGGCATCTTCGCGCCGGGTATCCGCCACCGCGGCACGGCCATGCAGGTGGCGCACCACCTGCTGCTCAGCCACGGCCTGGCGCTCCAGGCGCTGCGCGCGGATGGCTGCCGTGCGCCGCTGGGCATCGTGCTGAACCTCTCGCCCATCGGTCCCGCAACGGACAGCCCCGAGGACCGCGCCGCGGCCCGGCTGGAAGACGGCCGCAGCGTGCGCTGGTAC
The DNA here is from genome assembly GCA_027489455.1 of Rubrivivax sp. GTDB lineage: Bacteria > Pseudomonadota > Gammaproteobacteria > Burkholderiales > Burkholderiaceae_C > Rubrivivax. The sequence continues at coordinate 28,191 of JAIXZR010000133.1, read as the reverse complement.
ATGGACCCGCTGTTCCTGGGCCGCTACCCGGACGACGTCTGGCAGCACCTGGGCGGCGATGTCCCGCAGGTGCATGACGGCGACATGGCGGCCATCGCCACGCCCATGGACTTCCTGGGCGTCAACTACTACACCCGCGGCGTGGTCAGCGCCAGCGGCGCCTGGCGCGCAGAAGACAGCGGCAAGCCCCTGACGGACATGGGTTGGGAGATCGTCCCCGAGGGCCTGACCGAGCTGCTGCTGCGCCTGCACCGTGACTGGCGTTTGCCGGCGCTGTACGTGAAGGAAAACGGCGCCGCCTTCCGCGACACGCTGGAGCACACAGCCGACGGGCCGCGTGTGCATGACGGCCAACGCACGGCCTACATCGCCAGCCACATCGCCGCAGTCGGTGACGCGATGGCCCAGGGCGTGCCGATGGCGGGCTACATGGTCTGGAGCCTGCTGGACAACTTCGAATGGGCCAGCGGCTACGCCAAGCGCTTCGGCATCGTGCACGTGGACTACGCCAGTGGCACGCGCACGCCCAAGGACAGCTACCTCTGGTATCGCGATTTCATGCAGCTGCAGCGCGCGCGACGCACCGCCCGCGCGCTGGCTGCCGAAGCCCTGACCGCCAACTGAAGCCCGCCCCGCACCCCGGACCCGCGACCATGCAAGACATCCAACGCCCCGGCTGGACCTTGGTCTGGCAAGACGAGTTCGACGCCCCCGAAATCGACCGCACGAAGTGGGATTTCGATCTCGGCAACGGCTTCTACGACTACCGCGTGCACCAGTGGGTGCCGGGCTGGGGCAACGAGGAGCTGCAGTACTACACCGGCGACCCCGAGAACGTGCAGTTGCGCGACAGCTGCGTCCACATCCGTGCCGTGAAGGCGCCGCTGCACGGCTGCGGCTACACCTCGGCGCGGCTGAAGACCAAGGCGCGCGACGGTCGCGTGCTGTTTTCCAAGCTCTACGGCCGCATCGAGGTGCGGGCCCGCGTGCCCTGGGGCAAGGGGCTGTGGCCGGCGATCTGGATGCTGCCGGTGGACGACAAGTACGGCGGCTGGGCCGCCAGCGGCGAGATCGACCTGATGGAGATCGTGGGCCCCGAGCCGCACGAGGTGCTCAACAGCCTGCACTTCGGTTCGTCCTACCCGCGCCGCTCGCTCATCACCACCACGCACCGCCTGCCAGGCGACAGCACGGTGGCCGACTGGCACACCTACGCCGTCGAATGGGAACCGGGCGAGGTGCGCTTCTTCGTCGACGAGGTGCAGACCTGCACCTATCGCCATTGGTGGAGCTGCAGCCGACTGGACCCGGCGCAGGGCGGGCAGGGCGTGGAAGCTGCGTCCGAGGCCGACCTGAACCCCTGGCCGGCGCCCTTCGACCAACCCTTCTACCTGCTGATGAACGTCGCCGTGGGCGGCAACTTCCCCGGCCACCCGAACCCCGAGACGCGGTTCCCGGCCGAGCTGGTGGTGGACTACGTACGCGTCTATGACAAGGCCGGCGGCTATGGCCCCGCCCAGCCGCGCGGCCCTGGGCCGATGCCCTGGGAGCCGGGGCACGTGAACGAACGCCGCCAGTAGCCACAACACGAGAAGCAGCACGGAGACACCCGCATGAGCAGGCCCACCGACATTGGATTCACCGTCCCTCCGGCAGGCGCCAGTGCGCGGCCGGGCAGCGACCTGGCCGGCGCCGGCGGCCCCGTCCATGCCCCGGCGCCGCTGCCGCCGGCAGACCGGGCCCGGCTGGACCAGTCGTTCCGCGAGACGCTCGCCCGCGGGATCCACGGCCTGTGCTTCAGCCCCTACCTCGAGGGCCAGCAGCCCGGGTCACAAGTGAGCGAGGCACAGATCCGCGAACGGCTGGCCATCGTCCGGCCGCACACCCGCTGGGTGCGCAGCTTCTCGTGCACCGACGGGCACGAGCAGACGCCGCGCGTGGCGCGCGAGCTGGGCCTGAAGACGCTGGTGGGCGCCTGGCTGGGTACCGATGCCGACATCAACGAGCGCGAGCTGCAAGGCGTGATCGAGGTGGCCCGCGCCGGCCATGCCGACATCGTGGCCGTGGGCAACGAGGTGCTGCTGCGCGAAGACCTGGACGAAGACGCGCTGATCGCCTGCATCGACCGCGTCAGACGCGCGCTGCCGGGCGTGCCGGTGGGCTATGTCGACGCCTACTTCCTGTTCGAGAAGCATCCGCGCGTCACCGCCGCGTGCGATGTGGTGATGACCAACTGCTACCCGTTCTGGGAAGGCTGCCCACGCGACCAGGCACTGCCCTACATGCAGGCGATGCTGGCCAAGACCCGCGCTGCCGCACCGGGCAAGCGCGTGCTGATCAGCGAAACCGGCTGGCCCGACCAGGGCAGCGCCTTCCACGCTGCCGTGCCCGGCCACGAAGCCGCGATGCAGTACTTCGTCGACACCGCCGCGTGGGCCGAAGCCGAGGGCATCGAGTGGTTCCACTTCGCCGCCTTCGACGAAGCCTGGAAGGTGGGCGCCGAAGGCGACGTCGGCGCCTTCTGGGGCCTGTGGGACAAGGACGCGCGGCTCAAGTTCGGCTGAGCCCGGGCGCACGCGCCGGCCGGGGCCGGCGCTGGCGTCAAGCCAGGTACTTGGGGCGTTCGTTCTTGTCCCAGAGCCCCCACTGCGTGCCCACTTCGCCTTCCTGCTGCAGCTTCCAGGGCTCGTCGAATGACGAGAAGTAGAAGAGCTTGACGCCTTCGCGCCGCGCCCAGGACTGCACGTCGACGAAGTAACGCATCGCGTTCTCGGCAGAAGGCACGGCCTCGCCCACGGCCTGCCCACGGCCAGGCCAGCCGGTTTCGGTGATCACGACCAGCTTGTCCTCGCCCGCGGCGGCCTTCACCAGGCCATGCATGCGGCGCAGATACTGCGCCGCCAGATCGACGCTGGCGCCTTCCCAGAACGGGTAGCAGTTGGGCAGCACCACATCGCAAGCGGCGGTGAGTGCCGGCCGCTCGAGAAACTGGAAGTACGCGTCGACGCACCCGACGCGCACGGTGTCTGGCAACGCAGCGCGGACGCGCTGGATGTAGGCCAGCAGCTCGGCTTCGGGCAATTCACCGCGCAGCAGCACCTCGTTGCCCACCACGGCGATGTCGACCATGCCTTGCTGGCCCAGCGCAATCAGGGCCTCGATCTCGCGTTCGTTGCGTTCGCGGTCGCGGCTGATCCAGGCACCTGCCATGGTCTTCAGGCCCCGGGTGCGGGCCAGCCGGGGGATGGACTCGTGCCCTTCGGTGCAGGCGAAGGAGCGCACCCAGCGCGTGTGCGGTGCGATCAGGCCCAGGCGCCGGCCGACATCGGAAGCGAGCAACTCATCGCCGGCCCGCTGGCCTTCGGGGTAGGCGCTGAAGCACAGGCCATACAGGCCGGCAGCGAACTGCTCGGCAAACAGCGCACGGATCTCGGCCGCGGTCTTGCCGGCCAGCGGCGACGCTTCGGCGCCCGGCAGCATCAGTCCATGGTCGGCCAGCCAGGGGCGCGCGCCAGACCCCTGGGAAGAGCCCGCAGCCGCCTGCTGCTTGCGGCGCTCCAGCTCGGCATGCACCTCGCGCGCGCGCTTCTCGTCCAGGTCGTAGCTGCGCATGATCCACATCGCCAGCAGCGTGCCGGCGATGGGCACGCCGGAATAGAACAGGCGCAGCCCGTCCACCGCACCGTCGGGCTGCACCGGTGCGCCAGGGGTGAAGGCGACGAAGGCCATGATGGCCCCGCTGAGCAGGCCGGCGACGGCAAAGCCGAGCTTCACCATCCACCAGTAGATCGCGCCGAAAATGCCTTCGCGGCGCTTGCCCGTGGCCAGTTCGTCCAGATCGCAGACGTCGGCCGTCATCGACATCATGATCGTGAACAGGCCGCCGATGCCGAAGCTGAAGAACGGCAGCGCGAGCATGAACATCCACGGCTTGCCCGGCACCATCAGGAACCACAGCAGGATGTAGCCGACGATGGAGATGCCCTGCGACAGCATGAAGGCCATCTTCTTGCCCATGCGCCTGGACATCCAGGCCACGGTGGGGATGACGGCGAAGGTGGTGACCAGCGCGCCGATGCTGCCGAACAGCGTCGGCCAGATGCCAGCCGCCGCGGTGTTGCCGTTGAACAGGTGGTAAACGACGATGAAGAACGAGAACGCGGCGACGGTGTTGAACGCGTTGAAGATCAGGAAGGTGGAAAAGCACAGCTTGCGGAAGGGCGCGCAGCCAAAGGCTTCCTTGAAGCCAGCCATCAGTTCCTTGAAGCCCCGGCCCACGTTGGCCACCGTCAGGGGCACGAGATCGGTGTCGTTCAGCGTCGACCGGCTGGGCAGGAAGAGCGCCGGCACCATCGCCAGCAGCATGCAGGCCACGCCCACCCACACCGACAGCGTGCGCGTGGCGGTGTCGGCGTTGGGGAACCAGCTCGGGTCGTACATCACGACCCAGAACCACGGTGCGATCACCCACGCCCACTGCCCGATCCACTGCGCCACGGCCATGATGCTGGTGCGCTCATGGAAGTCGTCGCTCATCTCGTAGCCCATGGCCACATAGGGAATGCTGAAGACCGTGAGCCCGGTGAAGAACACCAGAGACCAGAACAGGAAGTAGCCGAAGTTGTAGGCCAGCCCGTCTTCGCGGTAGAGCTGCCACATCATCACGAAGGCCACGCCCAGCATGATGGCGCCCACGAACACGTACTGCCGGCGCCGCCCCCAGCGCGACCGCGTGTTGTCGGAGATGAAGCCCATGATCGGGTCGAGCACCGCGTCGTAGGCGCGGGGCAGGAAGAACAGGATGCCCCACATCCAGGTGGGGAAGCCCATGTCCTGCACCAGCACCACCATGAAGATGCCCAGCGCCGCCGGGAACATCTGGTTGGCCAGCATGCCCAGGCCGAAGGCCACCTTGTGGCCGAAGGGCACGCGCGCGTGGGGGGCGGGGCTGGCGGCGGTACTGCTGTCGTTCATTGGGGGTGACGCAGGTAGGTGGCGATGGCGTGCGCCGGCAGGTCGGCGGCGTAACGGGTGCCGTCGATGGCCAGGGAAAAGGCGATGTCGTGGTCGCTGCGGTTCAGCACCACCACGGCCAGGCTGCCATCGGGGTTGGCCAGGGCGGTGCACTCCAGCGCTTCGCGCGTGGCCGCGGCCAGCACGCGCTGGGCGCCCGGCTGGGCGTGCCGCGCGAAGTGGCCCAGCGCGGCGTAGGAGCTCTGCGGGTGCAGGCCGTCTTCGGCCGGCACGGCCAGCATCGGCGCGCTGCAGAAGTTGCCCACGTGGTTGGGCCCGCCCTGCTCGTCGAGCAGCAGGTTCCAGTCGATCCAGCCCACCGTCCAGCGGTTCAGGTCGTTGATGATTGAGCGCGCGTAGCGTTCGGCCAGTTCCCAGCGCCCCCAGTGCGGGCCGCCTTCCTGGCAGCCTTCGGTGAAGAGCAGCTGCTTGTCGGGCCAGGCGTCATGCACCAGCTGTACATGGTCGAAATGGTCTTCCATGTACCAGTGGAAGCCGGTGCCCCAGATGTACTTGGCCGCCTCCGCATCGCCGTAGATGACGCTGGCGCGCTCGACCATCGCATCGCGGTTGTGGTCCCAGACGACGATGCGCACATGGCCCAGGCCGGCGCCGTGCAGGGCCGGGCCCAGGTGGTCGCGCACGAAGTCGCGCTCTTCTTCGGCGCTGTAGCGGCAAGAGTCCCAGCGCTGCGTGGCCTCGGGCTCGTTCTGCACCGAGACGCCCCAGATCGGCACGCCCTCGGCTTCGTAGGCCTGGATGAAGCGCACGTAGCACTGCGCCCAGGCCGCGCGGCAGTCGGGCCGGAGCCGGCCGCCCTCGTTCATGCGGCCGGTGTCCTTCATCCAGGCCGGCGGGCTCCAGGGCGAGGCCAGCAGCTTGATCTGGCGGCCGCCGGCCTGCGCCACGCGTTGTGCGGCCTGGATCATGGGCAGCAGGGCCTGGCGGTCCCGGTCGATGTTGAAGTGCGCCAGCGCATGGTCACCCGCCACGTCGGCGTGGGCATAGTTGCCCAGCGCGAAATCGCAGCTGTTCATGTGCACGCGGCACAGCGTGTAACCGTGGCCCTGGGCCGGGTCGAAGTAATCGTGCAGCAGCCGCTGCTGCTGGCCCGGCGAGAGCTTCAGCCAGGTGCTGGCAGCGGCTTCGGTGAAGGCGCCGCCGAAGCCTTCGATGCGCTGGAAGCGCCGGCTGCTGTCCACCCACAGGCGCGCCGGCGCGCTGGCGTGGCCTGCTGTGTCGGCCTCCGGCAGCAGCGCAACCTGGGGTGCCAGCCGCAGCGTCTGCCCGTGGCGCGCGTCGCGCGCGCTCAGCACCCAGTGCAGGGCCGGGCCGTGGGGGTGCGCGGGCATCAGCGCGACCAGTGCAGCCCGTCGATGCGGACCAGCGGCAGACCCGTGAGGTTCAGCGGCTTCTCGGTGAAGCTGTAGCGGTCGGCGACGATGAAGCGGAAGTTCACGTAGCGCAGGTCCAGCTTGGGGTTGACGGCCAGGAAGGCCGAGATCGGTATCGACACCGAGCACCAGTTGTTGGTGTTGCAGTAGCCGAACTGGCCTGGCGCGATCTGCAGGAAGGCTTCCTGCACGTCCCGGTCTTCGGTGTCGGTGCTGATACCGACCTCGATCTTCCCGGGGTAGCCGTCGCTGCGCACCTGGAAGTTCAGCCGCCCGTTGGCGAAGTTGCTCAGGTTGACCAGGGCGCCGGTGCCGGAGTACTGGAACAGGCCCCAGCCGAAGTCCACCGGGTTGGGCGTGATCTCGAAGTGGACGCCGCCGTCAGGGGAAGGCAGTCCGGCCACGTTCTCGCGGTAGCCCGTCAGCGCGAACGGGTCCCAGCGCAGACCGGTGGCGCGTTCTTCGCCCGCCACCGCGGTGTCGGCGAACAGCGTGTAGCGGCTGGCCGTCACGGCGGGGGTGTTGGTGGGCGGCACCCACTTCACGGCGTTGGCCAGGGTGTAGCTGCCGGCTTCGCAGGTCCAGGTCACGCCGCAGGTGCCCAGGGGCTGCACCGTCCAGCGCGCCTCGCGGCGGGCGTTGAACAGGCCCCAGCCGTCGTCGCCTTGCTTCCAGGGCTCGTCGAAGGCCTGGAAGAAGAAGATCGCCTTCGGGCCTTGCGGGTCACGCCGGCCCTGCTGCGCCCAGGTCTGCAGCGCGTCGAAGTACATCTTCTGGTTCACCGGATGGGCGCGGAAGGCCAGGTTGGGCCCGCCGTTGGTGTCCACCGCGGCCCAGCCGGTTTCGCCGATGACCATCGGGATGGTGTCCAGGCCGAACTTCACCAGCCCGGCCCGGGCGTCCTCGAACTGCTTCTTGGCCTCGGCGATCGTGGCGTCGATCATGGCCTGGGCGCGCTGGGCCTCGGGCACTGCCTTCTGGCGCCAGTCGTACTTGGTCGGGTCGTAGAACGTGTCCAGGAACGGATACACGTGCACCGCGGCGTAGTCCACGGTCTCGGCGATCACACGGTCGACCTTGGACCAGTACAGCCAGTTGTCGTTGGTCGTCACCGGCTGGCGAACGGCCGCGCGCACCTTGCGGATGTAGGCGGCCAGCACGGCAGGCTCCATCCGGTTCTGGGACCATTCGACGAGCTTCTCGTTGCCGACGCTGACCGCCAGCACGATCGTCGGATAGGCATTGGCCAGGCGGATCTGCGCGTCGAGTTCGGCCTGGTTGTCGGCCTCGATGGCGGCCGTGCGCGGGGGCACGGGGAAGGAACCCAGCTGCACCTTCAGATCGAGGTTGTTGTCGCGGATCACGCGCAGCACGGTTTCGGCGAAGGCGCGGCTGCTGAACAGGCGGATCGTGCCGATGCCAGTGGCCTGCACCAGGCGCAGGTCTTCCAGCACGTTGGCGGGGGTGATCACCTCGCTGCCCAGGTCGGCCGGGCTGCGCGAGGTGCGGTAGGGCGAGTAATTGATCGCAGCGCGGGTGATGAAGCTCTGCGGCAGGTCGCGCCGGTCGGATTGCGCCACCGCGGTGGGCGTGACGCCGCCGCTGCCGCCGCCGCCGCAGGCCACCAGGCCCAGGCTGCCCAGCAGCACACACGTGGCCAGCGCCAACAGCGGCGCGCGGCCCGGGCGGGCGGGCAGGGCCGCGCCCGGCCCCGAGGGTGCTTGAACGTGTCGGGTGTCCATGGGGTGCCTCAGAAAGTGAAGTTGGCGCTGATGCCGACGGAATTGCCGCGGTCGGCGACGCGCGAATCGATGTTCGTGAACGAGCTGTGGCTGGGGATGGACAGCGGTGCCTGCCCCTTGCGTCCGAACTGGTAGACGCTGGTGCTGAGCGACAGCGACAGGTTGCTGTTGACGGCATAGCCCACGCTGGCGGTGCCCACCAGCAGCGTGTTGCTCTGCCCGCGTTCGCTGGGGTTGTCGGTGCTGGCCTTGCCCAGGTAAGTCAGGCCGATGCCGGCCGTGGCCTTGTCGTTGAGCTTGTAGCGCGCACCGAGCATCAGATCGGTGGAGCGCGCGGAGTAGCCAGGGTTGGGCACGCCATTGGCATCGAAGCCGCCCCAGTCGACGTTGAACATGCTGTTCCAGCGGCCCAGCGGGCCGGGCGTGGTCTGCACCGCGTAGGCGCCGCTCCAGCGGTTGAACCGCAGGCCGCCGGACAGTTCGATGCGGCCATCGATGACGTGGCGCACCATCACCAGCGCCATGCCCTGGCTGGAGCCGCCGAGCAGCGGGTCGTCCTCGGCGAAAGGCGTGAGGCCGCCGAAGGGCGCCTTGCCCCAGGCCACCGGCTCGCCGTTCTTGGCCGACTGCACGATCACGTCCACCAGCAGCTCGCGCCCGATGTACTTGGCGTAAAGCTCGATGAACTGCGGCTTGTTCTTCTTCCAGCCCTTCTTGCCGATGTCGTAGGTGGCTTCGAACAGCACGTCCCCGCCCAGCAGTTCCACCGGGCGCGACATGTAGCGCACGGCGCGGCTCAGCAGGCCGTAGCCGGCGCCAGCATCGCTCCAGGCCGGGGTAGAGCCGTTGGCGCCGCCGCTCCAGAAATCGGCGCTGATGGCCTTGAACGAGTACGGGTAGTCCGGCACGCTCCAGCCGCGGGTCGTCATCGCCCCCAGCGTCAGGCGGCCCCAGTCTTCGTGCGCCAGGCCGACGTTGCGCTCGAAGACCCAGCCTTCGAGATCGACCTTGCCATCGCGCCAGCGCTGCGACAGCAGCCCGAAGGCCTGCCAGCCGCGGCCGATGTCCTGCTTGAAGCCCAGGTAGGGCTGCACCAGGGTGACGGTGGATTCACGCGTGCCGAAGGGTTTGCCGAAGACGATGTCGTCGGCCCAGCGGCGGTGGCGCGCTTCGCCGAGTTCGCGCTGGCAGTCCTCGCACACGTTGGTGGTGCGCGTGGCCTCGGCCTTGACGAAGCCGGTCAGGCTGAACGGCCCGAAGTCGATCGCCCGGGCCGGGGTGGCGGCCAGCCCGGCGCAGCAGGCCGCGGCCAGGGCGACAGCCTTCAGTGCGCGGGTCGCGCGGCCCGGCTCGCCGCGGCCGGATGCGTGGCCATGCCGGATGCCAGCAGGCAGGGGCCGGTCGGGCGATGAGGGCAGGGGGGTGGGGTGGGACATGGGGGCCTTCCTGGGCGGCAGGGTCGTTCGGGCGGCGGAGTCGGTGGCGGCGGCTGGCCTGGCGGGCCCGTGGCGGGGCCGGGTGCCGGAGAGTGTCTGAGGGGGTAGGGGCTTCCAGTGGCTCTTTGGCGGACAGGTTGAAAGCGCTTTCAAAGCCCGCAAACGATAGGCCGCTGCCCAGCGGGCGTCAACGCATCCGGCGTTCGTGTTTTCCCTGGTCTCGGTGGCAACCCCATGCGGGAAAACCACGGTCTGCATGAAAGCGCTTTCAAACAGAATGCCGGCGACGCCCCAGGTCCGGGGCAGCAGTGGACGTCGCCATGAGCCTGATCACTCGCGCCATCACCCGAATCACCCGCCGGCTGGGCTGCCTGGCCGGGAACGCCTGCGCCGCCCTGGCGCTGGCCGGCCTGCTGGGTGCCGGCCCAGCCGCCGCCCAGCCCGACATGCTCAAGCTCGGTGCCGGCGCCGTGAGCCTCAAGCCGCGCGGCAACGATGCCCCCGTGCCGCGCGCGCCGTACCGCACCGAGGCGATGCTCAAGCGCGCCGCACCCACCAACCAGTGGTATTCGTCGCTGATCTTCAGCGACAAGCCCGAGAACATCTACGCCCAGCCGCTGAGCTTCCGCCCCATGCCGGCGGGCCTGGAAGTGGCGCTGCCGCGCAAGCAGGTCGTACCCACCGAGCGGCGCGACGTCGAGATCCACTACCCGCACCAGGACGCGCTGACGATCTCCCCCGCAGCCTTCGAGCCTGGCCGCGCCCTGCTGGCCGGCGCCAGCGACTGGGCCATCGACATCACGATGGGCCGCACTGGCGCGGGCGTGGCAGAGCGCTTCGACGCCACCATTGCCCACGGCAGCCCCTACGCGTGGTTCCGCGTCGGCCGTGGGGATCTTCGCGTGCGCCTGCCGGCGGCCGGCGAGCGCGTGCCCGCCGCCGACCCCCGCATGCTGGTGCTCCGCGTGAAGGGCAGCGCCTACGCCCTGTTCGGGCCCACGGGCGTGCAATGGGAAGCCGTCTCGCCCACGGAATGGCTGGCGCGGCTGCCCGCCGGCAAGGGTTATCTGGCGGTGGCCGGGCTGCCCGACGAGAGTGCCGCCACGCAGGCCCTGCTGCTGAAGCATGCCTACGCGGCCATCACCGACACGCGCGTGGACTGGAAAGTCGACGGCAAGACCGGCGAGGTGCAGACCACCTTCACCGCGACGACACAGGCTCTGGAAGGCAGCGAGACCACGCCGCTGCTGGGCCTGTACCCGCACCACTGGCATGGCAACGCCAGCGTGGACGGCAAGCTCGGCCCGGCCTACGACACCGTGCGCGGCAAGCTGCGCCTGCTGGCGGCGGGCAGCTTCCGCACCACGGCTCGCTACACCGGCTTCGTGCCCTACTGGCCGGCGGTGGCCGACAGCCACCCGCGCATGGGCGACCTGCGCGACGTGATGAAGAGCGACATCCGCAACGCGCGCCGCATGCTGCTGGTGGAAGGCGAAGGCCCCTACTGGCAGGGCAAGGGCCTGCTGCGGCTGGTGAAGATGCTGGACGTCTACGAGCAGCAGGGCGACACCGAAGCCAGCGCCCGGCTGCTGGACCTGCTGAAGACGCGGGTCGAGGAATGGTTTGCCGGCACCGACAAGCGCCGCTACTTCCACTGGGACCAGGCGATGGGCACCGTCGTCGGCTACCCGGAGGAGTACTTCGCCGTCCGGCAGATGAACGACCACCACTTCCACTACGGCTACTGGATCCGCGCCGTGGCCGAGATCGCGCTGCGCGATCCGGCCTGGGCTGCCCGCGGCAAGTGGGGCGACATGGTGGACCTGCTGATCAAGGACATCGCCTTCACCGAGCGCGGCAAGGCCGAGTTCCCCTTCCTGCGCAACTTCGATCCCTACGAAGGCCACAGCTGGGCTTCGGGCATCGGCCTGGGCGAAAGCGGCAACAACCAGGAATCGTCCAGCGAGGCGCTGAACGCCTGGACGGGCCTGATCCTCTGGGGAGAAGTGCAGGGCGACGCGGCGCTGCGCGACCTGGGCATCTGGCTGCTCGTCACCGAGACCGAGGCCGTCAAGCACTACTGGTTCGATCTCTACGGGCAGGTGTTCGCGCCCGAATACAAGAACGTGGACGTGAGCATGGTGTTCGGCGCCAAGTACGCGCACAACACCTGGTGGATCGACGACCCGCGGCAGATCACCGGCATCAACCTGCTGCCGATGACGACCGTTTCGACCTACTTCGCCAGCCACCCGGACTACATCCGCAAGAACCTGGAAGCGCTGAAGGAAGAACAGAAGATCTGGGCTGCGCGCGGCAAGAAGGTGGAGCCGGCCGACATCTGGCAGGACGTCTTCGCGAAGTACCTGGCCCTGGCCGACCCCGCGGCGGCCCTGCAGGCCTGGAACCGCTGGGGCGCCGTGGAGCTGGGCGACAGCCGCACGCACACGCTGCACTTCCTGATCAGCCTGGCCGAGATGGGCGCGCCCGATACCAGCGTGTCCGCCGACACGGCGCTTTACCAGGTGTTCAAGCGCCCGGACGGGCAGCGCACGTACCTGGCCTTCAACGCCGGCAAGGCGCCGATCAGCGTGCGCTTCTCCGACGGCCGCCAGCTGGACGTGCCCCCCGGCCGGCTGGTGCGCAGCGGTACGCGTTGAAGCCCGACGCTGCGCGCAAGCCGCTGGCACCCACAGATCAGGGAAAGCCAGGGGAGCCCACGCCTTGCCACCCGAGTCCCACTTCCGCATACTTGTGAAAGCGCTTTCAAGCTTTCAAGGTAACCGACCCGCCGTCATGCAGCCCGCCAGTTCCGCACCCGGGCCCGCTGACTCCCGCCTTCAAGGACCCCCCGCCATGAGCAGCCGCCCCTCCTTCAAGCCGTCCCCCTTGGCCACCGCCGGCCTGGCCGCGGTCTTTGCCGCCACCCTGGCTGCCTGCGGTGGCGGCAACGGCGAAGCGCCGCCGCAAACCACCGCCCTGGCGGTGGAGACGACCGCGCCCGTGGTGACGATCACCACCAACGTCAGCGGCGAGACGGCCACCGGCCCGATCACCTTCACGTTCTCGTTCAACCGCGACGTCGGCACCAGCTTCACGGCCGACGACGTGACGGTGACCAACGGCACCAAGGGTGCGTTCACGCGCCTGTCCGGCACCAGCGCCACACTGGTGGTGACGCCCACGGCCAACAGCACGGGCACGGTGCAGGTGGCGATGGCCGCCAACAGCGTGTCGGCCGCCACTGGCACCGGCAACGCGGCCGTGACGGCCAGCAAGGCCTTCAACACCGTGCCGCCCGTGGTGCGCACGGCGCTGGTGACGTTCCAGGAAGCACCGGCCCCGGTGCTGACCGGCTTCGGCGGGGCCGAAGACGCCACCGTCGTCACCGATCCCACCGACGGCGCCAACAAGGTGGCACGCATCGTCAAGAGCGCTGCGGCCGAGGTCTGGGCCGGCACCACCGTCTCGGTGTGCCCCAACCAGGGCATCGCGCGGCTGCCGTTCTCGGCCACGCTCACCCGCATGTCGGCGCGGGTGTGGTCGCCGGTAGCGGGCATCCCGGTGCGCCTGAAGGTGGAGAACTCGGCCAACCCGGCGCAGTCGGCCGAGACCGAGGCCACCGTCACCGTGGCTTCCGGCTGGCAGACGCTGACCTTCGACTTCGCCACGCCGGCCGCCGGCACGGCCGCGCTCAACGCCGCCCTGACCTACGACAAGGCATCGATCTTCTTCAACTTCGGCACCGGCGGCGCCGCCACGGGCGCCCGCACCTACTTCCTGGATGACCTGTCGTTCGTGGGGAGCAGCTTCACCGCGGCCTGCCCCAGCACGGGTGGTGGTGGCGGCGCGGCCAGCAGCGTGACGATCACGATGGACGAGGCCACGCCCCCCACCTTCGCAGGCTTCGGCGGTGCCGAAGACGCCAGCATCGCCAACGATCCTGCCGGCGGCACCAACAAGGTGGCGCGCGTCGTCAAGAGCGCCGCGGCCGAGCTCTGGGCTGGCACCACGGTGTCCACTCTGGCCGGCAACCAGATCGCGCCGATCGGCTTCACCGCGACCAACCGGACAATCACGGTCCGTGTGTGGTCGCCCGTCGCCAACGTGCCGGTGCGCCTGAAGGTGGAAAACGCCGCCGATGCGAGCAAGTCGGTCGAGACCGAGGCCACCGTCACCGCCGCCAACACCTGGCAGACGCTGAGCTTCAACTTCGCCAACCCGGCTGCCGGCACCGCGGCGCTGGACCCAGCGGCCACCTACAACCGCGCGTCGATCTTCTTCAACTTCGGCACGCCGGGGTCGGCCACGGGGGCCCGCACATACTTCTTCGAGAACCTCACCTACCCGGCCGTGGCCGCCAGCGGCGGGGGCAGTTCGGCCAGCACCACCGCCATCAACTTCGAAGGCACGGCGCCCACCTTCACCGGCTTTGGCGGGGCTGAGGATGCCAGCGTCGTGACCGACCCGACCAACGCCGCCAACAAGGTCGCGCGCATCGTCAAGAGCGCTGCTGCCGAGCTGTGGGCCGGGACGACGATCTCCACCGGCGCGGGCGACACCATCAACCGCATCGCCTTTGCCACCGGCAGCACCACCATCACGGCCCGCGTCTGGTCGCCGGTGGCGGGTATCCCGGTGCGCATGAAGGTGGAAAACGCTGCCAACGCGGGCGTCTCGGTCGAGACCGAAGCCACCGTCACCACCGCCGCCGGCTGGCAAACGCTGAGCTTCAACTTCGCCAACCAGGCCACGGGCACCGCGGCGCTGAACCTGGCGGCCACCTACAACCGCCTGTCGGTGTTCTTCAACTTCGGCACCCCGGGTGCCACCACCGGCGCACGCACCTACTTCATCGACGACATCGTCTACCCGACCGGCAGCGCCACGGGCGGCGCCACGGGCTCGGCCGGCACGCTGGTGTTCTCCAGCGGGTACCGGGCCGGGGGCACCACGGCACAAGGCGGCAACTGGGGCTACTTCAGCGGTGATTTTTCGAACTTCAGGGAAACCTTCACGGGCGGTGGCTTCGCCGATTCGACCCCGCCCGTGGCCGACGACGCGCAGTTCTTCTTCATCGCCGTCACGACGTCGGCGCCCACGGCCCCGGCCGGTACGGCCAGCGGCGGCTTCATGGGCATGTTCGTCACGCACCCGGGCCTGGCGCTGACGGGCCAGACGACACTGGCAGTGAACGTGGGCATCGACGAGAACTTCTTCCGCCAGACCAGCAACAAGACCGTCGATGTGTTCGTGGTCGGCAGCACCAACTACAGCAACGGCAGCGGCGGCGATTGCAAGGTCACGCTGAAGGGCACGATCACACCCACCACCAACAACATGATCACCTACACCCTGCCGTTGGCCGGCATGACGCTGGTGCAGCCATGCAACGGTGGCGGCTTCACGTCCGGCATCAGCACGGTGGCGCAGGCGCTGGCGCAGCCGATCGGCGCGGTGAACACGCAGTTCACGTTCCCGAACGTCAACACGACAATCAACTCCGGCACCGCCGCCGCCCCGGTCTACGCCACCGGCCTGACCCGCGGCAAGACAGAGTTCCGCTGACGCAGCCTTCGCGGCAGTGCCGATGCCACAGCCGGGCCGCCGCCCGGCTGTCGTCATTTCAGGCCGCTGCGCCGTGGGTCCGTCGCAAGTGGCGCTGGCTTTCGGCAAGCCCTGCGCACAATCGGCGGCATGCCCCAAGCTCATGCTCTAACCCCCTGGTGGTGGCCGCCGCGCGAGGTGCTGCGCATCTACCTGCTGGCCTGGTTGCCGATCTTGCTGGTCTACGCCGTGGCGGTGGAAACCGACGGCATCTGGAACCGCGGCTTCGACCCCTGGAACGCTGCCTACGGCACGCTGCGCAACATGGGCCCGCAGTTGCTGCTGCTGCTGTTGCTGTGGCCGGTGACCGGCTGGATGGCGCGCCAGCGCTTCGGCCTGCCGCGCCAGCTGGTGCTGCACGCTGCCTTGGCGGTCATCGTCTCGGTGGCCTACTACGTGCTGCTGTGGCTGTGGCTCGCGGCTGAATCCGGCGTCGCCGTGGCCGAGCGCGCGCGCGAGAACTGGTTCATCTGGCAGATCCAGTTCGGCATGCTGGCTTACGCGGCTGCGGCCGGCGGCTTCCACGCCTACCGCGCGGTGCAACGCGCCGTGCAGCAGGCGGCCGAGGCCGAGCAGGCCCGCACCCTGCTGGCGCGCAGCGAGCTGGCCGCGCTGCGCAACCGGCTGAACCCGCACTTCCTGTTCAACACCTTGCACAGCATCCTGGCCCTGGTGCGCCGTGACGCACGCCAGGCAGAAACCGCGCTGCACGGCTTTGCCGAGATGCTGCGCTACCTGCTGGACACCGAGCGCGCCGCCGGCACCCAGGGGCACGACCAGGTGCTGCTGCGCGACGAGATCGCCTTCACCGAGCAGTACCTGCAGCTGGAAGGGCTGCGCCTGGGCGACAGGCTGAAGCTGGACTGGCAGGTGGACGACAACGCGCTGGCCGTGTCGGTGCCGGCGCTGACGGTGCAGCCGCTGGTGGAAAACAGCATCAAGCACGCCTTCAATGCCAGCAGCCGCCCGCGGCGCCTGCGCGTGCATGTCAGTCGTGTGGCCGCAGGCGTGCGCGTGGAGGTGGCTGACGACGGCCCGGGCTGCGTGCTGCCTGCAGGCGGAGCACTGCCCGAAGGCTCCGGCCTGGGCCTGAGCACCGTGGCCCGGCGGCTGGCGCTGCAGTACGGCCAGCGCGCGCAGTTCATGCTCCAGTCCGCCCCCGGTGAGGGTTTCGCCGTGAGTTTCCTTCTGCCGGGCTGATGACGATGATCCGCACCCTGATCTGCGAAGACGAGCCCCTGGCGCGCGAGACGCTGCGCGACTTCATCGCCGCGCGGCCGGAACTGGCGCTGGTGGGCGAAGCCTGCGACGGCGCGCAGGCGCTCAAGCTCATCCAGCAGCTGCAGCCCGCCCTGGTGTTCATGGACATCCAGATGCCTGAACTCACGGGCCTGCAGGTGCTGGCGCAGCTGCCCGCCGTGCCGCCGCTGATCTTCACCACCGCCTACGACCAGCACGCCGTGGCGGCCTTCGAGCTGAACGCGCTGGACTACCTGCTCAAGCCCTTCACCCAGCAGCGCTTCGACCTGGCGGTGGACCGCGCGCTGGCCGATGCCACGCCCGGCGACGAGCGGCGCCAGCAGGCGCAGGAAGCGCTGGGCGGCAGCAACAACAGCGGCCCTCTGCAGCGCATCCTGGTGCGTGACCGCGGCCGCATTTTCCCGGTGCAGACGGCCGACATCGAACACCTGCGCTCGGACCTGAAGTACACGCAGATCACCGCACGTGGCCAGAGCTATCTGGTGCGCATGGCGCTGTCGGAACTGGAAAGCCGGCTGGACCCGGCGCGCTTCCTGCGCGTGCACCGCAATGCGATCGTGAACCTGGACTTCGTCGACAGCATGAAGCCCGACGACCAGAGCCAGCTGCGCATCCGCATGCGCGACGGCACCGAGCTGCTGGCCAACCGCGAAGCCAGCAAGCTGCTGCGCGACCAGAGCCTGTAGCTAGGCGATGTTGCCGTCGTGCACGCGATAGCGGCCGGCGCGCCGGTCTTCGAAGAACAGCTGCAGCGTTTCGCGCACGGTGCGGAAGGCCAGCTCGTCCCAGGGGATGTCGCTTTCGCGGAAGAGCCGGGCTTCGATCGTCTCGGGGCCCGGGTCCAGGTGGGCGTCCAGCATGCGCGCGCGGTAGAACAGGTGCACCTGGCCGGCACGCACCACGTTCAGGATCGTGAACAGGCCTTCGAGCTCGATGCGCGCACCGGCTTCTTCCACGGTCTCGCGCATCGCGCCTTCGGCCGTGGTCTCACCCAGTTCCATGAAGCCGGCTGGCAGCGTCCACAGGCCATAGCGCGGTTCGATGTTGCGGCGGCACAGCAGCACCTGCTCGCCCCAGACAGGCACGGTGCCGACCACGTTGAGCGGGTTCTCGTAGTGGATCTCGCCGCAGGCCGTGCAGGTGGCGCGTTCGCGGTTGTCGCCGGCAGGCACACGGTATTCGGTACGGCTGCCGCAGACCCGGCAGTGCTGGATGCGGCGCGGCAAGTACATGCGACGCAGTGTAGCGGCGCCCTGCGCAGGGCAGGGTGCATGGCATCATGAAAGCCCCACGTTGCATGCTTCGCGGCCCTGGCCGTTGATCGCCCGCCATGTCTACTCCTGCCTACGTCTTCGCCCCGCCCGCCGTCACCGCCGTCCCCGTCGATGGCGGGGGCAGCTTCCCGGTGCACCGGGTCTACTGCGTCGGCCGAAACTACGCCGATCACGCCGTCGAGATGGGCTTCAGCGGCCGCGAGCCGCCGTTCTTCTTCCTCAAGCCGGCGGACACGGCCGTGCCCGTGGCAGAAGGGCAGACTGGCGAGATCGCCTACCCCAGCCTCACGAGCAACCTGCACCACGAAGTCGAGCTGGTGGTGGCGATCGGCATCGGCGGCAGCCACATCGCCGCGGCTCATGCCGCGGGCCACATCTTCGGCTACGCCGTGGGCCTGGACATGACGCGCCGCGACCTGCAAGGCGAGATGAAGAAGCAGGGCCGGCCCTGGTGCATCGGCAAGGCCTTCGAGCAGTCGGCGCCGATCGGCCCCATCCGCCGGCTGGCGCAGACGGGCGAACTGCTGGCCGGCAGCATCAGCCTGGCGGTCAACGGCACCGTACGTCAGCAAGGCGACCTGAAGGACCTGATCTGGAGCGTGAACGAAACCATCGAGCAGCTCAGCATCGCCTGGACCTTGCAGCCCGGTGACCTGATCTACACCGGCACACCCGCTGGCGTGGGCGCGGTGGTGAAGGGCGATGTGCTGGAAGCGCGGGTGGCCGGCCTCGGCCCCCTGCGGGTCGCGGTCCGATGACTGCGGCTGCCCCTTCAGGCCCGGCGGCGCTGCAGCTGCACAGCTACTTCCGGTCTTCCGCCGCCTATCGCGTGCGCATCGCCCTGGCGTTGAAGGGCCTGCCGTACGACTATCTGCCGGTGCACCTGGCCCGCGGCGAACAGCTGGCCGCGCCCTACACCGGCCTGAACCCTTCGCGCCTGGTGCCCTTGCTGCAGCATGGCGATCAGGCATTGAGCCAGTCGCTGGCGATCATCGAATACCTCGATGAAATCCACCCGCAGCCGCCGCTGCTGCCGGCCACGCCGGCCGGTC
Organism: Rubrivivax sp.; assembly: GCA_027489455.1. GTDB lineage: Bacteria > Pseudomonadota > Gammaproteobacteria > Burkholderiales > Burkholderiaceae_C > Rubrivivax. The sequence goes on along the minus strand of JAIXZR010000133.1, from coordinate 9,413 downwards.
GCGCGCGGGTGCGGGCGCTGGCGCTGGACATCGCGTGTGAGATCCACCCACTGAACAATCTGCGCGTGCTGCGCTTCCTGGTGCACGACCTGAAGGTGTCGGACGATGCCAAGAACCGGTGGTACCAGCACTGGGTGGAAAGCGGCCTGGCGACCCTGGAAGCCCGGCTGGCTGAACAGCCTGCAGCCTTCTGCCATGGCGACACCCCCACGCTGGCCGACTGCACGCTGGTGCCGCAGATCTTCAACGCCCGCCGCTTCGATTGCCGGCTGGACCACGTGCCCCAGGTGATGCGCGTCTTCGAGCGCTGCATGGCGCTGCCGGCCTTCAGTACCACCCAGCCTTCGGCCTGCCCGGACGCGGAATAGCCCCCGCGATGGACGCGCACCTGCCCCTGCTGCGCCCGCAGTGGGCCGCCCCGCTGCCCCTGGGCGTGAACGCTGCGATGAGCCTGCGGCAGGGCGGCGCCAGCACCGGCCCCTGGGCAGCCCTGAATCTGGGCGGCGCCTGCGGCGACGACCCCGCCCACGTGGCCGAGAACCGCGCACGCTTTGCCGCTGCGCTGGGTGCGCGCCCGGTGTGGCTGCGTCAGGTGCACGGTGCGCGGGTGGTGCAGCTGGATGCGGCATCTCCGGGGGCCGATCTGCCCGCGGCCGACGCCGCCTGGACGCGCACCCCGGGCATCGCCTGCACCGCACTGGTGGCCGATTGCCTGCCCGTGCTGCTGGCCGCGCGCGGCGGGCAGGCGGTGGCAGCTGCCCATGCCGGCTGGCGCGGCCTGGCCACGGGCGTGCTGGAAGCCACCGTGCAGGCCCTGCAGCAGGGCGCCGGGGTCGCCCCTGCCGACCTGCTGGTCTGGCTGGGGCCCTGCATCGGGCCCCAGGCTTTCGAGGTGGGTGCGGATGTGCTGCAAGCCTTCGGGGCCCCGGCCACGCAGCAGGACAGCCTGCACTTCAGCTATCGCCCGCGGCCCGACGGCACCCCGCGCTGGCGGGCTGACCTTCAGGCACTGGCGCGGGTGCGACTGCTGGCTGCCGGGGTGCCGGCCGCGGCCATCAGCAGTGCCACGGCCTGCACCTGGACGGAAGCATCAGACCTGTTTTCGTTCCGGCGCGACGGCGTCACCGGGCGCATGGCTGCCGCCGTCTGGCGCACCGGCGACGCCGGCGTCCTGCGGCGCTGAGCCGTCCGCGGCCTGCATCGCGGCCTCGCGCTCGGCAGCTTCCGCCTTCAGCCGGGCCCGGCGCCGCCCGGGCGTGCCCAGGATGTACAGCACCAAGGCCACCGGCATCAGCCCGTAGAAGACGAAGGTGATGATGGCGCCCAGAACCGTGCCGACCGGCGACATTGCTTCGGCCACGGCCATCATGACGACGACATACATCCAGGCAATGGCAACCAGGTACATGGCAGTGGCAGCGTATGATTTTTCTGCCACCGGGCACCCTGTGGGCCCGGCCAGCAGGGTGGGCGGTGAAGCCCGGTGGGGCTGGGCAGTGCGTGGATGAAGTGGCCGCACGTCATGGGCGGGTAAGCCCGGCTACGTACAACCTCGGACGGGGGCGGCCTCGAAAGCGGGCGACCATCCGGCCCGGGGCCGCCGACGCCGCCGCATCTGCACCCGCACAACATCAGCAGGAGACGACATGGACCACAAGCCTAACCCGGGCGCCGCCAACGCGCAGAACCCGGCCGATGCACTGGGGCAGTCCATGGGGGAAATGTGGCGCGGCTGGCTCGGTGCCATCGGCGCTGCGCCCGGGCAGGCCACGGGCGGCCTGCCGCCCCTGCCGGGGATGCCAGGCCTGTCATCGATGCCCGGCATGCCCGCGCTGCAACTGCCGCTGGACAGCCTCGCGCGGCTGCAGGCCGATTACCTGCAGCAGGCCAGCGAGACCTGGAACGCCGCGCTGCAGCGCCTGCAGCCCGCTGGCGACGGCGCGCCCGCCACACCGCTGAAGCTGGGTGACCGCCGCTTTGCTGCTGGCGAATGGGCGGGCAATCCAGCTTCGGCCTTCACGGCGCAGATGTACCTGCTGAATGCCCAGACCCTGCTGAGGATGGCCGACAGCCTGCAGACCGACGAGAAAACCAAGGCCCGCGTGCGCTTTGCCGTGCAGCAGTGGGTGGACGCCGCCGCGCCCAGCAACTTCCTGCCGCTGAACCCCGAGGCCCTGCACAAGGCCCTGGAAACGCGCGGCGAAAGCATTGCCCTGGGCATGCAGCACCTGCTGGCCGACATCCGCAAGGGCCACGTGTCGCAGACCGACGAATCGGTGTTCGAGGTCGGCCGCAATGTCGCCACCACCGCCGGCACCGTGGTGTTCGAAAACGCGCTCATCCAGCTCATCGAATACCAGCCGCTGACGGCCAAGGTGCACGAGCGGCCGATGCTCTTCGTGCCGCCCTGCATCAACAAGTACTACATCCTGGACCTGCAGCCCGACAACAGCGTCATCCGCCACACCGTGGCCCAGGGTCACCGCACCTTCGTCATCAGCTGGCGCAACCCCGACGACAGCCTGAAGGCCCTGGGCTGGGACGACTACATCGAGCAAGGCCCGCTGGCCGCCATCGCGGCGGTACAGGCCATCACGGGCAGCGAGAAGATCAACACCCTGGGCTTCTGCGTCGGCGGCACGATCCTGGCCACGGCGCTGGCCGTGCTGGCGGCACGCGGCGAGCGCCCGGCGCAGAGCCTGACTCTGCTGACCACGCTGCTGGATTTCGAAAGCACCGGCATCCTGGACATCTTCATCGACGAGGCGATGGTCAAGCTGCGCGAGCTCACCCTGGGGCCCGATGCGCCCACGGGCCCAGCGCTCCTGAAGGGGCAGGAACTGGCCACGACCTTCAGCTTCCTGCGCCCGAACGACCTGGTCTGGAACTACGTCGTGGGCAACTACCTGAAGGGCGAGACCCCGCCGCCCTTCGACCTGCTTTACTGGAACGGCGACAGCACCAATCTGCCCGGCCCCATGTACTGCTGGTACCTGCGCCACATGTACCTGCAGAACGAGCTCAGACAGCCCGGTGCGCTGACGGTCTGCGGCGAGAAGGTGGACCTGTCCCTGATCAAGCTGCCGACCTTCATCTACGGCTCGCGCGAAGACCACATCGTGCCCTGGACGGCGGCCTATGCGTCGGTGCCGCTGCTCAAGGGCGCAGGACGGGATGCGAACGTCAAGTTCGTGCTTGGCGCCTCGGGCCACATTGCGGGTGTCATCAACCCGCCCGCCAAGGGCAAGCGCAGCCACTGGGTGAACGACCAACTGCCCGCGCAGGCCGATGACTGGCTGGCCGGCGCGCAGGAAGTGCCCGGCAGCTGGTGGCCGCAGTGGACGGAATGGCTGGCGCCGCACGGCGGCAGGCTGGTGCCTGCGCCCAAGGCCCCGGGCAACCGCCAGCACCGGGCGATCGAACCTGCCCCGGGCCGCTACGTCAAAGCCAAGGCCAGCTGATGCCGCGGGCATCGATGGCCGCCAAGAAACCCCGTATCACCGCATTCCAACGAAGGAGATTTCCATGAGCACCGACATCGTCATCGTCGCCGCCGCCCGCACCGCGGTCGGCAAGTTCGGCGGCACCCTGGCCAAGACCCCGGCTTCCGAGCTGGGCGCCACCGTCATCAAGGCCCTGCTGGAACGCGCGCGGCTGGAAGGCGGGCAGATCGGCGAAGTCATTCTGGGCCAGGTGCTGACGGCCGGCGTGGGCCAGAACCCGGCGCGTCAGGCCGTCATCAAGGCCGGCCTGCCCGAGACGGTGCCGGGCATGACGATCAACAAGGTCTGCGGATCGGGCCTGAAGGCCGTGATGCTGGCGGCCCAGGCCATCCGCGACGGCGACAGCGACATCATCATCGCCGGCGGGCAGGAAAGCATGAGCCTGTCGCCCCACGTGCTGATGAATTCGCGCGAAGGCCAGCGCATGGGCGACTGGAAGATGATCGACAGCATGATCAGCGACGGCCTGTGGGACGTCTACAACCAGTACCACATGGGCACCACGGCCGAGAACGTGGCCAAGCAGTACGGCATCACGCGCGAAGCGCAGGACGCCCTGGCCCTGGGCAGCCAGCAGAAGGCCGCCGCGGCGCAGGAAGCGGGCCGCTTCAAGGATGAGATCGTGCCGGTGAGCATTCCGCAGAAGAAGGGCGATCCGGTCGTCTTCGCTTCCGACGAGTTCATCAACAAGAAGACCAGCGCCGAAGCCCTGGCCGGCCTGCGTCCGGCTTTCGACAAAGCCGGCAGCGTGACGGCCGGCAACGCCAGTGGCCTGAACGATGGCGCTGCCGGCGTCGTGGTGATGACGGCCGCCAAGGCCAAGGCGCTGGGCCTGACGCCACTGGCGCGCATAGCCAGCTACGCCAGCGCCGGCCTGGACCCGAAGATCATGGGCATGGGCCCGGTACCCGCCGCGCGCCGCGCGCTGGAACGCGCGGGCTGGAAGCCGCAGGACCTGGACCTGCTGGAAATCAACGAAGCCTTCGCCGCCCAGGCCTGCGCCGTGCACCAGGAAATGGGCTGGGACACGAGCAAGGTCAACGTCAACGGTGGCGCGATCGCCATCGGCCACCCGATCGGTGCCAGCGGCTGCCGCATCCTGGTGACGCTGCTGCACGAGATGGTGCGCCGCGACGCGAAGAAGGGCATCGCCAGCCTGTGCATAGGGGGTGGCATGGGTGTCGCCCTGACCGTCGAGCGCTGAGAATCCACCCCACACACCTCATTCAGGAGAGAACACCATGGCTCAGAAACTCGCATACGTGACCGGCGGCATGGGCGGCATCGGCACCGCCATCTGCCAGCGCCTGCACAAGGAAGGCTTCAAGGTCATCGCCGGCTGCGGCCCCAGCCGCGACTACGCCAAGTGGCTGGACGAGCAGAAAGCCCTGGGCTACACCTTCTACGCCAGCGTGGGCAATGTCGCTGACTGGCAGAGCACGGTGGACGCCTTCGCCAAGGCCACGGCCGAGCACGGCAGCATCGACGTGCTGGTGAACAACGCGGGCATCACCAAGGACCGCATGTTCCTGAAGATGACCCCCGAGGACTGGAAGGCCGTCATCGACACCAACCTCAACAGCATGTTCAACGTCACCAAGCAGGTGGTGCCGGGCATGGTGGAAAAGGGCTGGGGCCGCATCATCCAGATCAGCTCTGTCAACGGCGAAAAGGGCCAGGCCGGGCAGACCAACTACAGCGCCGCCAAGGCCGGCATGCACGGCTTCACCATGGCCCTGGCGCAGGAAGTGGCCAGCAAGGGCGTGACGGTGAACACCGTGAGCCCGGGCTACATCGGCACCGACATGGTCCGCGCCATCAAGCCCGAGGTGCTGGAGAAGATCGTCGCCACGATCCCCGTCAAGCGGCTGGGCACGCCGGAGGAGATCGGCTCCATCGTCGCCTGGCTGGCGAGCGAGGATTCGGGCTTTTCCACTGGCGCCGACTTCAGCTGCAACGGCGGCATGCACATGGGTTGATGACCCTGGCGGGCGCCCTCAGGTGCCCGCCGACCGCTGAGGTTTGTCGGGCACCCTCAGGTGCCCGCCAGTACCAGCTTGATGATGCCCTTGGCGACGAAGCCCAGCAGCCCGAAGCCCAGCGCCAGGAAGAGCACGAAGGTGCCCAGCCGACCGGCCTTCGAATCCCGCGCCAGGCGCCAGATGATGAAGGCCATGTAGAGCATGAACGCGCTGACACCGAAGGTCAGGCCGAAGCTGGCGATCTGCTCCTCGGTGTAGCCGAACATCAATCCACCAGGTCGCAGTACGCATGCCAGCTGGCGTGGGCCAGCCAGGGCACGACGACGACCAGCCCCAGCAGCCCCGTCAGCATCCCCAGCCCGGTGATGGCCCACAGCAGCGCGGCCCACAGGGCCAGCGCTGCGGGGGAAGCCTGCACCACACGCCAGCTCGTCAGCACGGCGGTGAGCACGTCGACCTGGCGGTCCAGCAGCAGCGGGATGGCCACCACGCTGGACGCGAAGACCGGTGCTGCCAGCACGCCGCCCAGCATCAGCCAGGCCTCGAAGACCCAGCCCTCTTCTTCCAGCACCACGTAGTGCAGGAAGTCGATCGGGCGGTCGATGGGCATCTGGGTAAAGCTGGTCACCATCGCGGCGGACGTCATCACCCAGCCAGTGCCGGCCAGCGCCAGCAGCAGGCCAAAGTGCATCAGCCGCGGGTCCTGCGAGCGCCAGACCGCCAGCACCTGCGCCAGCCCCATGCGCTGGCCGCGCGCCAGGCCGCGGCTGACGGCATACAGGCCCGTGGCGACGATGGGGGCCACGATCAGGAAGCCGCTGAAGGCACCGGCCATGATCCAGAAGTGATCGTGCGCGAAGTACAGCACCAGCCAGCCGAAGGCCGCCGCGGCCAGCCCGTGCAGCAGGCCCGGCAGCGGGCAGGCGCGCAGATCGGCCCAGCCCCGCCGCAGCCAGGACAGCGGCTGGCCCAGCGTCACCGCCCGGGCCTGGGGGGCGGAATGTTCAGGCGTTGGTGGCATGGGGCGCTGCGTTGCCCATCAGTGCCAGCGCAGCCGCGCGCAGCTGGGCCGGGCGCGCGTCTGGCAGCTCCAGCACCCGGGCCTGGGCGTAGCCACCGTAGTTGCGGGCAGTCGAGCGGGCATAGACCGGGTCGTAGTGCGCGGTGAGCAGGCGTTCGACCACACCCGCCCAGTCGCCGGCCCGGGCCTGGGCCTGCCAGGCATCGATGACGCCGTGGCCCTGCACCTGGCGCAGCGCGTCGATGCGGTCGCAGAACGCCGCCGTGTCGGCCAGGAAGTGCGCATAGTCCTGCAGCAGGAAGTCCACGCGCGCCGGCACCGGCAGTCGCAGTTCGACGCAGGGGGAGGCACGCAGCCGTTCCATCAGCACGGCCGGCACACGCAGCCGGCCGATGGTGCGGCTTTCACTTTCCGCAAACACCGGCCGCCCCGGCTGCAGCGAGCGCAGGGCCTGCCATACAGCGGTCTCGAAGGCCTTCTGGCTGGGTTGCGGCTGCCCTGGCAGCGGGCCCAGCACGGAGCCCCGGTGCACCGCCAGCGCTTCCAGATCCAGCACTTGCGCGCCTTCGGCCGCCAGGGCCTGCAGCAGCCGGCTCTTGGCCGATCCGGTGCGGCCGCACAGCACCTGGAAATCCAGGGCCAGCGGCAGGGTGTCCAGTTCGGCCAGAACGGCGCGGCGGAACTCGCGGTAGCCGCCTTCCAGCACCGCCACGCTGAAGCCGATGGCCCCCAGCACCATGGCCAGCGAGCCCGAGCGCTGGCCGCCACGCCAGCAGTACACCAGCGGCCGCCAGCGCTGCGGCAGGCCGGGGGTCTCGCGTTCGATGTGCGCGGCGATGTTGCGCGCGGCCAGCACGGCCCCCTGCTTGCGCGCATCGAAGGCCGAAACCTGCTTGTACTGGGTGCCCACCTGGGCGCGCTGGGCGTCGTTCAGCGTGGGCCAGTTCACCGCACCGGGCAGGCGGTCTTCGGCGAATTCGCTTTCGCTGCGCGCATCGATGACGGCGTCGAATTCATGCAGCCGGGCCATGGCCTGGGCGGCGGTGATCGGGTGCGTGGCCATCGGGTCTGAGGGTGCGCTGGTCAGGTGGGGGGTGCGGCCACGGCGTCGAGCAGCTCGCTTTCGATCTTCAGCTGCGCCTTGCTCTGCTGCAGCACGGCGCCGTCCACCAGGAAGGTGTCCTCGACGCGCTCGCCCAGCGTGCTGACCTTGGCCAGCTGCAGGTTGACCTGGTAGCGCGCCAGCACCCGCGCCACGTCGTACAGCAGGCCTGATCGATCGCTGGCAGACACGGTGAGCAGCCAGCGCTGGGCGCGCTCGTCCGGGCTCAGCGACACACGTGGGGTGACGGGGAAGTGCTTTACGCGGCGCGATACGCGGCGCCGTTGCGGCTCGGGCAGCGGGCCGTCGCTGGCCAAGGCCTGGGCGGCCTGCGTTTCCACCAGCGCCGTCAGGTCGCGGTAGGGCAGTTCGCGCGGCCCGCTGCGCCCGGTGGCTTCGCTCACCAGGCCGGCGCCCACCAGGCTGATGACCTGAAAGGTGTCCAGCGCGTAGCCGGCACGCGTGGTGTGGATCTTCGCGTCCTGGATGCTGAAGCCAGCGCTGTCGAAGTAGCCGCAGATTCGGGCGAACAGATCAGGCCGGTCCGGCGCGTACACCAGCACCTGCAGCCCGTCGCCCACGGACGAAGGCCGCGCCCGCACGATCGGCACCGTAGTTTCCACGTGCCGCCACAGCGAGCGTGCGTGCCAGGCGATGTCGGCCGCGTCGTGGCGCGCGAAGTAGCTCACTTCCAGCGTGCGCCACAGCGGTTCTTCGGTGCCGGGCAGGGCCGAGTGCAGGGCCAGGTTCTGGCGCGCTTCCTGCCGCCGGGCTTCGATCTCGGCATCGCGGTCGGGCTGGGCCCCGCCCAGGGCGCGCAGGGTGTAGCGGAACAGGTCTTCCAGCAGCTTGGCCTTCCAGGCGTTCCACACGCGCGGGCTGGTGCCGCGGATGTCGGCCACCGTCAGCAGGTACAGCGCCGTCAGCCGGCGAGGCGTGCCCACCAGCTGCGCGAAGCGCTGGATCACGTCCGGGTCCGACAGGTCTTCCTTCTGCGCGATGCGGCTCATCGTCAGGTGCTGCAGCACCAGGAATTCGATCAGCTGCGTGTCGTCGCGCGACAGGCCGTGGTCGCGGCAGAACCGGCGCGCTTCCACCGCGCCCAGTTCCGAATGGTCGCCACCGCGGCCCTTGGCCACGTCGTGGAAGATGGCCGCGATGTACAGCAGCCAGGGCTCGGCCCACTGCGCCGCCAGCTGGCTGCAGAACGGATATTCGTGCGCGTGTTCGGGGATGAAAAAGCGGCGCACGTTGCGCACCACCATCAGGATGTGCTGGTCCACGGTGTAGACATGGAACAGGTCGTGCTGCATGCGGCCCACAATGCGGCGGAACACCCACAGGTAGCGGCCCAGCACGCTGGTCTGGTTCATCAGCCGCATCACGTGCGTGGTGCCGGTCTTTTGCCGCAGGATGTCGATGAACAGCTCGCGGTTGATGGGGTCGCGGCGGAAATCCGCCCCCATCACGTTGCGGGCGTTGTACAGGGCGCGCAACGTGCGTGCCGACAGGCCAGACAGCCCGGGCGTCTGCTGGTAGACCAGGAAGGTCTCGAGGATGGCGTGCGGGTTCTGCAGGTACAGGTCGTCGCTGGCCACTTCCAGCATGCCCGCGCGGTCGAAGAAGCGCGCTGTGATCGGGCGCATGGGCACGGCTTCGCTCTCGGTGACACGTTCTTCGATGTTCAGCATCAGGATCTGGTTGAGCTGCGTCACCGCCTTGGCAGCCCAGTAGTAGCGGTGCATCAGCACTTCGCTGCTGCGCTGTTCCTTGCTGGCCTTGTAGCCGAAGCCCTCGGCCACGGC
>JAIXZR010000058.1 GCA_027489455.1 Rubrivivax sp. | reverse complement strand
TCGTCTTCGGCTTCATCGGCTTCGGCGACAGCCTGTTCAACCTGCTGCCCGCGCGCATCTACGGCGTGGCCACCGACCAGTCGCTGCTGGCCTTGCCGATGTTCGTCTTCATGGGCGTGATGCTCGAGAAGTCGCGCCTGGGGCAGGACATGCTGGAAGTCATCGGCCACATCGCCGGCCGCCTGCCCGGCGGCATGGGCGTGGGCATCATCATCTTCGGCGTGATCATGGGTGCCACCACGGGCATCGTCGGCGCCACCATCGTGCTGCTGGGCGTGATCGCACTGCCCACCCTGCTGAAGTACAAGTACGACCACGCGCTGGCTTCTGGTGTCATCTGCGCCAGCGGCACGCTGGGGCAGATCATCCCGCCGAGCCTGGTGCTGCTGCTGCTGGCCGAGATCATGAACGAGTCGGTGGGCACGCTGTTCGCCGCCGCGCTGATCCCGGGGCTGATGCTGGCGGGCCTGTACATCGCCTACATCCTGATCTACGCCTGGCGCTACCCGGACAAGGCACCGCCAATACCGGCCGCCGAACGCGATGCGCTGTCGCGCGGGCAACTCGTGGTGCGGCTGATCAAGGGCGTGATGCCGGCGCTGCTGCTGGTGGTGGCGGTGCTGGGGTCGATCATGGGCGGCGTGGCCGCACCCACCGAGGCCGCGGCCATCGGCGCGCTGGGCGGGCTGATCATCGTCGCGCTCAGCGGCAAGCTCACGGTGAGCGTGCTGCGCGAGACCTGCCGCGACACGTTGAACACCAGCGTGATGATCTTCTTCGTCATCATGACGGCGCAGGCCTTCAGCCTGGCCTTCCGCGGGCTGGGCGGCGAACGCCTGATCCAGGACCTGTTCGCGTTGATCCCCGGCGGCACCACCACCGACATCCTGTTCTTCATGGGCGTGCTGTTCCTGGCCGGGGTGCTGCTGGAATGGGCCGAGATCAGCTACATCGTGCTGCCCCTCTTCCTGCCCTACTTCGCGGCGCAGGGCGTGGACATGGTCTGGCTGGCGGCGCTCATCTGCATCAACATGCAGACCAGCTTCCTCACCCCGCCCGTGGGCTGGAGCCTGTTCTTCTTCCGCGGCGTGGCGCCGGCCGTGGTGCAGACGCGCGAGATCTACCGCGGCGTCTGGCCCTTCATCACCATCCAGCTCGCGGCCTTGGTCATCGTGCTGGTGTTCCCGGCCATCGCTACCTGGCTGCCCAGCGCGATGGGGTGGATGAACAAGTAGGCCCGCTCGGCGGGCATCGTCAGCGCGGCGCGTCCGGGGGGCGGGCCGGGCCGGGGGCCAGGTGCCGGGCCAGGAAGGCTTCCATGCGCCGGGCGAAATCGGCTTGCGTGCTGGTGCGCCACTGGCCATGGCCTTCGCCCGGGTAGCTGATCCACTCGGGCTCGCGGCCGGCTTCGCGCAGCGCCTGGCGCATGCGTTCGCCATGCACCAGCGGCACGCGCCGGTCGGCTTCGCCAAAGGCCAGCAGCAGCGGCGCCTGCATCTGCGCGGCCAGCAGCACGGGCGAGACGCTGCGCAGCATCCTGGCATCGGCCGTGGCGTCGCCGATCATTTCCGGCAGGGCGTACTGGCGGCTGCCGCTGGAGGTGTCGTCGTTGATCCAGAACGAGCCTTCCACCAGCAACATCAGATCCGTCACCGCCACCCAGGCCACGCCGCAGCGGTAGGCCTGCGGATGGCGCACCAGGCCCATCAGCGTGGCATAGCCGCCGTAGCTGGCCCCGGCGATGCAGGCGCGCTCGTCGGCCAGCTTCTCGGCCTGCGCCCAGGCCAGGGCATCGGCCACGTCGTCCTGCATCGCACGGCCCCATTGCCGGAACCCGGCGCGGAAGTGGTCCAGGCCGTAGCCGCGGCTGCCGCGGAATTCCGGGCTGATGACGAGGTAGCCGCGCGAGGCCAGGAACTGCGCCAGCGGCTCCCAGCGCCAGCTGCCGCCGCGCAGCCAGGGGCCGCCATGCACCAGCACCACGGCGGGCCGCGGCCCGCTGCCGGTGCTGGCGGGCGGGCGCGTCAGCCACACGGGCAGGCTGCGCCCGTCGCGCGCGGCGATGCGGTGCAGCTCAACTTCGGCCATGGCGTGCCCGCGCAGGCCGGGCTGGCGTTCGGCCAGCAGCTGCCAGCGGCCGGTGGCGGCGCGCCACAGCCACAGCGCGCCCGGCTGGCGATCGGAATACGAATCCACCAGCGCCACCGCGTCGGGCTGGCCGCAGCGCCGGCAGCTCAGGCGGTTCACCCGGCCGGGCTGGAAGGCATCGGCGCGTTCCTGCATCTCGCGCTGGGCGGCGTCGGTCCAGACCGTGGTCTCGGCATCGGTGACCACTTGCACGCCGGCGATGCTGCCGTCCACGTCCGAGCGCAGCACACTGCCCTGGAAATCGAAGCCCGGGGCCTTCACCCAGGGCTCGGGTGCCGGCCGCCCGGTGGCGAAGTCAAAGCGCGACAGCACCGTGGTGCCGCCCGGCCCCTGCACGTGTTCGACGAGCAGGCTGCCGTCATCGCCCACGAAGCGCGGCAGCAGCGGCAGCCCGATGGCGGTGCCCTGGGCCAGTGTCTGCCACTCGGCTTCCTCCGGCGCACCGGGGGCGCGCCAGAGCAGCGCGGTGCGGCCTTCCAGCAGCGTCGTCACGGCGCCCGGGCGGCCGCGGCCGTCGAAGACCCAGCGCTGCGCGCCTTGCGGCACCGGCACGCCCAGGCTGCGGCTGCGGCCACTGCGGGTGTCCAGCCACAACGGCACCACCCGGCGCAGGTTGCCGCCGGTGTCCACCTGCATCTGGCCGACGATGACCTGCGCTTCCCCGCCCCCCGCCCCCGGCGAGGGCACGAACAGCAGCGTGTGCGCCGGGCTCAGCGCTTCGCGGCCCAGCTGGCGGCTGGGCTCGACGACGGGGCCGCTCGCCTTGCGGGCGATCAGCTGGCGCATCTGGCTGCCGTCCACGTTGATGGCGTAAAGGCCGCTGCCGGGGCGCTCGCCGCTGGGGGTGTCGGATTCGCTCACGGTGAAGACCAGCCGGTCTTCGGCCACCCAGGCCACGCTGGCGACGTCCACCTCGCGGAACTGCACCAGCCGCTGCGCCGGCAGCCGGCCTTCGGTGGCGCGCAGGTCGAACACCACCAGCGACACGCGCTCGGCGCCAGCGGCGGTGGTCACCGCCAGCCACTGGCCGCTGGGGGACAGCACGGCGTCCTGCACTTCGGGCGGCCGGAAGAAGGCCTCGGCCGGCAGCGGGCCGGTGGCTGCTGCCGCCACCGCGGGCGGCGCCGCGGCCGCCAGCAGCCCCGCGGCCAGTGCGCCCAGCAGGGCCAGCGCGGCACGCTGCGCGATGGCGCACCGCGCCAGCAGGCGGGCGGGCAGCGTTGCGGGCAGCGGGGGTGGCAGGTTCATGAAGGCGGGCCCGGCGCAGGGAGGCCGGGCGCTGGATGTTGCCACCGCTGGTGGCAGAACCCCGAGAAGGCCCGCCTTCCGCCCCTTGTTCGCCCGTCCGCCCCCGCCCCCGCTGCCTAGCATGCCCAGGGAGCAGGCGCGCGGCCTGGCGCCTGGCGCCGGTGCCGGGGCGTGTGCTGCGCGATGACCCCCGTCCTGCACTGCCCGCCCCGCTTCGGCGGGCGGCCCAACCCGATCACCCGGCCCCTTCACCTGCCCCCTTCACCTGCCCCATGACCCGCACCTCTGCCCCGCCGCCCGCTGCCGCCGCGCCAGCAGTGGCTGCACTCAGCCTGCAGGCGCTGATGGAACAGGCCGGCGCGCTGCAGGCCGCCGGCCAGCCCGCGGCTGCGGCGCAGCTGTATGCCGGCTGGGTGGCAGCCACGACATCGCCGCTGCGCCACGTGGCCTGCTTCAACTGGGGCACGGCGCTGTCGGCCGCCGGGCAGGATGCCGAAGCCGAAGCCGCGTACCAGCGCGCGCTGGGCTTCGCCCCGGGCTTTGCGCCGGCGCTGCTGAACCTGGGCCACCTGCAGGAACGCCGTGGCGAGATCGACGCCGCGCTGGCCACCTGGGCGCAGGTCTTCGACGCCCAGCCGGCCGCCCCCGTCGACCACCGCCTGCATGCGCTGAACAACAGCGCGCGCATGATGGAGACGGCCCGCCGCTACCCCGAAGCCGAAGCCCTGATGCGCCGCAGCTTGGAGATCAAGGCCGGCCAGCTCGACGTGGTGCAGCACTACGTGCACATCCGCCAGAAGCAGTGCGCCTGGCCGCACGACCTGGCGGTGGGCGATGTCACGCCCCACCAGTTCCTGCTGGGCACCTCGCTGCTGGCGATGATGGGCCTGTCGGACGACCCGGCGCTGCAGCTGCTCAGCGCGCAGCGCTTCGTGCACGAACGCGTGCCGCGCCCGCCCGCCGGCCCGCCGCTGCATGCCCAGGTGCCGCCGCGCGATCTGGCCGCCGACGCGCGCATCCGCGTGGGTTATCTCAGCGGCGACCTGCACACCCACGCCGTGGGCCTGCTGACGGCGGAGCTTTTTGAGCTGCACGACCGCCGCCGCTTCGAGGTCTGGGCCTTCGACTGGACGCCCGAGTCGCGCCAGCCGCAGCGCCTGCGCATCCTGAAGGCCATCGACCAGCACGTGCGCCTGGCCGGCGTGGACGACGCCACTGCGGCGCGGCTGATCGCGCAGGCCGGCATCGACGTGCTGGTGGATCTGCAGGGCCTGACGAATGGGGCGCGCCCGGCCATCCTGGGCTGGCGCGGGGCGCCGGTGCAGGTGAGCTACCTGGGCCTGCCCGGCACCAGCGCGCTGCCGGGCGTGGACTGGATGCTGGCCGACCGCTACGTGATGCCGCCCGAGCTGCTGCCGTTCTGTTCCGAAAAGCCCATCTACCTGCCGCATTGCTACCAGGTGAGCGACCGCCAGCGCGTGGTGGGCGCCGCGCCGCAGCGCCGCCAGTACGGCCTGCCCGACGATGCCTTCGTCTACTGCAGCTTCAACAACAACCACAAGTTCACGGCCGAGATGTTTGGCACCTGGATGCGCATCCTGGCCGCCGTGCCCGGCAGCGTGCTGTGGCTGCTGGCCGACAACGACACCGCGCGCAGCAACATGCTGGCGGCCGCCGCCGCGGCCGGCGTGGCGGCAGAGCGGCTGGTGTTCGCGCCGCGCGTGGCGCCGCCGGACTACCTGGCGCGCTTCACGCTGGCCGATCTGGTGCTGGACACCTTCCCCTACAACGCCGGCACCACCGCCAGCGACGCGCTGTGGATGGGCACGCCCATCCTCACGCGCAGTGGCCGCACCTACATCAGCCGCATGGCCGGCAGTCTGCTGCACGCGGTGGGCCTGCCCGATCTCGTCACCGACAGCCTGCCCGACTACGAACGCCTGGCCATCACGCTGGGCCGCACGCCGGCGCGCGTGGCCTCGTACCGGCGCTACCTGGCCGAGCACGCCCGCAGCAGCCGGCTCTTCGACGTGCCGCAGACGGTGCGCGAGATCGAAGCCGCGTTCGAGGATCTGGCGCTGCGGGCCCGCGCCGCCCGCGCGCTGGCGCGGGCCTGAGCCGCGCGTCGTACCGGGTCACCCTGCAGTCCCGCGCCCCTGAGCCGCCCGCCCCTGAGCCATCCGCATGAGCGACACCGCCGCCCCCGCGCCCCCGGCCCCGCCGGAAGGCCCGGCCGTGGGCTGGGACGTGGACAACGACGCGCTGGCCCATGCCATCAGCTGGCTGACGCGCCACCATGGCCGCGAACGCACGCCCGAATCGCTGCTGGCCGGGCTGCCCGCGCCGGGCGGGGATGGCGCCAGCGTGCGACGGCTGGCGCCCGACCAGGCCCTGCAGGCCCTGCGCGAGGCCGGCTACAGCGCCGGCCTGGTGCAGCGCGCGATCGGTGAGCTGCACACCCTGCTGCTGCCGGCGGTGCTGCTGCTGAAGGAAGGCGATGCCTGCGTCGTGGTGGCGCGGCACGCGGCTGACCCGCGCCGCTACGACATCGTCATGCCCGGCCGCGAGCACCACGCCTGCAGCGCCAGCGAAGAAGAACTGGTGGCCGAATACACCGGCCTGGCCCTGGTGGCCACGCCCATCCCCACGCCGGCCGTCACCCAGGGGCAGGACAGCGCCGATCTGCGCGACCCCGGCAGCCACTGGCTGTGGGGCACGCTGCGCCGCTTCGTGCCCTACTACCGCGGCGCGCTGCTGGCGGCCTTCCTGTCGAACATGCTGATGCTCGTCACCGGGCTGGCGAGCTCGGTCATCCTGGACAAAGTGATCCCGCACCAGGCCTTCGTCACCCTGGCCGCGGTGGCCAGCGCCAGCGCGCTGGCGCTGTTGCTGGACCTGGTGGCGCGGCAGCTGCGCGCCTACCTGATCGACATGGCCGGCCGCAAGGCCGATCTGATCATCGGCGCCACGCTGTTCCGCCAGACCCTGGGCATCCGCATGGAGCACCGGCCCACCTCCAGCGGCGCCTATGCCCACCACTTGGCGCAGGTGGAGCAGGTGCGCGATTTCTTTGCCTCGGCCACCCTCTCGGCGCTGTCGGACCTGCCCTTCATCGTCGTCTTCGTGGCCATGACCTTCGTCATCGCCGGGCCGCTGGGCTGGGTGCTGGTGATCGCGATCCCGCTCCTGCTGCTGATGTCGGTGCTGATCCAGGGCAGCCTGCGCCGCGCCATGAACAGCCACAACGCCGAGCTGGCCGATCTGCACGGTGTGCTGGTCGAAGCCGTGGACGGCATGGAAGACCTCAAGGCCGCCGGCGCGCAGGGCCGCTTCCTGCGCCGCTACGAGGCGTCCACCGCCGCGGCCGCCGAAGCGATGCTGCGCTCGCGCAAGGTCAGCGCGCTGACGGTCAACGTCTCGGCCGTCGCGCAGCAGCTCATCACGATGGTGATGATGATCGCGGGCGTCTTCCTCATCGCCGACAAGCAGCTCACCGCCGGAGCGCTGGTCGGCGCGGTGATGTTCGCTTCGCGCGCGATCGCGCCGCTGTCCAGCGTGGTGCAGCTGGCCACGCGCTACCAGGGCGCCCGCGCCGCCATGCGCGCGCTGGACCACGTGATGCAGCAGCCGCTGGACCGCGAGCCCGGCAAGGCCTACGTGCCGCGGCGCGAGCTCAGCGGCGCGCTGGCGCTGGTGGATGCCTCGTTCTCCTACCCCAGCCCGGCCCTGGCCGGCAGTGGGGCCACGCAGCCCACGCCCGGCGGCGGGCCGCGCGTGCTGAAGAACGTCACGCTGCGCTTTGCCGCCGGTGAACGCGTGGCCATCCTCGGGCGCATCGGCTCGGGCAAGAGCACGGTGCTGCGCCTGCTGGCCGGCCTGTACCTGCCCAGCGAAGGCATGGTCGAAGCCGACGGCATGGATCTGCGCCAGATCGACCCGGCCGACTACCGTGCCCGCGTCGGCTTCGTCAGCCAGGATCCGCGGCTGTTCAGCGGCACGCTGCGCGACAACGTGCTGCTGGACCGCCCCGGCGCCGATGCCACCCGGCTGGCCGAGGTGGCGCGCCTGACGGGCCTGGACCGGCTCGTCAGCAGCCACCCGCAGGGCTGGGAGCTGCCGGTGGGCGAGGCCGGCAGCCTGCTTTCCGGCGGCCAGCGGCAGCTGGTGGCGCTGGCGCGCTGCCTGGTGATGAAGCCGCAAGTGCTGCTGATGGACGAGCCCACCAGCTCGATGGACGCGCAGAGCGAAGTCGCCTTCCTGCGCCAGCTCAAGGCCGCCTGCGGTGACTGCACGCTGATCGTCGTCACGCACCGCCCGGCGGTGCTGGAGCTGGTGAACCGCATCGTGGTGGTCGACGCCGGCCGCCTGGTGATGGACGGGCCCAAGACCCAGGTGCTGGCCGCGCTCTCGGGCGCCGCCCGGCCGCCGGGCGCGGCGCCGGCCACCAACGTCGTGCAGCACCCCACCATGCAGCCGCAGGACAGGCAGGCCGCGCTGTGAAGCTCTTCGGCCGCGGCCCGCGCACCCCCGAGCTGCAGCGCAGCGACGTGCCCTACGTCAGCGCCGTGGGCGGCGCGCAGGTGGTGGAAGCCGCGCCGGCGGCGATGTACGCCGTCTACCTGATGTTGCTGGTGGTGCTGCTGGGCATTGGCTGGGCGGCGCTGACGCAGGTGGACATCGTCACCCGCGCCAACGGCCGCGTGGTGCCCGACGGGCGCGAGCAGGTCATCGCCAGCCTGGAAGGCGGCATCCTGCGCCAGGTGATGGTGCGCGAGGGCCAACAGGTGGCCCCCGGCCAGCCGCTGGCCGTGCTGGACCCCACCCGCTTCGAAGCCCAGCAGGCCGAAGGCCAGGCCAAGCGCCTGGCGCTGAAGGCCGCGGTGGCGCGGCTGGAAAGCGAAGCCAGCGGCCGCGCGCTGACCTTCCCGCCCCAGGTGCTGGCCGTGCGCGGCATCGTGCAGGGCGAAACCGAAAGCTACGAGGCGCGCCAGCGCGGGCTGGACGAGGCCGTGGCCAGCACCCGCCGCAGCGTGGCCCTGCTGCAGCGCGAGCTGGCGGTGGCCGAGACGATGTCGGCCAAGGGCCTGATGAGCGAAGTCGAGGTGATGCGCCTGCGCCGCCAGGTCAACGATCTCAACCTGCAGGCCCAGGAGCGCGTGAACCGCTTCCGGCAGGATGCTGCCGGCGAGCTGGTGCGCGTGCGCACCGAACTTGCGCTGCTGGAAGAACAGCTGGTGGTGCGCGACGACATGCTGCGCCGCACGACGCTGACATCGCCCGTGCGTGGCGTGGTCAAGCAGATCCGCAGCAACACCATCGGGGGCGTGGTGGGGCCTGGCGCGCCGGTGATGGAGCTGCTGCCCCTGGGCCCGCGCGTGCTGGTGGAAGCGCGCGTGCGCCCGGCCGACATCGGCTTCGTGCGCGTGGGGCAGGCGGTGGAGATCAAGCTCTCGGCCTACGAATACACGATCTACGGCGGCCTGAAAGGCAAGGTCTACTCGATCAGCCCCGACGCCCTGGGCGACCCCGATCGCGCCGCCACGCCCGAAGGCACCTACTACCGGGCCATGGTGCAGGCCGACGGCAACGCGCTGGAAGGCGGCGGCAAGACCCTGCCGGTGCTGCCCGGCATGACCGGGACGGTGGAGATCCGCACCGGGCAGCGCTCGGTGCTGGCCTTCATGCTGCGGCCGATGCTGAAGAGCCAGGAAGCCTTCCGGGAGCGCTGAGCCTGCAGCCCGGCCTGGCCGGGCGCAGCCGCTGTATCAGCGGAACAGGCCCAGCCGCTGTGCTTCCAGCGCGGCTTCAGCGCGCGAGCTCACGTTGAGCTTGCGGTAGATCTGCTTGACGTAGTCGGCGATCGTGTGCCGGCTCAGGCCCAGCTGCACGCCGATCTCGGGCAGGGTGTAGCCCTTGGCCACGCGCAGCAGGACTTCGCTTTCGCGGTCGGTGAGGTTGACGTTGGGCATCGCATGCGAGCTGTTGGCATGCGGCTTGGCCTTGGCGCTGAAGTAGGCCATAACGCGGCGCACGATGCTCGGGCTCAGCGGCGGCTCGCCCTGGCTGATGCGCTGCAGCTGCTCGGTGATCAGCTCGCGCGCCTGTTCCTTCAGGATGTAGCCGAAGGCGCCGGCCTGCAGGGCGGGGAAGAGGTGCTCGTCGTCGTCGTGGATGCTCACCACCACGCTCTGCGCATCGGGCTGCACCTCGCGCAGCTTGGCCACCACGTCGACGCCGCTGCCGTCGGGCAGGCCCAGGTCGATCAGGGCGAGATCGAACTTCACCGCCGACACCAGCTCGATCGCGTCGCTCACGCGCGCGCTCTCGGACAGGTGCGCACCGGGGAAGACCTGCAGCACCAGCTTGCGCATCCAGACGCGGATCTCGGGCAAGTCTTCGAGCAGCAGAATCGTTTTCATGCGGGGTGTCCTATTCGGCAGCATGGCATGTTATCGGCCAGCCGTCTCCAGGCTTAGGCGGGCGGCGCGGCTTCGGTGGCACGATCCAGCGGAACCGTGAGGCGTATCACGGTTCCGTAGCCCGGGCCGGATTCCACCAGGCACTGTCCCTGCAGTTGCTTGGCCCGGTTCTTCATGCTGGCCAGGCCGTGGCCGCGGTCCAGGCGGCCTTCGGTTTCGGGGGCGATGCCGTCGCCGTTGTCCTGCACCACGAACACCAGGTCGCCGTGCTCGATGGTGCATTTCATCGTGCACAGGGTGGCGTTGCTGTGCTTGATGATGTTGCTGGTGGCTTCGCGCAGGATGCGCGTGGTCTGCACGTAGGCGCGGGCCGACAGGCGCTGCGGCAGGTCCTCCGGCGCGTCCCATTCGCCTTCGATGCCGGCCTGCGCCAGGCGCGAGACGACTTCGGCGCGCCAGTCGCCCAGGGCGTCGCCCAGGCGCACAGCCTTGCCGGTGAGGCCGCGCACCGACAGGCGCATTTCCTCCAGTGCCTCACGTGCCAGGGTGCTGATGCGTTCGTTGTCGCTGGTGTGGACGATCGTCAGCAGTTTCGCGCCCAGGTCGTCGTGCAGATCGGCGGCGATGCGCTTGCGCTCGCGCTCGGTCACTTGTTCCACCTTCAGCTCGCTGAGCTGGCGATAGTTGTTCTCGATCTCGGCGGCGGCTTCGGCCACGCGCTGTTCCAGGATCGCCTTGTCCTGCTCCACCGTCTGCCGCGCCCGGCCCTGCTGCTGCACCAGCCGCAGGCCGACGATGACGAACAGCACCGGTGCCAGCAGCGCGGCGATGTGCGCAGCCAGCGGGCGCTGGCCGGTGCGCTGGGCCACGAGCTCGATCACCCCGGCCAGCGCCATCGCCAGCAGCAGCGGCCCCATCAGCCAGAAAGAGCGCCGCGGCCTTTCGCGCCACAGGTACCAGCCCGAAGCCACCATCACTTCCACCAGCAGCACGGCGTACCAGACCGTGGCCACCTTGCGCAGGTTCTCGGGGCCGGCCAGGATCAGCGTCAGCGGCAGCAGGGCGGCCTGCAGCGGCAGGGCGCGGTCCACCGTCTGCAGCCGCGCGCCGCCGTAGCGCAGCAGGAACTGCACCGCCACCCAGGTGATGAAGCCCAGCAGCGTGACGAGCAGGAACTCGGCCGTCGAATGCGACAGCGGCAGCGTGCGCAGCCACAGCCGCAGATCCAGCAGCGCCCAGCCCACCGACAGTGCGCCGAAGTACGCCAGGTGGCTTTCCTGCCGGTTGATGAAACCCAGCACGAACATGAAGCCGCCCATCAGCAGCAGCGTGGCGCCCACCGCCTGCGGCGCCGTCACCTGAAGCGCGGTGCGCTGGGCGTAGCGCGCCGACAGCTCCGACTGCGGGCCGATGACGATCTCCGACAGACCGCCCGCGCGCTGGCGCGACCCGACTTCGGCCAGCCGATGGCCGGCGACCTGGATATCCAGCGTGCTGGCGTCGGCGCGCAGCAGTGCGCCGGGCAGGGTGATGAGTTGCGGGTGGTTGCAGTTGTGCGTCAGCGGCGCCGTCATGCGGCCGCCGGTGGCGATTTCCTGGCCATTGAGCAGCACGCGGTAGTTGCTGCAGACATGGTCGATGTACAGGGCCAGCAGTTCACCCCCAGCCAGGTTACCTGGCGGGGTGAAGGTGACGCGGTACCACAGCGATCCGGCAAAGCCGTGGCGTGAGGCTGCCCATTCATCCGGCAGGGCCACGGGCGCGCCGGGGTCGCCATCCGGATAGCCCGGGCCATCGCCGGGCGCGGCCAGCGCGGCCGTGATCGTCAGCGTCTGGGCCTGCGCGGGCGAGCCGGCCGCCAGCAGGCCCAGCAGCCAGCAAAGGCACAGCAGGCGCAGCCAGCCGGGACGCCGGCGCCAGAAGTCGGACGGGAAGGGTTGCATGAGCATGGGCGGGGCGGATTCTGCCCCCGGTGGCCGGCGGGCGTGCCCGGCCCGACGCCCCGCGCTGCCAGAATGCGGGGCCCTGTGCGCAAATGCCCAAGCCCACCGTGATCCGACGCCATGAACTGCCTGCCGACGACAACCGCCGTCTGGCCCATCTGTGCGGCCCGCTGGACGCGCATCTGCGCAGCATCGAAGCCGCGCTGCAGGTGACGCTGGCGCGGCGCGAGGCGAGCTTCCGCATCGAAGGCCAGCGCGAAGCGGTGGAACGCACCGCCCGACTGCTGGACAGCCTGTACGAGCGCGCCCGCGGGCCTATCGGCGAGCAGACCCTGGAGCTGGCGCTGCGCCAGGCCCAGCCCACCAGCGCACCGGCCGCCGGCCCCTGGCCGCCAGCCGGCGCGACGGAAGGCCAGGCGCCCGTGGTGCTGCACACCCGCCATGCCGATCTGGCCGGCCGCACCGCCAACCAGACCCAGTACCTGCGCCAGATCCTGGGCCACGACATGACCTTCGGCATCGGCCCGGCCGGCACCGGCAAGACCTTCCTGGCCGTGGCCTGCGCAGTCGACGCGCTGGAGCGCCAGGGCGTGCAGCGCATCGTGCTCACGCGCCCGGCGGTGGAAGCCGGCGAACGCCTGGGCTTCCTGCCCGGCGACCTGGAGCAGAAGGTCGACCCTTACCTGCGCCCGCTGTATGACGCGCTGTACGACCTGATGGGCTTCGACCGCGTGGTCAAGGCGCTGGAGCGGCAGCAGATCGAGATCGCACCGCTGGCCTTCATGCGCGGGCGCACGCTGAGCCATGCCTCCGTCATCCTGGACGAGGCGCAGAACACCACGCGCGAGCAGATGAAGATGTTCCTCACCCGCATCGGCTTTGGCAGCAAGTGCGTGGTGACGGGCGACACCAGCCAGGTGGACCTGCCCGCCGGCCACCCCAGCGGGCTGGTGGAGGCGCAAGACATCCTGCAGCGCGTGCCGGGCATTGCCTTCACGCACTTCGGTGCGCAGGACGTGGTGCGGCACCCGCTGGTGGCGCGCATCGTGGACGCCTACGATCGTCAGCGGCCAGCGCCGCCCGCGGGGCGGTGAAGGCCGGCGGCCCGCGCCGGCCTGGCCTGCAGCTGTCGCTGCAGTGGGCCGACCCGCGGCACCGCGCGCTGCTGCCCCGGCATCACGTGGCGCGCTGGGTGCGTGCGGCGCTGCAGGCGCCGGGCGAAATCACGGTGCGCATCGTCGATGCAGAGGAGGGCCGCGCGCTGAACCGCGAGTACCGCGGCAAGGACTACGCCACCAACGTGCTGACCTTCGACTACGCGCAGGCACCGGTGGTGCAGGCCGACCTGGTGCTGTGCGCGCCGGTGGTGGAGCGCGAAGCCGCTGATTTGGGCATCGCCACCGCCGCCCACTACGCGCACCTGCTGGTGCACGGCACGCTGCACGCGCAGGGCTACGACCACGAAACCAGCGAGGCCGATGCGCAGGCCATGGAAGCGCTGGAAACGCAGCTCTTGCTGGCGCTGGGCTTTGCCGACCCGTACGCCGGCGCGCCTGCCGGCACGCGCCAGGCGCCGGGCTGACGCGGCACCGGGCGGTCTGCATCCAGTGGTGGCGGGTCAGCGTACAGACGCTGACCCGCCGCAGCCCCCCGCTGATGCGGGTTCCGGATGTTCAACCCCAGGAGCCCCCATGCCCAACCCCCGCCCTGCCATCACCCCGCTGCTGGCCGCTGCCCTGCTGGCCTGCGCTGCCAGCGCCGGCGCTTCCAGCCACCGAGAAGCGCCTTTCATCACCACCAGCCCGAAGGTCGACGCCAGCGATTTCTACATGTTCCGCAGCTATGAAGCCGGCCGCGGCGACTACGTCACGCTGATCGCGAACTACCAGCCGCTGCAGGACGCCTACGGTGGCCCGAACTACTTCGCGCTGGACCCGAACGCGCTGTACGAGATCCACGTCGACAACAACGGCGACGCGAAGGAAGACATCAGCTTCCAGTTCCGCTTCACCAACACGCTGGCGGCTGGCCGCAGCCAGGGCATCACGCTGCCGGTGGGCGGCAAGAACGTCGCCATCCCGCTGGTGCAGGCCGGTCCGGTGGCCAACGTGCGCGATGCCAACCTGAATCTGGCCGAAACCTACGGCGTCACCATCGTGCGCGGCGACCGCCGCCGTGGCGCCGCGCAGCCGCTGACGCACGCCGCCACGGGCGCTGCGGTGTTCGACAAGCCGGTCGACAACATCGGCCCCAAGACCATCCCCGACTACCCTGCCTATGCGGCGCGCCACATCCACAGCGTCAACGTGCCGGGTTGCAGCATTCCGGCCAGGGTCTTCGTCGGCCAGCGCCAGGACGCGTTCGCCGTCAACCTGGGCACCATCTTCGACCTGGTGAACGCGCCGGTGGCCGTCATCACCGATCCGGCCAACATCGGCGCGCTGCCCAACACGATTGGCGACAAGAACGTCACCACGCTGGCGCTGGAAGTGCACCGCAGCTGCCTGGTGGCGGGCAGCGAGACCGTCATCGGCGGCTGGACCACGGCCAGCCTGCGCCAGGCCCGCTTGCTGAACCCCAGCCCGGCATCGGGCCACCAGGCCAGCGAAAAGCCCGGCGGCGCCTGGGTGCAGGTGTCGCGCTTGGGCATGCCGCTGGTGAACGAGGTCGTGATCGGGCTGAAGGACAAGGACAAGTTCAATGCGTCCAGCCCCAGCGGCGACGGCCAGTTCATCGACTACGTGACCAACCCCACGCTGCCCGCGCTGCTGGAAATCGCGCTGGCGCTGCCAAACACGGCGCCGACCAACTTCCCGCGCAACGACCTGGTGACGACGTTCCTGACCGGCATCACCGGCGTCAACAAGCCGGCCAACGGCGTGGCGTCTGAAATGCTGCGCCTGAACACCGCCATCGCGCCGGTGCCGTTCGCGCAGCAGAACCGCCTGGGCATCGTCGGCAACATCCTGGCTGGCGGCAACGACAACGCCGGCTACCCCAATGGCCGACGGCCGAAGGACGACGTGGTCGACATCAGCCTGGTGGCGGTGATGGGGGGCCTGTGCGTGGCCAACGGCACCGGCAATGCGCTGGGCTTCGGTGCCGACTGCAACCCGTCGAAGGTGCCGCTGGGCGCCACCAGCTTCAGGCTGCACGACGCGGTGGACCAGGCCGTCGTGCCGCTGCTGCCGTCCTTCCCCTACCTGAACACGCCCATCCCGGGCACTAAGTG